>JAFLCF010000301.1 GCA_017303735.1 Anaerolineae bacterium
TGATAGTCGGGGCTGTTGTGGCGGTGGCTGTCAGTAGTATGGGAGTTTTAGTCGCTGTCGCAATCGCGGTTGGGATCTCTGTCTGTGTGAGAGATACAGATGGCGTATTTGCTGTCCCACAAGCGGATAGGGTTAGGCTAATCGCAAAGATAAGGGAGAAAAGTTTTTTCATCGTCCACCTCGTTGATGGGATTATACTTCCATCAGACCATAGACAATGGACGATTGACCGTGGTCCACCGTCTATGGTCAATCGTCTCCTCGAAGAGGAACCCATGACCCACACCACATTCAACTCTCGTCGTTCGCCCGTGTACTCCCGCCGCGGAATTGTTGCCACGTCTCAGCCGTTAGCGACTGCTGCGGGCATTGAAGTCCTTTCGAAGGGTGGCAATGCCGCCGATGCGGCTGTGGCTGCTGCCGCCGCGCTCAACGTTACCGAGCCAACGTCCACGGGGATTGGCGGGGATATGTTCGCCTTGTATTTTGACGCGCAGACTCAGCAGGTGACTGCCCTGAACGGATCGGGGCGCGCCTCGTCCGCGCTGACGCTTGATCGGCTAAAGCGTGAGGGACTCCTCGCTGACAGTTTGCCGTTCTATCATCCGCATACGGTGACTGTCCCTGGGGCGTGTGCGGGTTGGTGTGACTTGATCGCAAAGCATGGCTCGCTCTCGTTGACGGAAACCCTCGCGCCCGCGATTCGACTCGCGGATGAAGGTTTTCCCGTCGCACCGCTCACGGCTCACTTTTGGGGGCGTGGTGCGGACAGGCAATTGAAGTCCGCGTTGAATGGGCATGAGTTGACTATCGATGGGCGTGCACCGAAGGCGGGTGAAATTTTTCAAAACAAAGGTCTGGCAAAAACCTTCAAACTCGTCGCGGAGCGGGGTGCTCTCGGCTTTTACCAAGGCTCGGTTGCAGAATCAATTGTCGCCGTCATTAAAGAGGCGGGCGGGTGTATGTCCGCTGAAGACCTCGCGTTGCATGTGTCCACGTGGGAGAGTCCGATATCCGTTGATTATCGCGGACTGCGCGTGTATGAATGTCCGCCGAATGGACAGGGCATTACGGCGCTGATTGCGTTGAACATCCTCGAAGGCTTTGACCTGACTTCAATGGATTTGCTCTCGACCGAGAAAATGCACCTGATGATCGAAGCCATGCGACTCGCGTTTGCCGATGCAAAATGGTATGTGAGTGACCCCGCGTTCTCGAAGATCCCGATGCAGGAATTGCTCTCGAAAGAATATGCGAGTGAGCGCCGCAAGTTGATCGATTTGAAACGCGCCAACGTTGACCCGCAGCGCGGCTCGCCGGTGAATGCTTCGGGCACGGTCTATTTGAGCGTGGTGGATGGCATGGGCAATGCGTGTTCGTTCATCAACAGCAATTACATGGGCTTTGGCACGGGCATTGTGCCGAAGGGCTGGGGCTTCACCCTGCAAAATCGCGGACATAACTTTAGCCTTGACCCAAATCATCCGAATGTACTTGCACCCGGCAAGCGTCCGTATCACACCATTATCCCTGCGATGGTGACTCGTGTATCGGACAATTCTTTGTATGCTTCGTATGGTGTGATGGGCGGCTTCATGCAGCCACAGGGACATGTGCAAGTTTTATCGGCGTTGAAAGATGGCGGGCTGGACCCACAGTCTGCGCTGGATCTGCCGCGCTTCTGTTTGGATGCTGATTCGGCGGGTGGGCGCGTTGATATCGAAGAAGGCATGCCGACTGCCACTGTGAACGCCTTGCGCGAAATGGGGCACCCGTTGAATGATGTCAGCGGGTATGAGCGGGCGGTCTTCGGCAGGGGACAGGTAATCTTGCGGGATGAGACGGGTGTGTTATGCGGTGGAAGTGATCCAAGAGCAGATGGATATGCGGGTTCATTGTAGAGCAGCTTTAAGCAATCAGCGGTCAGCTTTCAGCTTTTGGGCTGATTGCTGACCGCTGATTGCTTTTTTCAACTGATAGCTTTTTTTCTACGACTCTAACTCACCGAACCAACCTTTGCGTTCCATCCATTTAACCAGTTCAAGCACAGGCGAGATGGTCAGCGAGAGCGCGCCGATGATGAGCCAATCGACGAGCGGCAGGCTGAAGGTGTTGAACGGTTCATGCAGGGCGGGGACATACACGATCAAGATCAACAGCACTGCTTCCCACAAAATAGCGGTGTTGAGCCACTTGTTCTCGAACGGACGATTGAACATGGAGTGGCGATCCGAGCGGAAGTTGTAGGCTTTGAAGAACTGCACCAACACCAGCGAGACGAAGGTCATCGTCATCGCTTCTTCCTGGCTGCGACCGGAATTCATCGCCCAAATGAACAGACCGAGATTGATAACCGTAGACCAGATACCGCCCGCCAACATCAATGCCACAACGGGACGGGTGAAAATGCCCGTCTTTTGGTTGCGCGGCTTGCGCTTCATCAGATCTTTTTCGGCGGGGTCAACCGAGAGCGCCAGCGCGGGCAAACCGTCTGTCGCAAGGTTGACGTAGAGAATTTGCACGGCGGTCAACGGCAGAGGCAAGCCGAGCAAAGCGGAACCTGCCATCAAACCAATTTCACCGATATTCGAAGAAAGCAGATACATCAAATATTTTTTGATGTTGCCGAACACGCCGCGACCTTCTTCCACTGCCGCGACGATGGAAGCGAAGTTGTCGTCGGTGAGAGTCATGGCGGCGGCTTCTTTGGTCACGTCGGTGCCGGTGATGCCCATCGCAATGCCGATGTCCGCTTTCTTGAGGGCGGGCGCGTCGTTCACGCCATCACCGGTCATGGCGACGATGTGTTCATTGGCTTGCAGAGCCGTCACCACGCGCAATTTATGGGCAGGGGAGACGCGCGCATACACGTCAATCGTTTCGACTTCGCGTTTGAAATCTTCATCCGAAATATCATCGAGTTCCGCGCCAGTGACCACACGCCCGGTCTTGAGCAATCCGAGTTCACGCGCCACAGCCTGGGCCGTGAGCGGATGGTCGCCTGTGATCATCACCGGGCGAATGCCTGCGCTTTCACAAATGGCAATCGCTTCTTTGGCTTCAGGGCGCGGCGGGTCGATCATGCCTGCCAGCCCGAGGAAGGTCATGCCGGTTTGCGCAGACTCAATCACGGCATCTGGTTTGGAGGCGATGGCGAGCACACGCAGTGCTTGGCTGGCAAAATTCTGCGCGGTATCCAACACTTGCTTGCGAGTCGCCTCATCTAATTTTTTCACGCCGCTTGAGGTCAACACCGAATCACAATTTTCTAAAATGATCTCCGGCGCGCCCTTGGTGTATGCCACGGTTCCCTTTTCAACTTTATGGAGAGTGGTCATGCGCTTGGATTCGGATGTGAATGGAATTTCCTGCGTGCGTGGATAGGTATCATCCAACACATCTTTCTTAAGCCCGGCTTTGGCAGCGGCTACGACAAGTGCGCCTTCTGTGGGGTCGCCTTTGATATCCCAATCGTTCTTTTCGTTGCTGGCTTCATCTTTGACGATGGTCGCATCTGACGCGAGGGTGGCGGCAGTGAGCATTTGCTTTAATTCGGCAGAGGCTTCAACAGTCTTGCCGTCGATGGAGAATTGACCGACGGGTTCATAACCCGAGCCGCTGACATCAAAGACTTGTCCCGCCGCGAATAATTTGCGCACGGTCATTTCGTCTTTCGTGAGCGTGCCGGTTTTATCGGAACAGATCACCGAAGTACTGCCAAGTGTTTCGACGGCAGGCAGACGGCGAATGAGCGCATTACGTTTAACCATCTTCTGCACACCAATGGCGAGAGAGATGGTGACAACCGCGGGCAAGGCTTCTGGCACAACGGCAACGGCGAGGGCAATGCCGAAGATGAGCATTTCGATGAAGGGCTGTCCGCGTAAAAGCCCGAGCGCTACGATGATGGCAACCACAACGAACGCCGCACGCGCCAGCACCGAGCCGACCTTATCAAGGTTTTGCTGCAAGGGTGTCTTGCTGCTTTCAACGGTCTGCAGCAATTGCGCGATCTTGCCAAACTCGGTTTGCATACCTGTGGCAACGATCAAGGTGCGTCCGCGCCCGTAGGTGGCGGCGGTTCCAGCGTAGACCATGTTCTTGCGGTCGCCCACAGGCATCTCTTGAGTCTGAAGCGCGTCGGTGTGCTTTTCCACTGGAACAGATTCACCTGTCAGCGCAGCTTCCTCGATTTGTAAATTTATAGATTCGATCAAGCGCCCATCGGCAGGGATGCGATCACCCGTGTGCAGGATCACCACATCGCCAGGCACCACTTCACGCGCGGGCACTTTCACTTCGGTGCCGTCACGCAAGACTGTTGCTGTTGGTGCCGCCATTTGTCGCAAGGCTTCAATGGCACGCTCGGCGCGATATTCCTGCACGAAGCCAAGACCCACTGCAAATAAAACGATGACGGCAATGACGATCGACTCGGTGGCGTGACCCAGAAAAAATGAAATGCCGGTTGCGCCCAGCAGGATTAAGATGA
>JAFLCF010000302.1 GCA_017303735.1 Anaerolineae bacterium
ATGCGTGGTCTTGCTATCCAACTCGCCGGTGGGCTCATCGGCGAGGATCAACTTCGCATCATTTGCCAACGCGCGCGCAATTGCCACACGCTGTTGCTGTCCGCCAGACATTTCATACGGGCGGTGGTCTTTCCATTTGCTTAAGCCCACGATCTCCAAACATTCCAACGAGCGTTTGTGCCGTGCTTCGTATTCGTCACCTTTGATTCTCAAAAGCAACTCGATATTTTCATACGCCGAAAGTGTGGGCAACAACCCAAACGATTGAAAGACCAACCCGATCTGGTCGCGCCGCCAGGCGGTCAAATCATCGTCGCTCATTTGCATCAGGTCGTGTCCCAGCACATTCACTGAACCCGAAGTCGGCTTATCCAACCCAGCCAGGCAATTCAACAGCGTCGTCTTGCCGCTGCCCGAACGTCCCTTCAAGGTCACGAATGCGCCAGTCTCCACGCGCAAATTGATCCCGCGCAATGCCGGAATCCCTTCGGCATGATTCTTCGACGGGTACACACGCCACAGGTCTTTTGTTTCAATGACAAAACTCATCGCCCCAGCCTCTTTCTCATCTCAGACTGAATGCGACTCCATATCTGATTCCACTTCGATGAACCTTGTAAAGCTTCTTCCTTCGTCTCAGCCAGTTCGTTGACCATAGGGCTATGTTCTACACTGTGAGCATCACCCTCCGGCTTGCGGATCAAAATTCCCTCCGCCGTCGTTTCGATAATGACGCGTCGCTTGATGCCGAACTCTTCCAAATATTCACGCGGAATTTGTAACCGCCCGGCAGAATCCAGAACTGCCATCTCTACGAGGTGATGTTCGTCGCTATCCGCTTTTTGCACGCGGACGGTTTCGCTTGCAAGTTTCCCGTCCCGCACGGCAACGACCCGGTCTACGTGTTTGGCAATGCCTGGGTCGTGCGAAACAATCACCATCGTGAGTCCGAGGCGGGTGTTCAAGTCACGCAATAGGTCGTAGATCGTCTGCGCGGTGGATGTATCCAATTCGCCTGTGGGTTCATCCGCCAGCAGGAGCATGGGGTTGTTTGCCAGTGCAATCGCAATTGCCACGCGTTGTTGCTCACCGCCAGAGAGTTCTTCGAGTTTGTGCCCCATGCGTTCTTTGAGTTTGACAAGCTCAAGCAATTCCAGCGCGCGTTCGCGGGTGGATGCGCCGACCTGACCCGAAAGCGTGAGCGGAAGTTCAACATTCTCCACTGCCGTGAGATACGGAATGAGATTGCGGGCACCATGCTGCCAGATGAAGCCGACTTTATCACGGCGATATTCGTCGAGGGCACGTTCGCTCAGGCTGCCAAGGTTTTGTTTGCCAACGAGAGCCCGTCCGCCGGTGGGACGGTCTAAGCCGCCGAGCACGTTGAGCAGGGTCGATTTTCCGCTGCCGCTCGCGCCGACCACGCCGATCATCTCGCCTTCGCGCACGGTCACATCGAGCCCTTGCAAGGCTTGCACCTCAACCGATTCACCGCCCGGCTGGTTGAGTTGATAGATCTTGACGAGGTTTTCACATTGAATGAGAGGTTGTGAGTTCATAGTAGTTTTCTGTCATTGCGAGGGCGCTCTTGCTCTTTGCCCGAAGCAATCTCAGGATTGGTTCATGAGATTGCTTTGTCGGGGAGAGCACCCTCCTCGCAATGACGAGTTACGTCGTCTCTCCCAACTTGATCGCTTGGAAAATCTTCATGCGCGTGAGCAATGCGGACAATGCATACAACGCGGCGAAGAACAAGGCGGCGAACAGAATGTAGATCTGAATAATGGAGAGCCATGCAATTTCAATTTGAAAGGGCGGATATTGTGACTGCGCACTCGCGCCGATTTGCAGGAAAGGCACGAACAATCGGCTGGCAAAGACGCCCAGTGCCGTTCCCACGCCAATGCCGAGTAAAACGAGAAATGCCAGTTCTGCCGCCAATAGAGATTTCATCTGCCCGATGGATAAACCAATGGCACGTAACATGCCCATCTCGATAAAACGGCGGCGGAAGGAGAAGAGCGCGTAGAGTAAAAATCCCAGCACGGTGAGCAATGCCGAAGCGACGAAGCCAACCGAAAGCAGACCGAACAAGCCTTGCCGTTCAGGTCGCCGCTGCTCGGCACGGATATTCAACTCCGCCGATGACCATTCGCGGACGATGGTGTTCAGTCCGTTCGGGTTGAGTTTGGTTTGGTCAGCTTGCTGGTCGAGCAGAATGCTGTAGCCGCGTACGGCATAGGCAATCGCTTCGGGGTCGGCATCGCGTGAAGTGGCAAGCCAAACCTGATGCGGATACTCATTGCCTGCCCGCAGGAATAATTCTTCGAGGTTGCCAACCACCATGGTGCCAGAGTCAGGGTACCAGGTCGGGAAGAGGTCGAAGGAGCCGACGATGGTGGCATCCCAGGTGATCGATTCCCCGGCAATGCCGGTGGCAATGCCAAGTTTCATCTTGTCGCCAATTTTCAACTTTTGTTCTTCGAGCAAAGCATTCGGTACCAAAATACCGGTTGGGTCGGCGGCGAGTTGATTCATCAATACGCCAAGTTGCTCTGCGGCGAAGTCTCTTTGCCAATAGGCTGCCGAGGGAAAAGTGAGCCGATCCACGCCGAGGAAAGTGCCTTCAATGGAGCCACTGGTGCCAATGGCGGTGAAGTTGTATCGTCCTACACGCGTAGCGGTTTCGACGCCAGGTATGCTGAGATGATCTTCAACCGGGTTGAAGGTGTAGACCGGGTTCGGGCTGTCTTCATTGAAAGTTGTGCCGAACTCATACAGGTTCATGTCTGCGCCGGTTTGATAGCGCATCTGTTTATCGAGCTGACTGTCTAAGGTCTTTGCGAGGGATGCGGTGAATGCAGACAAGCCAAGCGTGAGCACAAGCAAGACCAGCGGCGCACTGTAAAAGGCAGGAGTCCGCTCGAGGTAGCGGGCTGCCATGAGCAAGCCGACGCTTTTGGTGGTGCGAAGCGTCCACGAGAGGAAAGCCATGAAGCGTGGAACAAGCCTGAGCGTGAAAAGAGCGACGGAGAAAATGCCCAAGGCGGGAACCAGCAACAATAGCGGATTCTGTAACGGGTCAGGCAATGTCTCCGATCCGCTTAATGCTTTTTTGCTTTGTTCGGATAACTGCCAAAAGCCATAGATGGCAGGGATGAGCAGGAAGACATCGACATAAAATTTTTGCCACCATGGAATGCGGAAGGAACGCGCGCGTTCCTGTTTGTAGGTGACGATGGTGTTCTCTGCCGCGCTGAGGGTTGGCAACAGAACTTGAATGAGCAAAATGATGCCAATGCCAAGCAGACCGTAGCCTAGCACTTCGGGTGTGATGCTGACGCGCAACCCGCCTGCCGCGCTGAAGTCTAAGAAGCTGCGGGCTTTGCCGATGGAGTGTGTGATCCACACACCCAAGCCAATGCCGCCTGCCAGCGCCACGATGCCAAGCAGAACGCCTTGCATCAGCGACATGCCAATGACCTGTGATGTGCTCGCACCGCGACTACGCAGAATTGCCATTTCGCCGCGCTGCTGCCCAACGAACAGACCCGCAACAAGACCAATGAACGAAAGGATCAAACTTAAGATGGGCACGCTGAACGCAAAGAGCAGATAGGTGAGTGTGGGCGCATTTTGTTGATAACGGTCGAGCGCTTCGAGCGGAGAAGCGACGAGAGTCGTTTTATCCAACAGGGTTGCGGCACGGCTTTCTACGGCGAGGATGCGTTCTTTCAAAACTTCCACATCGTCGGCGTGGAGGTCAGAGCCATCGGCAACGATGCTCCAGATGACGTTGCGAAGTTCATCGTCCACACGTTCGCTGATGATGCCTTTGTAGGAGTCTTCATGAACAATGAGCCAGTTGGTTTGGGTTACGCTCCAATACGGTGCCAGCGGGTCCACGGCTCGCCATAAGCCGACGATGACCACGGGGATGTTTCCGTTCTCGGTGCGCAGGGTGTAGGTGTCGCCAACTTGTACGCCAAACTCACCAGCAAGGCTTTCATGTGCCATCACTTCAATGGCATCACCATCTTTGAACAGTGAAACGAATGGTTGTGGCGCTGCGCCATTGATGATGGTGATGGTTTCATCTAATGGCGTGATGAATGCAAAGCTGACCGAGGTCAATGGATATTGCGTGCCGGAGTTGTTCGGGTCACGCGGCGGATACATGTTATAGCCGTCGGTGCGAAAGCGGCGAATGGTTTGCAGAATCGGCAGGTCAATGCGGCGCAGTGCGGCATCGGAGAGATAGGTGTCTACTTCTTCGACGTTTTTCCATTGCGGGCTGTCTTTGCCTGCGGTCTTCAATTCAAAGACGAAAGCTAAGGGGGCATAATCAACGGGCTTTTGAGTCAGGTCGGCTTCACGCCCGATGAGAAGTTCTTCGCGCAACAGACGGAAGTAGGTTGCATCGGCGTAAAGAGGCACGCTCAGGATGAAGCCCGAGGCGATCATTAATCCTGCAATCGAGGCGATGC
>JAFLCF010000303.1 GCA_017303735.1 Anaerolineae bacterium
CGAAACCAAATAGCCTTCTATTGGATTTTCCCAACTGGGAATTGAAATAGGAAAAAATAATCAGGAGAATCCCATGCGTGTTTGCGTGTTATCTGACGAGCATATTGAGTATTTCAACCCTGCACCATATATGAAAGAGTACGAATGGAAGTTGGTCACACTAACAGCGCCTGTCTTTGAGAAGATACAGGCATTGGCAGAATCAAAAGAATTCGATGTCTTTCTGAACATTTGCGAAGGCTACGAATTCGAAGATGAAGAAGATGATGAGATTGGGTATCAGGCAGATGAAGTTGTGCAGGCATTGGAACGCCTCAACCTACCCTTTACCGGCGCAGACTCTCGTTGCTTTGACCCTACCCGCGAAGAAATGCAGGCAATTGCAGATGCGAATGGGATCGGTTTTGCAAAGGGTTATCGAGTAAACAGTGTTGAAGAGGTAGAGACGCTTGTAAAGAATTTGCGTTTTCCGATCATGGTCAAACATCCCAAAAGTTATGGCAGCATGGGCATGACCAAAGAATCGCGCGCGAACACGGTGGAAGAAGTGTTGACACAGGTGAAACGCATCTGTGCAGAGTTCGGCGCTGCCCGCATGGAAGAATTCATCGTTGGACCAGAATTCAATGTGCTGATCGTGGATAACCCCAAAGACCTCAGTAATCCTTTCGTGTACCCGCCTGCACAATTGATCTTCCCAGAAGGCGAGGAGTTCTGGCATACCGATATTAAGTGGGATTACAACATTCCGTTTAGCTTCAACGAAGTGACCGAACCCGAATTGAGAACCCGCCTTCAGGATATTGGCAGGCGCATGTTTTTAGCAATGGGCATCTCAGGGTATGGTCGCTGTGACGTGCGTATGAACGAGCAAGGCGAGTTGTTTATTTTGGAGATCAACCCCAACCCTGCGATTATGCTTGCTCCCGAAGAGTATGGTCCAGCAGATTACATGATCTTGTACGATAAAGACGGGTATAAGGGATTTTTTGACCGTATCTTCGAATCGGCAAAAATCCGGCGAGACCTGCGCACTCCACTTCGGAGTTAATGGGATTTCGGAGGATTTTCGATCAGTTCCTTCATCTCCGCCAACACGGCTTGATGGATGGCGTCTGTTTCGGTCGTCCCTAAGTTTTTGGCATAAATTGGCTTGCCGATTTGTATTGTTACCGTCACGGGTTTTTCGTTAAATATCACCATGCCTAGCAACTGCAATGCGGTTGCTAACTTTTCTTTTTCCTCTTTCGTCTTTTTGATTCTCAATAACCAATGATTTGCATATTTCGTGGCAACCACACTTCGCACTAAAACTGGCAGGATGGCTGCATCGGGTGCCATGCGGATGAAAACGCCCACGCTGTCTGTCCACTCTTTGAGCGAGTCGACGGCGCCGGGGTAAACATCCGGGTCGGGTTCGATGTGACCGGCGGGGAAGGTGAGGATGGCACCGCCTTTTTTCAAATGGGCGCTGACTTGTCTCACCAGGGTCATGCGTTTGGCGGGGTCATCATAGACGTAGAAAAGTTGAGCCGTGGTATGCGGAAGCGCATTGAGGAAAGGTCTATCTAGGGCGATGATGCGTAAGTCTATGCGGTTCAAGGCGGCAAAGAGTGCCACGGTATCGGCCATGCCGGGATGATTGGATAAGGCTAGAAACGCTGCCTCAGGTATCCGGTCCGCGCCGATGATGCGGATGTCTTGAACATACCGGCGCGAGAGATTCCATCCACCCTCCACAATGCCATGCACACCTACCGTGTCATCATATTCCACAACATGTTGAGCAAAGGTCTGCGCAGGCTTGCGGAAGAATATCCGCAAGAGGCGCGAGAGGAATGGCGAATGTTGCCAGCCAAACGAGCTGACAAGATCGTCGAGGTTGATCTCAGTGAGAGTTTCGAGGTTGGATGTCATTCGCGTTCCACCGTAAATGTGAGTGGATAGCCCTGCATGCCAGCGGCTTGATGGGCACGGGCAACGCGTTTTTCGGCTTCGATGCGGGATAAGCTTTGAACATACGCCGAGCCTTTGACGTGTGCAGCAAGCATGATCTCTGCGGCGCGGTCGTTGCCGAGGTAGAAAATTTGTTTGAGCACTTCCACCACAAAATTCATCGGAGTCACATCATCATTGTGGATGATGACGGAGTACATCGGCTCAAGCTCTGTTTCAGTTTCTTCAATGATTTGTATATCTGGTAAAGCGTGAGAATTCATAGATCGTTTAGCTGTTGAATTTCATTTTGAGTGAGTTCAATCTCTGCCGCCTCAAAATTCTCGCGGATATGAACCGGGTTGAACGACATAGGAATCGTGATGACTCTTGGATGAGACATGACCCACGCCAACGCGATCTGGAAGATCGTGGCATTGTGAGCTTTGGCGATGACATCCAGCGTTTTATGCGAGCGGAGGTTTCCTTCTTCAATGGGTGAGTACGCAGTTAATAGAATGTCGTTCTGCTGACAATATTCCAAGACGCCGTTCTTGATGTAGGAACGGTCACCCAGGCTGAACGGAACTTGATTGGTGATGATGGGCGTTTCAGAAAGCGACTGCGCCTGTTTGAGTAATTTCAAATTGAAGTTACTCACACCGAGATGCTTTACCTTGCCATCGCGTACCAGTTTGTTTAATGCCTTGAACGTATCTTCATAATTTGCGCCTGCCTGGGGCCAGTGGATGAGATACAGGTCAATATATTCCATCTTGAGATGACGCAGAGAATTTTCGCAAGCGTTCAAAACATCGTCATAGCGTAAATGGCTCGGCACGACTTTGGATGTAATGAACACATCCTCGCGTTGCTTCCCAGATTCACGCACAGCCTGCCCGACCAGATCTTCGCTGTGACCACTTGCATACATTTCGGCAGTGTCAATGTGGGTATACCCGATCTCTAGGGCATAGCGTAATGCCGCCAGAGATTTTTCGTCCACGGCGTGGTTGGGCGTGGAGCCGCCGCCGATCTTCCAGGTGCCAAAGCCGATCTTGGGGAGAGTTAGAGTTGGGAGGGTTTCATGTTTCATACCCACAATTTTACACAAGAACCCTCCATAATCGTCCACCTAGTCTGCACAAATTCTGCACATTTGAAAAGTATCCTGTAGATAATCAAAAAGGAGAAATCAAATGTCAAACTGGATCAAAAACAAAAAATTCTGGTGGATCGCCGCAGGCGCTCTCGTGGTAATCACCTTGCTTATCGGTACCCTGAACGGAAACGCAAACGCCTCAGACTCAGCCGCAGCGGAAACTGCCCAGGTAGTTTCTCTCACGCTGACGGAGACCGTCGACTCGACCGGCAGCTTGGCAGCCGAACCGTTTGCCAGCCTCAATTGGAAGACAAGCGGCACAGTTGCCATTGTGAACGTACAGCCGGGTGATTTTGTAAAAGCGGGAGATGTTTTGTTGACTCTCGACCCAACCAGCACTTCTTCCAGCATTGTTTCAGCACAAGCAGATCTGATCACTGCACAGGATAATTTAGATACATTGCTCACTTCAGGCACAGACCTGGCGCAGGCTGCCATTGACTTGAAAGAAGCCAAAGAAGATTACGAAGATGCGCAAAATTATCTTTTGTATTTACAGACTGACCAGCGTATTCCGCAGACGAGATATACCGCCCGCATTGTTCGCACTGGGAATACTTGGGCATACAAATATGAGTCTGAAAATTTCCGTGGACCTGCTCCCGAAGATTGGATCATTGAGGCTGAGAACGATCTTGCCTTGAAGAAAGCCAAATACGAAGATTCCCAGCGTGAATATGACCGTTTGCTGGCTGGCGAGCAATCTCAAGATGTAATCGCTGCCCAAGCCAAAGTGGATGCGGCGCAGGCAACAGTCAACACCATGAGCATCATCGCTCCGTTCGATGGACAGATTCTGTCTGTGGATCAAATTGCGGGTGAAGTCGTCAGCACGGGTGACCTTTCAGTGAATATTGCCAATTTGGAGAATCTCTACGTCGACGCGCAGGTGGATGAATCAGACATTGCCAAGGTTCAGGTTGGCAATCAAGTTTCGGCGGAGTCGGATGCGCTGCCCGGGGTGGCGTTCATCGGTGAAGTGGTATCCATCAACCCGGTGGGTGAAGTCGTTTCGGGTTTGGTCAAATATGATGTGCGTGTGATGATCGATAAGCCTGAAGGTGATACGTTCCTGCCGCTCGGCTCGACCATGAATCTGGTCATTCAAATTGGCGGCGAGACGGCGACGTTGGCGGTACCGATCACTGCCATTCAAAATGACTCGCAAGGTGAGTTTGTGTGGGTGGTGCGCGGTGCTGACACCGTGCGCGTGGATGTGACTGGCGGCGCGATCATCGGTGAGATGGTGGCGGTGACAGGTGACTTGAACGAAGGCGATGTGGTGACCACGGCTCGCGAGAGCAGCTTTGAAGCGCCGAATCCGTTTGGAGGCAATCAATGATCCATGTTGAAGAGTTGACCAAGGTCTA
>JAFLCF010000304.1 GCA_017303735.1 Anaerolineae bacterium
GCTCGTTGGCAAAGGCTTTGTAGGGACGCATGAGTTTGAGCATCTTGCCGCTCGGCGCGTGGAGCAGGTCCATGCCGCGCTCGAATTTGCCGGAACAGATGCGCAGGAAGGCGACGCTGTCACGATGCTTGGGGTTCATATTGGCTTGAATTTTGAAAATGAAACCGGTGAAATCTGCGTCTTCCGGCGAGACCAAGCCCGTGTCGCTGAGATAGGGTTGGGGCGGCGGCGCGAACTGAATGAACGAGTCGAGGAACATGCGTACGCCAAAGTTGGTCAACGCACTGCCGAAGAAGACGGGGGTCTGTTTTTCCTTGAGCACGGCGGCATGGTCGAAGGTTCCGCCTGCGAGGTCTAGCAATTCAATGCTTTCTTTGAGGTGTTTTACTTTTTCGGCTGAGAGTAAGCCTTGCTTTTCAAGGTCATCTACGCGGACGAAAACTTCTGGCGCGATCTTCTCGTTGCGTTCGGTGCGTTCGTAGAGATAGACACCATCTTCGGCGCGGTCATACACCCCAACAAATTGCGGACCATCACCGATGGGCCAGTTCATGGGGACCGGCTCCATGCCCAATACCTTGCGGATCTCATCCAGCAGGTCGAGCGGGTCGCGGGATGGGCGGTCCATTTTGTTGATGAAAGTGAAGATGGGAATGCCGCGTTTACGGCAGACTTCAAAGAGCTTTAAGGTCTGCGGCTCAATGCCTTTGGCGCCATCGATCACCATCACGGCGCAATCGACTGCCGAAAGGGTGCGATAGGTATCTTCAGAGAAGTCTTGATGCCCGGGCGTGTCGAGCAGGTTGATGGTATGTCCGCGATACGGGAATTGCAGCACGGTTGAGGTGATGGAAATGCCGCGTTCGCGCTCCATTTCCATCCAGTCGGAGGTGGTGGCGCGTTGATTTTTCCTCGCACGGACGTTGCCCGCCAGTTCGATGGCGTTGCCGTACAGCAGAAGTTTTTCAGTCAGGGTGGTTTTACCCGCATCGGGGTGTGAAATCACCGCGAAGGTTCGGCGCGCGGCGATAGGGGAGGTTGGTTCGGTTTTTGTTTCGCTCAGCATGAATTCTCCAAAATCAGACAGGCGATTTTAGCACATAAAACCCGCTAAAAGTGGAGCTCAAATTGATGTAGAAAACGCTGACTTTCGCTTTTGTCAGCGTCAATCAGCGTTTTCTGCGTTCTAAAAAGGGAGAGAGTCTTAAGCGGCTGTCTTCTGTTCGAGAGCAGCAGCCGATGGAGAGCGGCGCGCCATCCAAAAAGCGATCGCAAAACCGGTAACGTACATCCAAATGGCATACAAACCGGGAATGACCGCCATTTCATTGTTGTTCAATAGAGTGATCGCAACCGTAATGGAAACCGTGGAGTTTTGCAGACCGGTCTCGATGGCAATAGTCAACGCCTGGACTTGCTCAATGCCCAGAAGTTTAGGAACAAAATATCCCACGATCAAAGAGGCGATGTTCAGAATGATGAATGCCGGAGCAAAGCGCGGACCGTCGCGGACGATCACATCCCAGTTTTGAACAATGAGCGCAAGAATGACGAGAAATAGAAAGATGGTTGCGAAATTTTTCGACCAACGTTTGCTGTTCTCGGCAAAGTCTGGCTTCCATTGCCGAATGCCCATGCCGATCAATGTAGGGATGATCGTGATGACGGCAACTTGTATCATCGTATCTACGACGGGGAACTCAATATCCAATGCACCTGTGCCATAGAGGTTATATGCAATGCCCAAACCGAATGGAATGGTTAGGAATGCGAGCATATTGGTGATGGCGGTCAAGGTGATGCCAAGTGCCCGATCGCCATCTCCGGCATGGATGATGAGATTCGATGTTGCGCCATCTGGTGATACGGCTAAAAGAATGAGGCTAATGGCGTAAATGGGTGGCAGGGCGAATATGCCAGCGACCGCAAAGCCAAGCACTGGCAGGAGGATCATTTGGCAGAATAAACCGATCAGCACCGGTTTGGGTTGGGTGAAGATGCGCCGAAAATCTGCAACGGTAAGCATCATCCCCAACGTCACCATAATAATGGCGATTGCGAGAGGCAGGATCACACTTGAAATAATACTTTCTTGCATGGTTCGTCTCCTATTCTTTTGTATACATGAAGAATGTTGCCCGATGCAAGTTGAAACCCCAAATCGGATAAAAGGTCTCGGAATAAAAAATCCCGAAGTTCATTTGAACTTCGGGATTTTTTATTCAACAGCTTATCGTCGGTCACGTCCGCCGCGGTCACCACGATCTCCGCCGCGTCCGCCACCGCCTCGGCGATCTCCGCCGCCACGACCACCCCTGTCGCCGCCACGTCCACCGCCATTGCGACCACCGCCGCCCTTATCCTTCTCGCGGGCTTCTTCGAGCGTCCAGCCTTCAAGCACGGCTTGGCGAGAGAGGCGCACCTTGCCGCCTGCATCCACATCGGTGACCATCACGGTCAACTCATCGCCAACCACGCAGATGTCTTCAACTTTTTCCACGCGTTCGCTATCAAGCTGAGAGATGTGAACGAGTCCGTCCACGCCGGGCATGATGTTCACGAATGCGCCGAAGGCTTCCACGCGCACAACCTTGCCGGTATAGATATTGCCAGCCACAGCCGATTCGCCCAAGCCTTCAATGCGTTCCTGTGCGATCTTCGCGCCAACCCCATCGGTTGAGGCAATGTACACGGTGCCGTCTTCTTCGATGTCGATCTTGACGCCGGTTTCTTCCTGCAAGGCGCGGATGTTCTTGCCGCCCGGTCCGATCAATGCACCGATCTTATCGACCGGGATCTTGACGGTAATGATGCGCGGGGCATGCGGCTTCAATTCCTTGCGCGGTTCAGCCAGGACAGCCAGCATCTTGTCCATGATGGACATGCGTGCCACACGAGCCTGTTCCAGCGCTTCCTTCATCATTTGGGTGCTCAAGCCGCTGATCTTAATGTCCATCTGCAAGGCAGTGATGCCCGCAGATGTTCCAGCAACCTTGAAGTCCATGTCGCCGAGGTGATCTTCAGTGCCTTGAATGTCGGTCAAAATCTGGTAACGACCAGAGTCGTCGGTGATGAGACCCATCGCCACACCAGAGACAGGCGCCTTGATTGGCACGCCTGCATCCATGAGAGCCAGGGTTGAACCGCAGACCGAGCCCATCGAGGTCGAGCCATTGGAAGACAATGCCTCAGACACAACACGGATGGTGTACGGGAAGGATTCTTCGATGGGCAGCACGGGTTCCAGTGCACGTTCTGCCAACGCTCCATGCCCAACCTCGCGCCTGCTCTGACCACGCAAAGGCTTTGCCTCGCCGGTGGAGAAAGGCGGGAAGTTGTAGTGATGCATATAGCGTTTGTTCTTGATCGGGGAGAGGTTGTCTAACTCCTGTGCTTCGCCGAGTGTGCCAAGGGTAGCAAAGGAGAGGATCTGGGTCTCACCGCGGGTGAAGAGACCAGTTCCATGCGCACGGGGCGAGACGTTTACGTCACACCAGATCGGGCGAATTTCGGTAGGCTTGCGTCCATCGGGGCGGGCGCCCATGCTCAAGATGCGTTCACGCACAATTGCCTGCTCTGCCAACTCAAAGCCTTCGCGGAACTCGTTGACCTTCATATAGTCCGCGGCGTTTGCGCCTTCGGGCACGGTGCAGAATTCGGCTTCGGCAGCTTCTTTGATGGTGCTCATGCCGGTGTAGAACTCCACTTTGGAGAGCGGCTTGTCGAGCAGTTCGTTCATCGGACCACTGACGCGGTCGAAGACTTTCTTTTTCACTTCATCACTGGGCAGGTGCAACTTCACTTCGCGCTTGGGCTTGCCGATCTCGGCAGCCATTTGCAATTGCAGGTCAATCAGCGGTTGCATGGATTTGTGACCAAGCTCGAGTGCCTGAACCATCACATCTTCGGGAATCTCGTTCGCGCCGCATTCCACCATGAGGATGGCGTCTTTGGTGCCTGCAATGCGTAGGTCGAGGTCTGAGGCTTCGATCTCGGCGAAAGTGGGGTTGACGACAAATTCACCGTTCACACGCCCAATGCGGACGGCGCCGACAGGTCCGCCCCAGGGGATGTCTGAGATCATGATCGCAGCCGAAGCAGCGTTAATAGCAAGGATATCCAACGGGTTGATTCCGTCAGACGAGAATGAGTACATGATGACTTGCACTTCGTTGCGCATGCCATCCTGAAACAACGGGCGCAGAGGTCGGTCGGTCAAACGAGCGGTGAGGATCGACTCTGTAGAGGCGCGCCCTTCTCGGCGGAAGAAAGAGCCGGGGATCTTTCCTCCAGCATACAATCTTTCTTCGTATTCCACGCTCAAGGGGAAGAAATCAATTCCATCGCGTACGCCGCCCATGGTGGCAGAGGCGAAAACAATGGCTTCATCCACACCAAGCGTTAACGCGCCGCCTGCCTGCCCGGCTAAGCGACCCGTTTCGATGGTGAC
>JAFLCF010000305.1 GCA_017303735.1 Anaerolineae bacterium
TTCTTCCGTGGTTAACCCCTCTTGCCGCTGTGGGTCTTTCGATCATTCAATTGCTCGCTATTTTCATGGTGCATTTACCAAAGAAAGAATATCAGGTTATCCCAGTGAATGTTGTCTTGTTGGCTTTGTCTGTTTTCGTAGCTTACGGACGTTTCGCACTGTAATTAAAACAATAGGAGATAAAGATCATGAACGTAACAATCATTGGTGCAGGTAATATGGGACGCGGGATCGGAACCCGCCTCATCGCGGGCGGACACAAGGTCACTTTTGTAGATGCCAATCCCGAAACTGCTCAGAAGACCGCCGCAGACCTGAAAGCCGAAGTTGGCACTCTCGATAGCCCGCTTGGTGACGTTGTCGTGCTTGCCGTTTGGTACGGCACCAACATCGAAATCGCCAAGCAACTCGGCAACAAACTCGCTGGCAAAGTCGTTGTGGATATTGCCAACCCACTTAACTCTACCTACGATGGTCTCGCTACTGCGCCTGATTCTTCTTCCGCAGAAGACCTTGCCAAGGCGCTCGTCGCGGGTGCGAAAGTTGTGAAAGCCTTCAACACCACTTTCGCTGGCACGCTCATTGCAGGTTCCGCTGGCGGACAGAAACTCGATGTCTTCATCGCTGGCGATGATGCCGATGCCAAAGCCAAAGTTGCGCAGTTGGTGACCGATGGCGGCATGCGCGCCGTGGATGCCGGTCCATTGCACCGTGCGCGTCAGATCGAAGGCGCTCAGTTATTGCACATTGTGTTGCAGGGCACCCTCGGCACGAACTGGGTCAGCGGACTCAAGATCGTCAATTAGACGGCAGACAATAGACCACAGACGATGGATCAAAGATTATGGTCTATCGTCCATCGTCCATGGTCGTTTTCCGTAGTCACACAGTACAATAAGTCCGAAGCCTAAAACTTCGCACTCCTAGTTAGAGGTAAAGAATGATGACGCAACCAAACACAGCACAGGAATATTCGGTTCATCCAGCCACCCGTATGGGGCACGTCGCTTTGACCGTTGCCAACCTTGAGAATCAGATTCTCTTTTACGAAAAAGCCATCGGCTTGAAACTGCACTGGCGCGAAGGCAACAAAGCCGGTCTCGGCGCAGGCGGCGCAGATCTTCTTCAATTCACCGAGGAGCCGAATCTCAAACGCTATCGCGGCGGCACGGGGTTGTATCACTTCGCCATCGTCTTCCCCAATCGCCGCGAGCTTGCCATCGCTATGGCGCGTTTGTTTGCGTTGAAAGTTCCCAACTCGCCCACCGACCACGTCATGACCAAGACCACCTACCTCAGCGACCCCGAAGGCAACGGCATCGAACTGTATTGCGAATCACCCGAAGACGGCTCGTGGACGATCAAAGATGGCAACTACGAAGCCCGCTGGGCAGATGGACGCTGGAGCGATGGACGCGAAGCCCTCGACGTTGATGCACTTTTCACTCACATCAAAGAAGATGACAAGCTTGATACGCCCGTCCCTGCCGAAACCCGCATGGGGCACGTCCACTTGCATGTGCGTGACATCGAAGAAGCTGTTAATTTTTATCATGGCGTACTTGGCTTCGATGTAATGGGCGTTTCAAAAGGAGTTGGCATGGCATTCGTCTCAGCAGGCGGATACCATCACCATATCGGTCTCAACACCTGGAACGGACGCGGTGCGCCTCCTCCTCCGCCCGATGCGGTGGGACTGCGCTTCATGACCGTAGACTACCCGAATCCTTCCGTGCTCGCCGAAGTGACCGCCCGCGTAGAAGCGGCTGGCATCCCCTACAACAAAACCGACGATGGTTACTTGCTACATGACCCATCACAAAACGGAGTCTTGCTTCGCTCCGTTGATTAGACAATAGACCGCAGACGGCAGACCGCGGTCTATCGTCTGCGGTCTGCCGTCGTATTGGTAAGCCAATTTTTTCAGCCAACGACCACTCAGTTCGTCACGTTCAAAACCACTTTCCCCCGTGCATGTCCTTCACCGAGATACCGAAGAGCTTGCGCGGTTTCGTTTAATGGATAACGCTTGTCGATAACAGGTTTGATCTTGCCTGCTTCTGCCAAGCCTTTTAGATAAATGAGATCTGCCTGCTTTGGCTCTGCCGTGAATGCGCCCAGCTTTTTACCATTCTTTTCAGAAAGAAATGAGCCGCGCAGTAAGGCTTCGAAGATCTGTTTGGTTGCGCCGCCCGCCATCACATAGATTCCCTTGGGAGTAAGTGAGCCCTTATACTCTTCGAGTTTGCGGTAGCCATTGACAGCAAGGATCACATCGTACTGCTTGCCATTCTTTGTGAAATCCTCTTTTGTGTAATCAATGACATGGTCCGCACCCAATGCACGGACTTGCTCCACATTACGTGTACTGCATACCGCCGTCACTTCTGCGCCGAAAGATTTGGCGATCTGCACCGCAAACGAACCGACTCCGCCCGAAGCACCTTGAATCAGTACCTTGTGCCCGGCTTGAATCTTGCCAGCATCACGTAAGCCTTGTAAGGCAGTCACTGCCGCCATTGGGAAAGCCGCCGCCTCTTCAAACGTCAAGTTGACCGGTTTCAACGCCAGCGCTTTTTCTGGCACTGCCACATATTCGGCAAAACTGCCGCAGCCGCTTGCCGCCAGGTCACCATAGACTTCGTCCCCTGCCTTGAACTGCGTGACATTTTTGCCAACCGCTTCCACCCGCCCGGCAACATCCGCGCCGGGGATGCGGTTCTTTGGCTTGAAGAGACCCGCATTCAACCGTACAAGGAAAATATCGGCTGTTAACAAATGCCAGTCGAACATGTTCAATGATGACGCATGGACTTTCACCAACACTTCATTATCTTTAGGCGTGGGCTTTTCCACATCTTTAATTTCCAACACATCGGGCATGCCGTATCGTTCTACTATGATCGCTTTCATTGAGGCTCCTGTCAAAATTCGGATATTCTGAGGGGATTTACGACCTCAACTCGATATAGTTGCAAAAATGAGCAATGTCTCTCGTATGATTTATAAAATTCACGTTGTCTCTACCAACAACGAAAGAGAGATTTCACCCATGTTTGCACAATTTTCCGATACACCTCCAAAAATCGTCTTCAACCCCGAAGGCGACAGTTCAGGCGACGCTTGTATTCCAAATATCAGCCCAGCCGAACGCAAGAAACGAATGAATTTCGGCATTTTTCAGCTTGTGATTACCTTTGGCATCTTCGCCGCCATGCTCTACTTCAGCGTGGACAAACTCTGGCGGCTACCCTTGTATTTCATGTTTTCCGGCGGTGCGACCTCTATCTTCCAAGCCCTCGACAAAACCTGAGTAGCACTTGCGCGGCGTCGTGTACGCCTCACCTCAGATAAGTACGAAAAGGTCAAAGATCCCGAAGAAGATGCACAAATTCAGCGTCAGGCACGCAAGGTCATCATCAAAGGCGCTCTCGTTGGGCTGGCAATAACAGCCGCCATCATGCTGATTCCCTGACCACTGTCTATCGTCCCCAAAGCGCTCTGCCCACAAAGCAGGGCGTTTTTCTTTGCCAATCGCATGGCGTATAATTCAATTACAAATTACCAATCACCAATCTCAATCCTCAAATCGGAAACCCACCCATGCACATCCTTGTAACCAACGACGACGGCGTAACCGCCCCCGGACTGCTCGCACTCGCGCAGGAAATGCGCAAACTTGGCAAAGTGACCGTCTTTGCGCCAGATAAGAACTGGTCTGCGTCTGGACATGTGAAGACGATGGAGCGACCTTTGCGCGTGAAAGAAGTGACTCTCTCAGATGGTACAAGCGCTTTCGCTTCGGATGGCGCACCGTCGGATTGTGTCGCATTACCGTTGCTTGGTCTCATCGAAGAACCCATTGACATCGTCGTTTCGGGCATCAATCCCAACGCCAATATCGGGCATGACATCACTTACTCAGGCACCGTCACCGCCGCAATGGAAGCCGTCATTGCAGGCGTGCGCGGCGTCGCCGTGTCCTTGGATTCGCCCGAGGGTCACAAAGGTCCACTCGACTACTCAACTGCCGCCGTGGTTGGGAGGCGCGTGGTCGAGCAGGTCATTGCCGATGGATTGCCCGCAGGAGTCGTCTTGAATGTCAATGTTCCGTATCTAAATGAATCCGAACTCAAAGGGTATATGATCACGCGCCAAGGCTTGCGCGTGTATCGCGATGCGCTTGATGTGCGCAGTGACCCGCGCGGCAAGCCGTATTATTGGATCGGCGGCGAAGCCCCCACCGGCGTGGACGAACCCGGGACCGACTTTGGCGCATTGAAGGCTGGTTATGTTTCCATCACGCCCCTGCAATTGGATTTGACTCACCTCAAAGCGATGGATGTGTTGAAGAAGTGGAATTTCAAATGACCACGATCAAGGAACTGATCCCTGTTCTACAAACCGCCATTGGACCTGTGATCTTGAT
>JAFLCF010000306.1 GCA_017303735.1 Anaerolineae bacterium
CCATTGCCCAGCGCATCAACTCGCGCAGTTGACGAAAACTCTGCTGAAAGGCTTCGCCGTCTTTGTAGCCGTAGCGATAGTTGAAGTATTGCGGGTTGTCGCGTTCTACATATTCGAGCATCGAATGTGCGGCTTGATAAATTTCCTCTGCCGTTGGCGTGCGGTGCAGTTCTTTTAACACCTGCACCGGCAGAAAGATATAGTCTCGAATGGAGTCGATCAGGTTCGGGCGGTGTGCGAAGCGACTGATCCACGAGCCGTCGCTCAGCTTCAATGCGGCGGGAATCTCCACGGGCTGACCCTGCTTATCGAAGAAGTTAATATCCAATGTGAAGATTTCGTTCTCGGGCTGGCTTTCTTTGCGTTTGCGTTCATCTTCAGGCACGAGCGCCCAAATTGCATCCATGATGTCATCGGCGGCTTTTTGCAGGGCTTCTTTCTTATGAGTGGAATCATCCAAGCGTACTGGCGGCATGACCTCGCCCACGTTCATTTCAAACTGCGGGCGCTTCCACTGAAATATTTCCGCCATTTTGCCGCGGGTATCGCCAAAGCCAATGGGAAGGATTGGTGCCTGGGTGAGATGACTTAACCACGCCACCCCCGTTTGCGCTTTTTGTTTGCCCGGCTCCCAAAAGCCGCCTTCGGGAAAGATGCCCAACATGCCGCCCTGCTTGAGAACATCCACGCCCATTTTCAAGGATGAATTACTGGTGTATCCGCGGTGAACGGGGATCAGGTCGTACAGGTCGATCATTTTTCCAATAAAACCATTCCATGGCATTTCCACTGCACCCATGAACTCGATCTGTTTGGGTGAATAGGTTCCCATCAATACAACTTCCATGGCGCCGGTATGATTGCCCACCACGATCAGCGGACCGTGTTTGGGAAATTGCTTGAGCCCGGTAATTTTTATTTGGGCTACCAAAGGGAATATGCCGCGGACCACGCTGCGAAAGAGACTTCGAACGATGATGTTGCGTGGATATGCGATTGAATAGGGCATAGGGTGAATGAAAGCTATTTTACCCCATCATAAAATTGTTACGGCGAGAGCTTAGCCCTCGCCATAACGGCTATTCTACGACAAAATAGGTGTACTCAACATTGTCTTTCATCATCATGGATTCGGTCTTCTGCATGCCGATCTTTTGATAAAAAGGAATGGCGTTGTCGTTGGCATAAGCAAATACGATGATCTTCTTTTCACCGCCTGCCAGTTCATGGGCGACGTCCATCATTATTTTTCCCAAGCCTTGTTTTGCATAGTTTCGGTCTGTGCCCAGGTCTGTGACCATGAGCCAGTAGGCGAAGTCGGTTAACCCAAAGCAGACTCCAACGATCTGCGACTGTTTGTTTCGTGCGATCAGGCTGATCTGAATATTCTGGACAAGGTCTGTCACCCGCTGCTGAAAATCTTCCTTGGGATATTGCTTGCCAAGATCGCTTCGTTTTAAGAAATCGATGTATTCTTCTGCGCCGACATATTCGGTGCGCAATGTAACATCTTCTCCGTTTTTGAGCGTGAGCGTTTTTTCGTAGTGGACATTTGATTTCATGGTGGATGCTTTCCTTTGCAGGACTTACCCAAAATGTTTGTGTTGATTTTAGTCTAATAACAGAGTTACGAGCCGCGCAAGATCTTCTCCATCTTTTTGCCTTTTGCCAACTCATCTACCAACTTATCCAAATAGCGCACTTGCTGAGTCAGAGGATTCTCGATCTCTTCCACGCGGACTCCGCAGATGACGCCCGTGATGAGGTTTGCATTTGGGTTTAAAGAAGCTTTTTGAAAAAATGTTTCAAAGGTTACATTTTCTTTGATCAGTTCTTGTAACTTTTTATGGTCAAAATTGGTCAACCACTGGATCACCTGATCTAGCTCTGCTTTTGTTCTACCTTTTCTTTCTACCTTTTCAATGTAGAGTGGATAGACAGATGCAAATGTCAATTGTGCAATGCGTTGATTATGTGTATCAGAAACTTTCATAGTTACCTTCTTTAAAACTAGATATATGCAAAATAATATTGCTGATAGTTCTTTAAATTTCAACACCATCCAAACCGATCGCACCCAGCAACAGAGATAATTCTCCAGCATGGGGCAGGTCGTGGTCAAGGAGACCCCAAATGGTCTGTATGGTCTGAGCCTCTTCTTCAGAGAGCTTGTCTGTGGAAGACCCACGCATAAGACAACTGGTGATGAACTGCCAGGTGACTTCCAGCCCATTTACAATTTCTGCGGCTGTGCGGGGCGGGGTGTCTGAATTATTCCATTTCAGTAGCGGCGTTAATTCTATGGTTGCCTCACCGAGAGTACGTTGCAGGTGTAAGGCTCGCCCAAACACGATATGTTCGGCGATTTCTCCGGGTGTGCGAAGGTTTGGTAATGGGCGTTGTTGTAATTGTGCCTCGCTGAGTGGTGCAATGGCACGTTTGAGGGCATCTTGGTAATCTTGCCAACTTTCGAATACACGTGTCTCTGCAATGGTTGCTCTTATCATGGACATGATTCCTTATTTATGAATGAGGTCGCCAGGGCTGATGTTCATGTGTGAGCCAGACCATCTCTGGGTTGAGGGCGATTACCCTTAGTTGACCTTCGGTATGCGGCTCGTCGAGCTCACCGAACCAAACTGCCACGTCGCCTCCAACGATGATCGGACGTTCGCCTGTTTCAATGACGACCATTTGCAATCCGCGTGTATGACCGGGCGCAGGGACAAGCCTGAGACCCGGAAGCAGTTCAAATTCGCCGTCGACCGGAAAGTATTCCACGCCTGGGGCATCGACCCATTCACGGATGGTGTAATCCTCTTTGCTGCGCGCATCCTCAAGTTCTTGGCGTTGGACGTAGATCGGTTTGCCGGGAAAGAGGTGGTTGCCGCCACAATGGTCGAAGTGCAGGTGGGTGTTGACAATGAGGTCAATGCTGCTGAGGTCGAGATCATGTGTAGTAAGCGGAAAGAGCCGTGGGTCTAAGTCAGCCCCAGCCGGGTGCAGTTCGGTCATACCAGTATCCACCAATACGCGCCCGTTGGGATGGTCAATCACATGCACATAGACTGGCATGCGTTCCCCCTCGGCGAGCAGATCAGCAACAAGGATGGGGGTGATGGTGGTTTCTTTTTTCATGAGTATGTTCCTTTATTGGATAATAGAACATACTTTCTTTTTCGTCAAGCCGAAGACCCGCCTTTTGTGGACTTGGCGAATCCGTCCAGCAAGCCCGCCTAGACCATTGTTAGGCGTTTTTTGTCTCTGAATCAACATGATTTCCTGGCACAATCAAATCAAACGACGACTTTGGCATCACTTCCGAAAAATAATATTCTTCGACTGTGTCCCACAGTAGATGCCATCTTTGCAAAAACTGCTTATTTTCTTCTCGTTTATCTAATCTTTGGTGGCGTTCAAATACCGGAACATCAATTAATACTTTGAGGTCAATTGGGACGGAAAGTATAGGATTTGAAGAGTATGCACCTTCGAGAATAATCACAGGTGCAGGCTTTTTCTCAACATATTCATTACTCATCCCGTAGGTTCCATCTGAACGTACGCCTGCTACAAAATCGAATGGATGCCACCTTGCAGGTTTGCCTGCAAGCAAAGGTTCAAGTGCCTCAGCGCGCAGCCTGTGCCAATTGAGAACATCCCTTGCTCTTTCAGATATGGAACGCCTATCCCATTCCCAATCAGGAATATTGGCAGAATAAAAATCATCTGATTGTACAATTACAGAATCTATTCTTTGTTCGAGCATGGATGCAATGGTAGATTTCCCCGCTCCACTTCCGCCATCCAAGGCTACCAAGATCGGTCTTTTCGCAATGTCATTAATGGAAGCAAGAATTTTGGAGCAGGTCTCTGGTAGTAATAACATATTTAATAATGGTGAGACTCATACAAACGCCTAACGGTTTGACATTCCCCGCCCTGCCACGTGGACCTGGCGAAGCCGTCCAACCAGAAATGTCAGGTAGTATCTTGGCGCATTCGTTTTGATTTCGTCACTTGTTGAAAAGTTAATTTGCGTATTAAATGGGCTAATCCGTTTCGTAATCTTTTCGATATACAAGAACATCTTGTATCACTTGAAAATCAAACGACTCGTACAGCCGAAAAGCAGTATTTCGATAGTTGTCTGTTTCAACAAAAATATTCTGCGCTCCAAGCGACTGGAGACGGCGCAATCCTTCTGAAAGAGCGACGCGCCCCAACGCATACTGCCGATAATCTTTATGATTGCCCAATGGCTCAACATGCCCTGTCATTGAATTTTTATCAAGCCAACAAATACAAAAGGCAGCCAAATCTCCTTTAGACGATTCGACAACAATATCCAACTCGGGCATGTAATCAGGATGTTGAAGGGTGCGCATTCGCCAAT
>JAFLCF010000307.1 GCA_017303735.1 Anaerolineae bacterium
GCCTTCAAAAAACTGGTCACCGAAGCCAAAGTTGAATCCGTTATGGGCGCATACAATCGCACACTCGATGAAGTCTGTTGCGCCAGCCAGCTTTTGCTAGACGATATCTTGCGCGGCGAATGGGGCTTTGACGGGCATGTCGTATCAGACTGCTTCGCGCTGTCAGATTTTCACCTCAACCACAAAGTCACAGAAGATGCGGCGGATTCTGCCGCGCTTGCATTGAAGCATGGCTGCGACCTCGGCTGCGACCACGTCTTCAATGAGATCCCCACCGCCATCGAACGTGGCGATACCACCGAAGCCCTCGTAGACCGCGCCCTGATCCGCACTTTTACCACCCGCTTCAAACTTGGCATGTTCGACCCAGCCGAAGAAGTACCCTACGCCTCCGTCCCCACCGACGTGGTTGCATGTGACGAACATCGTCAGCTCGCCTATCGCACCGCCACCGAGGCGGTTGTGTTGCTCAAAAATAAAAATAACGTTCTACCGATTCAACCTTCCACCAAGAAAATCTTCGTCACAGGTCCAACAGCCGCAAGCCTCGAAGTACTCCTCGGTAACTATTACGGCTTCAACAACAAAATGATTACCTTGCTCGAAGGTCTGGTTGGGCGCATTCCCGAAGGCATGGGCTTGGAATATCACTCCGGCACGCCGTTGAAACACACACGTGAGATCCCGCAAACATGGGCGCCCGGCATGGCACAGTCTGCCGATTTTGCAATCGTGTGTGCAGGCTTCAACTCTTTTCTTGAAGGTGAAGAAGGCGAGTCACTGCTCTCTCCGCAAAATGGCGACCGTGAAAGCATCTCGCTTCCGCAAAGTCAGGTCGATTACATCAAAGAACTTTCTGCACATGGCGCGCGCATCATCCTCGTGCTCACAGGTGGCAGCCCCATTGCATTAGGTGAAGTGGAAGATATGGTTGAAGCAATCCTCTTCGTCTGGTACCCCGGCATGGAAGGCGGTCGCGCCGTTGCCGATGTCTTGTTCGGCGATGTATCCCCCTCAGGCAAACTGCCCATCACCTTCCCCAAGTCGCTCGACCAACTTCCCGCTTTCGACGATTACAGCATGCAGGGTCGCACCTATCGTTACATGACCGAAGAGCCGCTCTATCCCTTTGGCTTTGGTCTGAGCTACAGCAAGTTCGAGTATTCGGAATTACAACTCGATAAAGCGACTCTCCCTCTCGGAGCTTCTCTCAACCTCAGCCTGACTCTCACCAACAGCGGCGCCTCAGACTCAGCCGAAGTTGTTCAATACTACCTGAGCGACCTCCACGCCTCAACCATTGTCCCGCTCCATCATCTCATTGGCTTCGAACGGGTTATGCTCAAAGCAGGTGAAAGCAAAACGCTTCAATTTACCATTACCCCCGAGATGATGTCATTCTATAATGAAGACGGCAAACTAATCCTCGAACCCGGCGAATTCAAACTCGAAATCGGCGGCTGTTCCCCCAGCCAACGCGGACAAGACCTCGGCGCACCGAAACCTGTCACTGCCATATTTGAATTGAAGTAAGTCTATTGACCGCAGACGATAGACCGCCGACCGTGGTCTGCCGTCCATCGTCTGCGGTCGGTCATTCCATTATCAAACCTAAAGGAGTTCCCCCATGTCAGACTACACCCCAAAACCAGAAAACAAATTCACCTTCGGTCTGTGGACCGTGGGAAACATCGGGCGCGATCCCTTCGGAGGACCCGTACGCGACGCAAAATCACCAGCCGATTTGGTTCGCCTGCTCGGAGAAGTCGGCGCCTATGGTGTCAACTTCCACGATAATGACCTCATCCCCATCGACGCAACACCCGCAGAACGAGATGCGATTCTCAAAGACTTCAAAAAAGCGCTTGCCGATACAGGCGTTGTAGTGCCCATGGCAACGACCAACCTGTTCAGCGAAGCCATCTTCAAAGACGGCGCATTCACCTCGAATGACTCCAAAGTCCGTGCCTATGCTTTGCAGAAAACCATGAACGCCATCGACCTCGGCGTGGAACTTGGCGCAAAGACTTACGTCTTCTGGGGCGGGCGCGAAGGCACCGAAAGTGACGCCACCAAAGACCCCATCACCGCCATCAAACGCAGCCGCGAAGCGATGAACTTCCTTTGCGAATATGCCCTCGATAAAAAATACGATCTGAAATTTGCCCTCGAAGCCAAACCCAACGAACCGCGCGGCGACATTTACAACTCCACCACGGGGCATATGCTGGCATTCATCGCCACACTCGATCATCCAGACATGGTCGGCGTGAACCCTGAAGTGGCACATGAACACATGGCAGGACTTAATTTCGTCCACGGCGTGGCTCAGGCAATGGAAGCAGGCAAGCTCTTCCACATTGACTTGAACGATCAAGCCTTTGGTCGCTACGACCAGGACTTCCGCTTTGGGGCGGTCAATCTCAAGAGTGCTTTCTTTCTTGTGAAATTACTCGAAGATAACAAATACGATGCCAGCCGTCACTTCGATGCCCATGCCTATCGCACCGAAGATTATGAAGGCGTCAAAGACTTCGCGCGCGGCTGTATGCGCACCTATCTCATCCTCAAAGAAAAAGCCGCCCAATGGAATGCGGATAAGGAAATTCAGTCCATCGTCGCGGAGATCAACGCGGATGACGGTTCAATGAATCAATACTTCGGCAAGTACTCCTCCGCAAAAGCTAACGCCCTCAAAGCCCAAGCTTTCGACCGCAATGCCATTGCCGGGCGTGGATTGAAATACGAGCGCCTCGATCAGTTGACGAATGAAGTTTTGTTGGGCGTGCGATAGCGTTTCAGGTTCTAAGTATCAGGTATCAAGTTTTCCTGACACCTGATACCTGACACAGGAGCACCGATGTACTTTTTAGGTATCGACACATCCACTACCTCAAGCAAAGCTTTGCTCATTGACGAAAAAGGCGAAGTCATCGCAGTCGCATCGAATCCACATACGCTTCAAACACCGAAACCATTGTGGTCAGAGCAGGATCCGCGCGAGTGGTGGGAGGCGGTTGCGGCAAGTATTAAGTCCGTTTTGGAAAAGGCAGGTATCAGCGGAGAACGAGTCGGGGCAGTCGGTCTGACGGGGCAAATGCATGGGCTGGTCCTACTGGATGATGCTGGCAATGTTTTACGTCCCGCCATCTTGTGGAATGACCAACGCACGCAAAGTCAGTGTGACGAAATCCATCGCATCATTGGCAAAGAAAAGTTTATCCGCATCACCGGCAACGTGGCGCTGACGGGATTCACCGCGCCGAAAATTTTATGGGTCAAAGAGAATGAGCCGGATGTGTATGCAAAAGCAAAACATGTCTTGCTCCCAAAAGATTATGTGCGCTTGAAATTGACCGGCACCTATGCAATGGACAAAGCCGATGGCGCAGGTACGGTATTGTTTGATCTCAAAGCGCGCGATTGGTCGGATGAAGTTTTATCGGCGTTGGAAATTCCGCGCGCGTGGATGCCGAAAACATTTGAAGGCACAGAGTTCACGGGTTATGTCACTGAAGAAACCGCAGCGCTCACTGGCTTGAAAGTGGGTACGCCCGTTGCAGCGGGCGGCGGCGATCAAGCCGCTGGTGCGGTAGGTGTCGGTGCAGTGGAGCCGGGCATTGTGGGTCTCACAGTGGGTACGAGTGGAGTTGTGTTTGCCACTACCCCATCGGCATTGATCGAACCCGAAGGTCGTTTGCATGCGTTCTGTCATGCTGTGCCGGGTATGTGGCACTTCATGGGTGTGATGCTTTCTGCGGCGGGAAGTTTGCAGTGGTATCGCGACACACTTGCACCGAATGTAAGTTTTGATGACTTATTAAAAGAAGCAGAAGCGATTCCGGCGGGCAGTGAGGGATTGCAATTCCTGCCATATCTTTCGGGCGAACGTACGCCTCACCCCGACCCGTTAGCGCGCGGCGCGTTCATTGGCTTGACTCTACGCCATAGCCGTGCTCACATGACGCGTGCCGTGCTCGAAGGCGTAGCATTCGGGTTGAAAGATTCTTTCACACTGATTCAAAATGCTGGGCTTGGAAAAATTACCCAAGTCCGCGCTTCGGGTGGTGGCACGAAGGGCGCTTTGTGGCGTCAAATTTTGGCGTCCGTCTTGGAAGCGGAACTGGTCACAGTCAACACAACAGAAGGCGGCGCGTATGGTGCGGCTTTGCTGGCAGGAGTCGGTGCCGGGCAGTGGAGCGATGTGGCGTCAGCGTGTAAAGCATGTATCAGAATAACCGGATCAACCTTACCTGAAGAAAAAGAGGCGCAAGTCTATCGCAAGTCGTATGCGATCTATCGGGAGTTGTACCCCGCATTGAAATCCAGTTTTGAGAAAATGTAATTTCTTAAAATAAAAAGAGCTGACGGGCTAGGTCCG
>JAFLCF010000308.1 GCA_017303735.1 Anaerolineae bacterium
TTCATTCGCCAGAAGGTCGTTGACCACGGGCAGAAGTGTATCGTCCAACAGGTCATCCTGCAAGATGACCGCAGCGTTGTGCTCTGCCAGATAATCGGCATTGACCTTTTGATAACGCCATGCATACGGATAAGGTGTCAGCACGGCGGGCAATCCAAAGAAAGGATACTCCCCTATTGAAGAGGCGCCTGCTCGCGAAAGAACTAGATCTGCGGCGGCGAGGGCGGCACCCATGTCATGTAAGTAAGGCATGACGTGATACCGTGTTTTCTTATCGGCTGGCAATTTATCAGCCGCTTGTTCTACAGTCTCAATATCCAACGAACCGGTCAGGTGAATGATCTGTGTCATTTCAAGCAATTCATTCAAAGACTTTAACACCGCCATGTTGATCGAGCGCGCACCTTTGCTGCCGCCGGTGACCAAGAGGGTGGGAAGTGAAGAGTCCAGCCCGAAGTGAGAAATGGCTTTTTCGCGGGACCAGTTCAAAAGTCCGGAACGAAGCGGGTAGCCGGTGTGGATGATGCGCTCAGGGTTGGAGAAAAACTTCCTTGAGTCCGGCGCGGTCACGGTGATGACATCCGCGAAATAGCCGAGAAATTTAAGGGCAAGACCCGGTTCAATATCGGGTACGTATAAAACGATGGGAAGGTTGCGCCCAGCTACTGCCATTGGGGCAGCCACGTAGCCGCCAGTAAAGAAGAGCACATTGGGTTTGAAGTCGTTGAGGATGCGGCGCGACTCGATCACTCCGCGCGTGAGCTTGGCGATATTGCCAGGCAATGCGCGCAGACCGACGCCATGCACCCCGGCAGCGGGAACAGAACGGAATGGAATGCCTGCGCGTTTCACCAGGTCTTCTTCCATGCCGCCTTCACCGCCGACCCATAAGGTTTCGACGTTGGGATGCCTATTCTTTAGCGCTTCGTAAACGGCTAGCGCGGGATACACGCCCCCGCCCGTTCCACCAGCGCAAATTAGCAACCGCACCGTAGGACCTCCATTCATCTTTCGTATCATTTGAACTATTTCCCTGTCGGGAAATGTTGAAGAGAATACCCAATGCCGCGAGTGTGGTGACCAAGTTCGAGCCACCTGCACTCACGAACGGAAGCGCATTCCCTGCAAACGGCAGCAAACCGACCATGACTGCCATATTGATCAATGCTTCCAAGCCGATCCAGATCACCAGACCTGAAGCGAGCAATGTGCCGAGCATATCGGGCGCGCGGCGGGCGATCACAAATCCACGCCAGATGAGTGCACCGAATAAACCGATCAGACCCACGCCGCCGAACCAGCCGAGTTCTTCCACGACAACGGCATAAATGCTATCGGTGGGCGGCACAGGCAAACCAGTCACTTTGGTAAGTGAGTTGCCAATGCCCACGCCAAACCAACCGCCATTGACGATGGCTTCGAAGGAACGACGTACATGATACGAAGCCTGCAACGGATCTTTGATGCCTGCTACAAAATCAGACACACGCTGCTGACCCGTGAGGCTAACCGACACCACCAAATATGCGACCACAAAAGCAATGATCAACAAGCCGCCGATCTGCTTCAGGTCACCGCCTGCGAGGAAGAAGAGCAGACCACCGAGCATCAACACCGTGGCGGCAGCGCTTAGATCAGGCTGTTGATAGATCAAACCGCCGATGAACCCGAGGATGACACCGAGGGGGATCAAGCCAAATGTAATATCTTTCAACATATCACGCTTGGCATACAACCAAACTGCAATATATAAAATGGAAACCAGCTTCGCCAATTCAGACGGCTGGATGGAACCATTGAAGATGGCACGCTGGGCATTGAAGCGCACTTCGCTCATCACAAGCACTGCGATCAACATCAAGACCGTCACTGCCATGGCAGGTACGATCAACTGACGCCAGCGGTGATAATCGAGGAAAGCAAGCACCGTCGCGCCGACCACGCCCAAGCCAAGCCACATCAACTGGCGGTTGAACATATACATCGCATCGCCATCATAGGCGGCGCGCGAAAAATCCCACGAAGCCGAGTACAACATCGCCAAACCGAAGACGATCAATGCCACAACAATGACAAGCAGCGGCATATCGATCCCGCGCGCAGGCGTTGTTCGTTGTTGAGTCGTTTGAGGTTCTACGAAAGTTCCAATACCCATGTTCTAAACCTCTCTCCTCTTTCTGCAAAATCCTTAAACTCATCGAAGCTCGTGCCGCCCGGCGATAAAAGGACGACATCCCCAGCGGATGCAACTTCCACTGCAAGCGTGACTGCCTCTTTGAGAGTCGCAGCCCTGCGAACGTCCACGGTTCCGACTCCGCTGAAAGCTGTTACGGCTTTCTCGATCATCTCAGCCGCCTCGCCAAAGACCACCACATGGTCCACACGCTCATGGATGAGTTTGGCAAGGTCACCCCAGGGAAGATTCTTATCGCGCCCGCCGAGCATGAGCACGATCGGTTCTGTGAAGGCATGAATGACAGCAATAGTCCGCTCGGGGGCAGAAGCGATTGAATTGTTGTACCAGCGAGCACCATGCAACTCACGCACAAACTCAAGGCGATGCGGCACACCACGAAACTCTTCCACAGCTTCGAGCATATCATCCAGTTTGAATCCAGCGGCGTGTCCGATGGTAAAAGCAGCCAACACATTTGCAATGTTATAGTCGCCGCGCAATTGGACTTTTTCACGCATCAACAAGGGCACGTAGGCAAATCCATCTCGCAAACTCAACAGATCATCATGCAGGTACGCGCCATTCAAGCCTTCTTCGAGATCATGTAAGCTAAAGGTTTGCAACTTCCCTTTCACTCGATTTTTCAAATTCCAGGCACCTGCATCATCGCGCCCTAAAATGGCTGTGTCGTTTGCAGATTGGAATTCCAAAATGTGCGCCTTGGCTTGGGTATAGGCTTGCATCGTACCGTGACGGTCCAGATGATTGGGCGTGATGTTCAAAATCGCCGCAATGTTTGGTGAGATGGTCATTTGTTCCAACTGAAACGATGACAGTTCAAGTACAGCGAGGTCATCGGCAGTCATATCATCAACGTAATTGATCAGTGGGTCACCGATATTGCCGCCAATATAGACCGTGGACGATGGACGATGGACGACGGACGAACCATGGTCTATGGTCTGCGGTCTGCGGTTCAATTTTGCCATCTCCCCTACCAGGGTAGTGGTCGTTGTCTTACCCGCGGAGCCGGTAATACCAATGGTCTTGCAGGGAACCACTTCCATAAAAATTTGAGAGTCGTTCGAAAGCGGAATATCGCGTTTGACGGCTTCTTCCACAATGGGCAAGGTCAACGGCACGCCGCCAGAGAGACACAACACTTCGGTCATGTCCAACAATTCAAGCGGATGTCCGCCTACAGCCCAGGTCACGTCCACATCTGCCAAAGATTTTTTCGCCGTGGCAAGTTCCTCTTCGCGGCGCGAATCGTTCAAGGTCACGTTTGCGCCGTGATGAGAGAGCCAGCGAGCCAGGGCGAGTCCCTGCCGTGCGGCTCCGAGGATGAGAACGTGGGTGTTGGTCCAGTTTTTCATAAGTCGTAAAAAGTGAGAGTGAAACGTGATTTGCAAATCACGTTTCACTTTTCACGGTTCACCTATACCTGCGAAAGTCCGATCCCGATCAGTGCTGCCATCAACCCGATGAGCCAAAAGCGCTGAACGATCTGGGTTTCGCTCCAGCCGAGCAATTCAAAGTGATGATGGATCGGCGTCATTTTGAAGAAACGTTTGCCGCGAGTCAGGCGGAAGTAAACAATCTGGATCACAACGCTGAGCATTTCAGCCAGCGGAATAATGGCAATGACCAGCAGCATGGGCCACTGACCCGTCATCAAGGCAATCACCGCCAGCACCGAACCCAATGCCATCGAGCCGGTATCGCCCATAATGAGTTGAGCCGGGTGAACGTTGAACCACAAGAAGCCGAACAAGGCACCCACCAAAATAAAACAGAAGCGCGCCAGATAAGTCTGTTCCTGCATGAGGGCGATGCCGCCAAAGGCAGCGATGGCGGTTGCGGCGATCAGACCCGCCAACCCATCGAGACCGTCGGTAAAGTTGACGGCGTTGGACTCAGCCACAATAATGAAAGCAGCAATCGGCACATAGATCCAGCCGATCTCGACTTCGAAGAAATAACCGGGCAGATACAGATCGGGCGCATCGATGACATACTTCAAAACATAAGCCGTTGCCAACGCCAGAACCACCTGCACAGCAAATTTGGTTCGGGCACGCATGCCGTCCCCTTTGCGCTTGCCGTGAATGCCTTCCCAATCGTCCACCGCGCCGAGGATGGCAAAGCCAACCATCACGACCATGGGCAAAAGCACCGAACGCCCAATTCCACCAGTGGT
>JAFLCF010000309.1 GCA_017303735.1 Anaerolineae bacterium
CCTTACTCGGTTGGTTCTTCCTCTCTGAGCAAATTACTTCGTTGTTCATTCTTGGCGGGGTGTTGATCGGGGTTGGCATTGTTATCGCTTCGAGCGAGTAACAGCATAGGAACGCTGAATCAAACACAAGTTTTAAAAAGAAGCGGATGACGTTGAGTTGAAACGTCATCCGCTTTGGTTAAGGCGTGAGAGAGGGAAAAAATTCCAGCGTTATTTTTCCGCTAATTTACGAGCAAGGTTTACAGTGGGTTCGCTTGCCACGGTGTGAAGCAATGCCATGTTGGGCGGGCGTTGTTCGCCAATGGGGAAGCCGCACACCAACACCACCTGCTGCCCCGGTTTGATTCCAGATTTCAACAACACTGAATCAACTTCTGAAAGCATATCGTCCATGGTCTTGGCATATTTCACAAGGTTGGGCTGAACGCCCCACAAGAACGACAGTTGATTGAAGGTCTCACGCTCAGGGGTAAATGCCAAGATCTGCTTTGAAGGTCGCGCTTTGGACATCAGCCAAGCAGAACGCCCGCGCATAGTGAAAACGGAGACAGCTTGCACCTCGGGATCGCTTGCCAGCACATTGGATGCACGTGCCATTGATGCCGCATCCGACTCACCCAAGCCTGCTTTGCCATCCTGACGGCTTCCCCACTCTTTGAAGTGCGACTCGGCTTCGGTGACGATACGTGCCATCATCTCAACGGCAAGGCTGGGATATTCACCCGAAGCTGTTTCTGCGGAAAGCATCACGGCGTCGGTGCCGTCGAAAACCGCATTGGCAACATCTGATGACTCAGCGCGAGTGGGCAAAGGATTCTGGATCATCGATTCGAGCATTTGCGTTGCCGTGATGACGAGTTTTGCACGAGCATTGGCGGCACGAATGATCATCTTTTGCAACGGGGGCACGCGTTCGGGCGGGAGTTCCACGCCGAGGTCGCCGCGGGCAACCATCACACCATCCACTACGTCGAGGATCTCTTCTAACACATCCAATGCTTCTGGTTTTTCCAGTTTGGCAATGAGCATGGGTTCATGTTTACCCGCAGAGTATTCCTTAATCGCAGCGCGGACTTCACGCACGTCATCGGCGCTGCGTACAAAAGAGATCGCCACAGCGTCCACACCTTGCGAAATACCAAAAGCGAGGTCGGCTTTATCCTTTTTGGTAAAACCGGCAATGCGCAGTTTGACGCCGGGTAAATTGATGCCTTTATGAGATGAGAGCGCCCCACCCACTTTGACGGTCGCATGGACTTGTCGCCCTTCCGCAGAGGTGACTGAAAGCGCCAAACGTCCGTCATCCAGCAGAAGCTTATCGCCCTGCTGCACTGAGTCGAACAGTTCACGGAAATCCACAGGGATCAACTGACAGCCATTTTGAGGAGGCTCATCGTTGGTGGCGTACAGACAGACTTCCTCACCGACTGAAAGTTGTAAAGGAACTTCTAATTTACCAACGCGAATTTTGGGACCTTGCAAGTCTTGAAGAATGCCAACCGGCATGTTGAGGCGCTGGGAAACTTCCCGTATCTTGGCTACACGCAGCTGATGCTGTTCATGGGTACCATGAGAAAAATTTAGGCGGGCAACGTTCATTCCCGCTTTGATCAATGATTCCAATGCCTGGTCTGAATCTGAGGCGGGACCAATTGTGGCGACGATTTTTACTTTACGCATGTTTTATCTGCTTTCTGTTGCTAATGGATTTATGATCTCAATAAAATCGATCTCGAACCTGCTCCCCATGGCAGGGCGATATTCAATCAAACCGCCCGATGATAGGTAAAAAGCCGTAGAATGTCAAGCAGGGTTTGTGATTATCTGGTTAACAAAAAACTGGGCGTGGAGTTACGCGTTCTCCACGCCCAGTTTTAATTTTGTTACAGGTAGTGAAGCTCTTTTGCCTGCTTCTGCAATTCATCGTGGAAGATCGGGTTCGCAACTTTGATCAATGCCTGCGCCCGCTGGCGGATGGTCTTGCCATACAGGTCGGCAATGCCGTATTCCGTCACCACAAAGCGGACATGATTACGGCTCGTGACCACGCCTGCGCCTGGTTTGAGCATTGCGGTAATTTTACTCACCGGGGTGCCATCTCTCATCACGGCAGTGCTGGGCAAGGCAATAATTGGAACGCCACCCTTCGAACGTGAAGCACCGTAGATAAAGTCCAACTGTCCGCCTACGCCACTGTATAGCTTGGGTCCAATACTATCGGCACAAACCTGCCCCGTCAGATCCACTTCGATGGCAGAGTTTACCGCCACCATGCGATCATTCTGGGCAATGATGAATGGGTCGTTCACATATTCGGTCGGGTGCATCTCGACCATCGGATTATCGTTTACCCAGTTATAAAGTTTGCCTGTGCCGAGAATGAATCCCGCTACAATTTTGCCGGGATGCAAAGATTTTCGAGCATTGGTCAAGACGCCCGCATTCACCAGGTCAATGACGCCATCGGAGAACAACTCAGTATGAATGCCGAGATCTTTCTTGTCCATGAGAAACTTCAAGACTGCATCAGGGATCGAGCCAATGCCTAACTGCATGGTGGCTCCATCTGGGATCAGCGAAGCAACATGACCGGCAATGTTTTTGATGATGTCTTCATTTCCCTCAGACGCCATATTATGTTCAGGAATGGGGTAATTCACTGGCACAATATGGGTTAGGCGGCTGACATGAATAAAAGAGTCGCCCAATGTGCGCGGCATCTTTTCATTAACTTCAGCGATAATGATCTTTGCAGATTCAGCGGCAGATTTGGTCAAGCCGACCTCCACACCGAGGCTGCAAAAACCATGCTCATCGGGAGTGGAAACATGTATCAACGCCACATCCAAGGGTAAGACGCCTCGTTTGAATAGCAAAGGAAATTCGGAAAGAAGTACGGGGGTGAAGTCGGCGCGACCTTCCTGCACGGCTTTGCGGATATTGGCGCTGATGAACATGGAGTTCACCCGCAGGTGACCTTCCATCTCCGGGCTGACGTAATCTGCGGCACCAACGGTCAATGCCTGACAGATCTCCACATCCTGCACATTGGGGGCATGCTCTACAAGCGCCGCCAAAAGCTTTTTCGGAACCGATACATTCCCCGTTAGAAAGACGCGGTTGCCAGACTTGACAACCTTGACCGCCTCTTCGGCGGTGGTTACGCGTGATTGATAAATACTGGTTGCTGCATTCATGTCTAATCTCCTACGCGCCCATCCGAACCAGGTTTATCAATTTTCCCTGATGGGTATTGATCGCCGCTTCAATGGCAACGTTGTTTTTGAGGGCGGCTTCGATGCCATTATTTGCGATCTCAACGATATAGGGGATGGCAGAGTTAACAAATACATGGCTCGCGGTCCTTGCCACCACGCTGGGAATGTTTGGCACGCAATAGTGAACAATATTCTCTTCGATAAAGATCGGGTTGTCGTGTGTGGTCGGGCGTGAGGTTTCTACGCAGCCGCCTTGGTCGATACTCGCATCGATGATGACAGAGCGGGGCTTCATGGAGCGCACCATCTCACGCGTCACGAGGATCGGCGCGCGCTGTCCGCTGACCAGCACGGCTCCCACCAGCACATCGGCATATTTGATGGCACGTTCGATGTTTCGATTTGTAGCGAACATCGTGACCACATTGGGGAATCGTTCAGCGATCTTTTCAAGCGCCGCCATGTTATTGTCTAACACAGTAACATGCGCACCCGCTCCGAGCATCGAGCGCGCGGCTGACGTCCCCACTTCGCCCGCGCCAAGAATGACCACTTCAGCCGGGGGAACGCCTGGCACGCCACTGAGCAGAATGCCCTTCCCGCCGCGATTGGTTTGCAGGAAGCGCGCTGCAAATTGCGCCACCATCGAACCGCAGATCATACTGAACGGACGCAACACTGCCAGCCCGCCATGCGCATCTTTGATCTGTTCGTATGCCAGGGCTGTGATCTTTTTTTCCAGCAGCAGATCGATCTGATCCTGCGAACTTGAAGCGAGATGCAGGAAGCCTGCAAGGATGGCGCCTTCATGCAGCCATTCCAGTTCTTGTGGAACCGGTCGGGCGATCTTTAGCAAAAAGTCAGCCCTGCCAAATACTTCCTGTGCAGAAAAGGCAATCCGCGCTCCGGCATGTTCATATTCCTGGTCGCTGAAGCCTGCGCTTTTCCCCGCCTCGTGTTCGATAAACACCTGATGCCCAGCCTTGGCAAGGATCTCAACGCCCGCTGGTGATAACCCGACCCGATATTCGAACGGGCGGCTTTCTTTTGGAATTCCTATGTACATAATGGTACCTCCATAAAAAGACCCTAGAGGCATCCAAATCCTTTAGGGTCTGGTTTTGATTACGACATATT
>JAFLCF010000031.1:0-18687 GCA_017303735.1 Anaerolineae bacterium
ATAAAAATTTCCGCACCTCTGTGGAAGTCATCCGCACCTACATGCTGGGACAAGTCCCCGGCGTGGGGCGAATCAAGATGGGGCTGGTGGATGTACGCGATGTCGCAGCCGCCATCATCCTCGGCATGACCACCCCCGAAGCCGCCGGGCAGCGCTTCTTATGCTCTGGCGGAACCGCCTGGCTTAAAGAGATCGCAAGCACACTCCACGCCGAATTCGCACCGCGTGGATATAAAATCCCCACTCTGGAATTTCCAAGTTGGACAGTGCGCTTGTTAGGCTTGTTCGATAAAAAGATCGCGCGCGTCACCGAAAGCCTTGATATCGAACATGAACAGTCTAATGAAAAAGCGAAGCGCATCCTCAAATGGAGTCCGCGCCCACTGAAAGATGCCATTCTTTCGATGGCAAACAGTTTGATCGAACACGGATTTGTGTAATCTCCTTTATCAAAACCCAATAAAAACTAATGAACACAAAAGATCACAACAGATTAGTGTCACAAAAAGGTTTGTCATTTATAGCCTTTCTTGCAAGTCAGTACCGTTGTTTATTTCGTAACGTTCTAGAACATGATAAAGGCATTGACGCTGAAATTGAAATCACTGAATCATCAGGAACAATCAGCGCAATTATTGGGCTACAGGTAAAATCGCGTTCTGATTGCATTGCAGACTCACAAGATCAAGTATCGATACATGTTTCAGAACAAAACTTAAGCTACTGGAAAAATTATGGAAGACCAGTATTATTAATGGTATACACTGACGATTTAAGAGAAGTCTACTGGACAAGGGTAGACAGAACAAAAACGCAATTAATAAAAGTTGATACTAACAATAAATTCGAGGAAGGTTCAATAAAGGAATTCAAGCAAATCATTTTAGATTTTTATAAGGATATATCCAGAACATTACCAGTACAACATATCGATACAATCTTAGGTGGATTAGGGGAAACAATTGAAGATATCCTAATTCCAATAAGAGAAAAATTAAGAAGTGCCGAAAACTATATAAGAGATTACGACTTTAAGAACGCAATTAAACTATATGAAGACCTATTGCTTTTATATCCATCGCCCTACATTAAACTTAATCTAACAAATTGCTTGTTAGGAATAAATAAACTTGATCGCGCATATGAGTTAATAAAAGAATTAGAAGCAGATACGCCATTAAGTTCAATTCAGTTAGTAAAAGCCACCTACCACGCCAAAAAGGGAGATTATTCGCAATCTTATTCCATCCTAGAGAAAATTCTCAACACTGATTCTAATTCATCAGAAGCTTGGAATTTGCTTGGATTGACTTATTTATGGCAAGGGAAGTATGAACAAGCAAAAAACAGTTTTATTCAAGCCGGGAAATTCGACACAAATAACGAAACGATATTTTTTAATTTAGCAGTTTGTGCAATGGAATCTGGCGACACTAAACAAGCTTTATTTTATTATGATCTATCAATAGAGAAGAAAAATAATTTTTACGATGGATACAACAATAAAGGAAGTTTACTTCAAAAATCATTTTGTGAAGAAGAAGCTCTTAATTGTTACAATAAGGCAATTAGTATTCGACCAGATGATTATCGAGCATGGTACAACAGCGCTTTTTTATTAAAAGACCTTGGAGAAAACGACGAATCATTAAAACATTTCAAAGTTGCACAAGAACTTCATCCAAACGATTCAAGCATCGAACTAAACATAGGATTGTTATATCTAAGACTGGGCGAACATCAAAAAGCTATAACTCATTTATATTCTTCAATTGAAAATCAAGTTGAATTCTATCCAAAACTAAATAATCAAGAAAATCTAATCGGCATCGTTGATATAGGATATAAAGTGATGTACTTAATAGCATTAGAAATTACCCCAACTGGGTTGAAAGTATTTTCAACCGATGAAAGTCATCATCTCGCCATATATAACTCGAAAGAATTAAGAGACTATGTAAACGCAATCAGAAAACAAGCTGGTTGTGAATAAAAGGAGCAATAATGAACTACCTCCCATCCACCTCTCGATATCAATCCATGCAATATCGCCGCTCAGGGCGAAGCGGAGCAAAACTGCCTGCGGTTTCGCTCGGCTTGTGGCACAACTTTGGCGGCGTGGACGTGTACGAAAACAGCCGCGCCATGGTGCTACGCGCCTTCGACCTTGGCATCACTCACTTCGACCTTGCCAATAACTACGGTCCGCCCGCTGGCTCGGCAGAAGAGACCTTTGGGCAGATCATGGCAAAAGACCTGCACCCCTGGCGCGATGAATTATTCATTTCGTCCAAAGCAGGCTATTACATGTGGGAAGGTCCGTATGGAGAATGGGGTTCGCGCAAGTATCTCGTCTCCAGCCTTGACCAAAGCCTCAAGCGCATGGGTTTGGAATATGTAGACTTGTTCTATCATCACCGCCCCGACCCAGATACTCCGCTGGAAGAAACTATGCAAGCACTCGATTTCATCGTCCGCAGTGGACGGGCGTTATATGTAGGTATTTCAAATTACCCCGCTGATAAAGCACGTGAAGCATCGAAGATATTGAAATCGTTGGGAACACCGTGTTTAATTCATCAGCCGGTTTACAACATGTTCAATCGCTGGGTGGAAGATGATCTGCTGCAAACATTGAAAGAAGAAGGCATTGGCTGTATTTCCTTCTCCCCACTCGCTCAAGGCTTGCTAACCGATAGATATCTCGGCGGTATTCCCGAAGGTTCACGCGCATCGAAGGCGCACGGCTTCCTCAAGCCAGCGCATATCACCGATGACAAGATCGCCAAAGTGCAAAAGCTAAACGCCCTCGCCCAGGGACGCGGACAAACCCTCGCGCAAATGGCATTGGCATGGGTTCTACGCCACGAGACAATGACCTCCGTGCTCATCGGCGCCAGCAAGGTCAGCCAGATCGAAGATGCGGTTGGAATGTTGAGTAAAGTTGAATTTTCAGGGGAAGAGTTACAGCAAATTGAAAATATCTTGAAATAATAAAAAGACCTCCGAGGTTTTAAAAACCTCGGAGGTCTTCGTTTTAATCTACCCTCTCCAGATCTTGAAATCTTTCAAACTGGAACCGCCGATAAATTCACGCACGATGGAATTCATGGGAATCAGACTCGCATCCAGGGGCAGGAACCAATCAAGAAAAGCAAGCAAACGACGGGCTTCAATGTATTCGGGGGCATGATGTGGCACTTGGCGCAACAGCGGTTCCACCAGCGGCTTCAACGCCGAAAGCTCATACACCAATGCAGAATTGAACATCACATCGGCATTTTCCTGATACGGAAAAATATGCCGCTTCTCGCCACGTCGCACCGACTCCCAACGCGAGATGGTGGCTTGGGCAGAATATCCGCGTTCGCGGGCGTCACGCACAATACGGCGAATGAGGCGCGTGTCTGTGGTCGAGACGCGGTTGTGGCGGTCTAGGTTGAGCTGGGTCAGGGCGGAGACATAAAGTCGAAACGCTGAATCAGACCAACGTTCGGGGATGAGGCGGGGGTTCAATCCATGGATGCCTTCGAGGATGAGCGGTTGACCATCGCGCAGCCGGATGACATCCCCTTCCTCGCTTCTTCCGGTCTTGAAGTTGTATCGTGGAAGTTGAACTTCTTCGCCGCTGACAAGTTTTTCAATGTCGCGCGCAAGCCGCTCAAGGTTTAATGCTTCGATGGTTTCAAAATCATGGTCACCATTTTCATCACGCGGAGTTTTTTCGCGGTCAATAAAATAATGATCCAACTCGAGCGGATATGGCGAAATGCCGCGCGCCAATAATTGAACGGCAAGGCGACGTGAGGATGTGGTCTTGCCAGATGACGATGGACCCGCGATCAAAATGATGCGTGAATTTTTCTCTGCGATCTGTTGAGCCGCATCTGTAAAGCCCTGCTCATGCAAAGCTTCTGAGACGAGCACGATCTCATCGGCACGCCCTGCCTCGATGGCATCGTTGAGCGCGCCAACATTGTCAATGCGCAACGTTTCGAGCCAATTGCCATATTGACGAAACGTGCGTAATAGTTTTGGATAGTCGCCCAGCGGTTCGAGTTTGGTCGGCGCATTTCGGCGCGGATATTGCAGGATGAAGCCACCATTGACCTTCTTCAACGCAAACCACTTGAGATGCCCCGTAGAAGGAACCATGTATCCGTGCATATAATCCATGAGACCATTGAAGGCATAGATGGTTAGGTAATCTTTTTGGCGGTACTTGAGCAGGCGCAATTTATCTTCCTGCGCGTGCAAGCTGAAGTAGTCGATGGCTTCTTGAATAGGTACTTCACGGCGTTCAAAAGCATGGTCTTCAGTGACCAGTTTACGCATTTGCTTTTCGAGCGTATCCAGCTCGGCTTGTGAAAGAACAGCGCGACCTTTGACCTCGCAATAGAATCCGCCCGAGGAGACGGAATGGTCAATATTCAAATAGCCGTCAGGGAAACTTTGCGAAAAGGCGATCTCCAACAGGAAGATGAGCGAACGGCGATAAATGCGGGCGCCATCGGCACTGTCCATGGTGACGGGCGTGCAGATGGATTCGGATTTGATTGGATAGGTTAACTCATGAATTTCGTTATTGATGATCGCTGCCACAATGGGTGCAGCAAAATCATCACTGACCTGCGCAAGGAACTCCCCCACTTTCGTCTCACGCGGACCGATGAGTGTCTTTCCGTTGGGCAAATGGATTTCTACATTGGGATTGGGTTGGGTGATTTTGATCATTTTTAGAGAGTCAAAAGTCTAAGGTCAAAAGTCAAAGGTCTTAACTTGCGACCTTTGACTTTTGACCTTAGACATGAATTTTTGACAACAGCTTTTCGGGCTTGCCTGCAAATTCTTCGAGCGGAATTTCTTTATTTGTGAGAGCAAGCAAGGTTTCGGTGAGCACTTGATTGACCGGCGTTGGAATGCCACGCGCCTTTCCTTCACGGACGACGGCTCCGTGCAAGAACTCCACTTCGCTTTGCGGGCGACCAGAGTACAAGTCAATGTGAAAGGAAGGCATCTTGGCGCCTCGTCCGCTGCCTGCGGCTTTGGAGAGAAAAGGCTTGGAGAGCCAAAGCGGAAGCTTGGTGGCAAACGCCAGAGCTTTTACAGGTGTGCCGGGTAGGTCGGTCACTTCGAGTTTCATCGCCGCCATCACTACCAGACATTCCTTGAGCATTTCAATCTCAAGTTTATACAGACGTTTATCAGCAAAGACCTGCGCAGCGGTCATATTGAGAATCGCAGAAGTGGGGTTGGATACCAAATTGGTCAGCATCTTCGACCATTTCATGCTCAACGCGTTAGGATAAAGACGGCATTTGAGATAGGCTTTATCCAACGCAGCAACCAGTTTCTCTGAAAGCGGATGCCCCGCCGCCACGCCTACGCCGCGCAATTTTTCGAGAACGATACTGCCGGGTCCGCGCCTGCCGATGGCAGTGGTTACAGTGCCATACACGACCTTATCCGCACCGAGGGCGCTTGCAATGGTCGGCTCATTGTCCACGCCGTTGGAGAGACAAAGCAGTGGCGGGAGTTTTTCAACAAAAGGCTTGAGACCTTCCATGGCAGAAACAGTATCGAAGGATTTCAAGGCAAAGATACCGGCATCGAAGGGACCAAATTTCAAAGCGTTTTCCAACGAAGGTTCGATCACAAAAGAACGCGGCTCAACAATGCTCGCATCCTTGGTATTTCTTCCTTCATCCGCCGTCAGGTCGAGTCTTAATCCTTTCGTTCTTAATTCCTCCACCATCTTTGGCTGTTCTACAAAGACAACCTGGTACCCCGCCAGCGCCAGCGAACCGCCAATATAAGTTCCTATCGCCCCGGCGCCAAAGATAAGGAATTTCATTTCTGAAGATTGAGAAGAAGGAAGAGACATGGTTGAGTTTCGTTTCCAAATTTTAAGAATGACGAATGAAGAGTGAAGTGTGAATTCGGACATCACACTTCACTCTTCACGAATTACGTATTACTCAGCGCCTGCCCAATGGGCATGGTCATTTAGTTTATCGATCGCCCAGCGATGCTGGTTGGGGAAATACAGCAATTGCGCAAAAGCCGTATTACCAAATCGAAAGCGCGTTCCAGCATTGTTGGCTTGCGGCACAATGCCCACAATGGCATGCATGACCTGATTCAACAAACCGCCATGCGAAACGATCAAATATCGTGCAGGGTCGCGTTTGAGTAGGTCGTGCAATGCCTGCCCGGCACGCAGGAATAACTCCCAATCCCCTTCGCCGTCATTGCCGACCGGGTCGTAGGGCGTGGTGAAATCGGGGTGGACAAAATTCTGGCGTACTTCATGCTGGGTCAGCCCGGCATACTCACCATTATCACGTTCCAACCATAAAGGTTCAAACTCCACCGTCAACCCAAGTTTGGAAGCGATGATCTCTGCCGTCTCTCTCGTCCTCGAAAGCGGACTGGAAATGACATAGTCGAATTTCATCTTTTCGCGCTTCCAACGTTCGGCTAGGGCTTGCGCTTGTTTCCGTCCACGGTCCGTGAGCGGATAATCAGCCTGCCCCTGCCAGCGCGATTCGGCATTCCCCACCGATTCGCCATGTCGCAGCAATGTGACCTGAAAAATTTTATTCTTATTTTCCATCATTAGATATCTGCCCCTTGATAAGATAGATTGGGCGGCGCTTCACTTCCTGAAAAATATAGCCAACATACACGCCAATAAAACCAAGCAAGACCATGATGATTCCACTCGCGATCAACAAAATACCCATTAGCGAGCTCCAGCCGGGCTCCAGTTGTTGGGTATTGCCCGTCAACCAAAGCGATAGCACCCATGCCAACTGTCCGCAGGCAAGGATAAAGAACAACACCCCTGCACTCAAACCGATGTACAAGGGCGCAAGCGAGAAAGAAAAGATGGCATCAGATGCCAACCTGAACATTTTTCCAAGCGAATATTTTGACTCGCCTGCAATGCGTTCCGGTTCGTGATACGGCAAGATGACGCTGTTGTATCCCATCCAAGAGATCATGCCGCGTAAAAAGCGATGATATTCCTGCATAGACCGCACCCCATTCAAAGCATTCTTTGAAAGCGCGCGAAAATCTGCCGCCCCCTGCATAACCTGTGTGCCGCTGATGCGATTGATCAGCCAATAGAAAAAGTTGGACGTGACCTTCTTGAACGATGCAGCTCGCTCTTCTTCCATTCGCTGCCCTTGCACCACATCATAGCCTTGTTCGATCAGGTCGATCATCTTTGGGATCAATGTCGCAGGGTGCTGCCCATCGCCATCCATCGAGATCATCACGTCGCCTTGTGAGGCGTCCATGCCAGCCGTCAATGCAGCTTGGTGCCCAAAGTTGCGGCTGAGCTGAAGCAGGGTCACTCTTGGGTCGTTGGCAGAGATCCCTCGAAGCGTATCCACCGTCCCGTCGTTTGAGCCGTCATCCACATAGATGAATCGAAACTCATAGGGCAATGCATCCACCACCTGGCAAACGTCTGCATAGGTTTGGCGAATCGCTTCTTCTTCGTTATAAACGGGAATGACGAGATCGATTTGGAGTTTGGATTTTTTTCGTGGCGGCATCTATAAGATTCTACCACGCGCCGGATGCTGACTCTTTTCGGCTCAAAACCGGACCCGATGCCTGTCTGCCAGCAAACGGACCGTTCTCTCCACCTCGGCATTTTTCTGCTCGGCGCTCCAACCGAGTGCGCTTGCAAGAATTTCGGCACACTCCCCTATCGAATCGCGCGTGAGTTTGCCAAGCATGGCAAGCATGGTGCGGCGCAAAAGCAGGTCATCGAGATGCACCACTTTCTCATGCTGTACGAGGAAGAGCATTTCACGCTTTGAGAATGTCGGTAAAGAGGCAAGCGGCGCATCGGCAGCAAGCTTCATAAAATCTGCAACTGACTCGGTGCGTGTGCCATAACGCTCGAACAGCGTTTCAAGGCGTTCATGCGAAAGCCCCGTCCACGCGGCGAGACCATTGATGTACTTGGCTCGCTCTTCACTCGTGCGCGGATAGTTTCGCCCGCCGCCAACCGGGAGGTCTTGTGTGCCTTTGTTGCGTTGAATGCCAAGGAACTGCAAAGCCTTATCTGCCACTTCCTCTGAGAAAGCACGGAAGGAGGTCCACTTGCCACCCACCAAGGAATACACGGGGAAAGTCAGGTTGGTCCAATCGCCACTGAGCACTTCGATGTGATGGTCGCGGCTGTATTGTCCGGTAGTTTTTGCCATGCTGCTCGCCAGCGGACGCACACCTGAAAATGCAAAGACTACATGATCGCGAGTCACTTTGATGTTCGGGAAAACGCGTGCTGTCAGTTCGAGGAAGTAATCCACTTCTTCATCGGTGCAACGCGCATCGTCTGGGTGATCGATCTTAATATCAGAGGTACCAATCAGAACACGGTCTTGCATGGGGAAGATGAGCACGATACGCCCATCTTTGTTCTCGAAGAAGAATTCGTTATCGCCGATTGCTTTGCGCAGTTCGGGATGATCCAAGACAAGGTGAGAACCCTTTGTGCCGCCGATAAATTTGGTGGTCACACCCAGGCTGTGATTGGCAAAGTCGATCCACGGACCGGCAGCATTGATGACCAGTTTCGGTTCGATCTCAACGGTCTCATCTGTCAATTCATCACGGAGGATGACGTTCTTGCCCGACCCGCCCACCAAACTGACGTAATTCAACGCGCGGGCGTTTGGATTTTCCGCCTCGGCATCCAGCATAATCTCAAGTGCAAGTCGTTCCGGGTTAGAGATCAAGCCATCGTAATAAACCGCCGTATTGACGATCTCAGGATTCAGTTTATTCCATTTCGCCAAAGCTTCTGCACGGGAGTAAAACTTATGGCGCGGCACCGTGCGTTGTGCGCCCGTGTAGGCGTCGTACATCATCAAGCCTAGTTTGATAATGATCGAGCCGCGTTCGGAAGGTTTATCGAGCCAGCCCATGAATTTGAGCGGCGCATTCAAGATGCCAGAAAAATACTTGAACATCGGGATGGTCGTTGGCAACGGCTTGACGATATGCGGCGCATTCTGGATCATGCGATTGCGTTCTTTCACCGCCTCACGCACCAGACGAAACTCACCGTTCTCGAGATAGCGAATCCCACCGTGAGCCATATGTGAAGATGCCGCGCTTGCACCAGAACAGAAGTCTCCCCTGTCAATGAGCAAGACATCCACGCCATTCAACGCCAGGTCGCGGAAGGTTCCAATGCCGTTGATGCCCGCACCAACGATCAGCACAGACACCTGCGGGTTTGTTTTAAGTGCAGTAATAATTTCTGAACGGTTCATAACAATATCCCTTTATGGTGATACATTGATTGTACGATGATTTTTACTTTTGTGTGCTGCCTGCTAACTCATAAAATTAAAGTGACTATTTACCTATTTGTTAACCAAAGTATTCTCGAGAGACGATAAAATCCAGAAAAGGAGACCACCATGCCAACCGTCACCCAAACCAACGGCAAGATCGAAATCACCGAAACTATGTCAACAGGGATTCGCATCTTCCTCTTCATCATCGGCTTATTCCCGTGGCTGGCTCCCTACGAACTCCTCATCAAACCTGGCTGGACAGGTTTCAGCATCATAACTCTGGTTTTCGTTGGTATTTCTCTTGGCGCAATTGCAGTCAGTTTGGCATTCATTGGCGCAGCAATTTTTGGCATGAATCAAACCGTCACCTTCGACCTCAACGCCCGCACCATCACCCACCGCTACGAAACCGCCATCAACGCCTTGCGGACAAAACGATACTCATTCAGCGACATGACCAAATCCGAAGTCCGCGAACATAACTGGGATAGTGGACCCAATACCTACAGCCTCGAAATCTACTTCAAAGACAAACACAAAATCCTGTGCGGAAATTTTTCCTCCCGCGCAGAAGCAGAAGAAATATTAAACTATTTGTAGGCTGAATATGTCAAATAACAACAAAACCATTCTTATCATCGGCGGGACGGGTATGCTTGGCAAGCCTGTCGCCCAACAACTCAAAGCGGACGGATTCAATGTCCGTTTGCTGGTGCGCAACCCTGAAAAGGCAAAGAAACTTTTGGGCGAAGGCTATGAACTCGTCCAAGGTGATGTAGATAACGAAGCCTCGCTCTGTATCGCACTCACTGGTGTAGACGGAGTCCACATCAGCCTCAAGGGCGGTCCCACCGAAGCGGACTTCGAGCGTATGGATCACTTTGCGGTGCGCGACATTGCTCGAATCGCAAAAGAGAAAAACGTCGGGCGGGTCACGCTCATCTCGGCATATGCTGTTAGCGAGGAAAAGGCTGACACGCCAGAGAGCAGGTCAAAGGTCAGGGGCGAGGCGGCGCTTAAATCCAGTGGCGTGCCATATACCATCTTCCGCTGTTCGTGGTTCATGGAGACACTCCCGCTTTTTGTTCAGGGCAAAAATATTTCGCTTATCGGGAATCAAATCCACCCGCTGCATTGGATCGCTGTTGAAGATTATGCGCGGATGGTCTCGAAGAGTTATCAGACCGATGAGACCTTAAACAAGGAACTGTATATCTTCGGACCTGAAGCCTACACCATGGGCGAAGCAATGAAAATCTATGCCGAACATGCGGACGTAAAGGTATCGCCAATCTCAACCAACATGCTTTCGGTATTGGGCACGCTAACCTTTAATACCGAATGGAAAGGCATGGCAATGCTGATGAAGCATTACGAAACATGGGGCGAAGACGGCTCGCCTGATGAAGCCAATCGCCTGCTCGGTGCGCCGCAAGTGACGTTGAGAGAGTGGTGTCAAAAAAGTCATTCATGAAATATCATGCCATGAAAATTTTTCTTCCCAACCAAGCAAGGTAATACTTTGGAGAAATATGCCTAACAAACCCCACGTTCTCATTCCGCTACCCGATACCGATTTCGACCCGACCGAGTCAGCCACACCCTGGCGCGTATGCGCGGAACGTGGCTGGCGCGTCACATTCGCCACCGAGCAGGGCAAAGTCGCGGCGGCAGACCAGCGCCTGTTGATGGGATTCCTGCGCGGTCCGCTTGGAGCGGGCCCGATGGGGTTGCGCGATTACAAACGCATGTCCGAATCGCCCGAATATCAAAAACCGATCCGCTACGATGAAATCCATGTGGACGATTACGACGCGCTTCTGCTCACAGGCGGTCACGCCCCTGGCATGAAGCAATTTTTGGAAAGCAAAGTTTTGCAGGAAAAAGCGGTGGATTTTTTCAAACAAAACAAAGGCGTCGGCGCGATGTGTCACGGATTGCTGGTGCTCTCACGCGCCATAGACCCTTCGACGGGCAAAAGCGTTTTGTACGATTACAAAGCCACGTCGCTGACGAAAGAACTTGAACAGATTGGTTATGCTTCCACGTTTTGGCTGCTTGGGCGGCGCTTTCGGACGTATGACGCGTATGTCGAAGATGAAACCCGTGCGGCATTAAAGGACACACGCCAATATTCAAAGGGACTGATCCCCTTCCCGCATGTCGTTGTGGATCGGAATTTGGTTACGTCGCGCTATTGGTTGTTCGACGCCCTGCCGTATTCAGTCGCGTTTGCTGAGATGGTTGAGAGACATGTGACAGGGGAAAACGCATGAATGAAATTGCTCAATCTTAACCTTGACAAATCAATAAACTAAATATAAACTATATTTAGTTATGAGCTACTCCCTCTCGTTCTCGCAAGCCATCTTTGTCGTTCTCTTCGTCGGGGACAAGGTCGCACAGGCATATTTCGACTTTGTCCCGACGAAGGAAATTGCCACATCCCTGAATATTCCCAGCCCTTCGGCGGTGAAGATCCTGGGCAGCCTGGCGAACGCGGGCATCATCGAAACCCGCGAAGGTTCACGCGGCGGTGTGCGGCTGGCAAAGCCCGCCGCAGAAATCACGCTGCTGGATGTGTTCAATGCCATCGAAGCAGGCAAGCCCATGTTTCGGCAGGATCATCAACTGCGGGTCACAGGAGAAAAACCCACCCGTGCCCAGAAATCTGTCTTTGCGATTCTCACCGATGCTGAATCGGCGATGAAGTCACATTTGGAGCAGACCACCATTGCAGATCTAATGGCGACCCTCAACAAGTAATTCTTTTTTTATCAATAACTATATATATTATGTATTTAGTTTATAAAACAAAACAAGGAGATTGAAAAATGAAAGCACAAGAACTATCAAATATAAAATGGTATCACTACGTAGCAAATTTTTTTGCCGGGATGATTCTTGCGAATGTCGTACCACATTATGTCAATGGCATTTCCGGCAACCCATTCCCTTCCCCTTTTGGCAATCCGCCGGGTTTGGGTAATTCATCGCCATTAAGTAACGTGCTATGGGGGGCGCTTAATTTGGTCATCGGATATTTGCTCTTTAGGTTCAGCAAGGTTTCGGAAAAAAGAATCGTTTCTTTGATCATTTTCTTCGCTGGCATTGTTTGCCAGGGGGTCATATTAAGTATTGCGTTTTCACGTTAATAAAAATGTTTCAACCCGGCGGTTGATTTGATTTCAAACCGCTATAAGAAGTAATGCTTTTTGCATACAACCACATCGATTCTAAAAAATCAAAACAAGGAGATAAATCATGAAATTGAAAGTTTTGTTACGTGTCATCGGAGTTGTGCAATTGGTCTTGGGAGCCTTCTATCTTTTCCTGCCCCTGCAATTTCTGTCCATGCAGGGACTTTCAACCCCAGGCGCCGATAACGCCTATCCGCTGGGAATGCTCGCCGCGCGTTTTCTGGCATATGGCATCGGCATGTTAGTCATCGCCAACGCGCCCGAAAAAAATCTATTCTGGATCAACAACATGATCCTGATCCAAGCCATTGATTTAGCGGTGGGAATTTTCTACACGGCAACGGGCGTCGTCGCTCTCGCTCACTCAGGTTTCCCCATGTTCAACGCCACTCTGTTCATCATCCTGCTATCGCTGTGGCGTCCGAAAGTAACCGCAGGCGCGTAATCATGAAAATATTTTGTGAAGAATGAAAACGTTTCATTCTTCACAAAATCAATAAAAGAGACAGAAGATGAATCTACTAAATGATCTAAATAAACGCATCCAACAAATTGCAAATATCAGGCTGTGGTTATTGCTAACGCTCATTATGTTTGGGCTGGGATACGCCATGACCTCCTCCATCAGTCCGTCGGCAGAACTCATGTCGCTGGCGGGCGGGCGCAATGTGCCTGATACACAATTTTGGCGATCAGCGGATTCCCTGTACAACCAATTGACAGATTATGGGGCACACGGGCGCAGCCTCTACCTGACGCGCGTTTCGCCTGTTGACCTTTTCATTCCGCTCGCGCAGGCATTGTTTCTGTCCGTTGCGATCACGCTTCTTTTCCGAGAAGTCTTTCAGCCTGACAGCGCCTGGCAATTATTGAACACGCTGCCTTTTGCCGCAATGATCGGAGATTACCTTGAAAACGCAAGCATTGTTGCAATCATCATAGCGTATCCAAATCGGCTGGACGCGCTGGCGCTGGCGGCGGCATTTTTTACAGCCATTAAATTTATCGCATCCCTCGCAAGCATTGGTTTGATTCTTCTGGCAGTCATAGCGTGGCTGGCGACGAAGATACGATTCAAAATTTTTATGAAACAAGAGGAAAAATGATTTCAACACTCTTGTTCACCTGGCTGCAAGGCGCGAATTTTTACTTTGACCTTCACAAACAAGCGGTTGAATCTTTGCCCGTTGGAAATGGCGAACTCTGGCTGGATATTGGCTGCGGACCTGGGCTCGTCACCCGCCTCGCAGCCGAGCGAGGCTATCGCGCCATCGGTCTCGACACCGACCCACAGATGATCGCCGCCGCCAAACGCATCGCCCGCCGCACACATTCTTCAGCGGAATTTCAAACGGGCGACTTCACCACCCTCCCAGCGGAATCTGCCCAGGTGGTCTCTGCCGCCTCCCTGCTGGCGGTCCTTCCTGACCGTGAAGCGGGTCTGCGTTCCCTGTGGCGTTTGCTACGCCCAGGCGGGACTCTGCTCATCGTCGAGCCGACCAATCAAATGACCAGCGAAAACGCCGCCCGCGCCATCCAAAATGGGCTACCCCCCAAGCGGATTGTCGGGCTGCGCATGTGGGCAAACGCCAGACAGGGAAATATCGTTAGCCCATCCATTTACGGGGCGCTCGGCGCGGGGACGATCCGCTTCCAACCGCTGCTGCAAGGTTTGGTGGGAACGTGGGCGATTCAGAAATCTCGCGCAATATAAACTCATCCCAAAAACAGATGCCGTTTCGGCATTTGTTTTTACTCCTTGACAATTTGGTAAATATATACTAAATTAGTAATTACATACTAAATTCAGGAGCATCCATGTCGCCACGAATATACAAGGCATCGGAACAAACCAAAAGCAACATCCTGCAAAAAGCAATTGAACTATTCAACGAATCGGGGACAGCATCAATTTCCATGAACGCGCTTGCTGAGGCAATCGGCATCAGTGCGGGGAATTTGCAATATCACTACAAAAGCAAGGAAGATGTCATCCGCGCCATTCTGGAGCAAATGTTCGGCGAATTCGATATCATCTACCAACTCACCGAAGGACAATTCACGCTCGACACCCTGCGTAAACTCATGCGGCTTAATTTTGGCATTATCTGGAAATACCGTTTCTTTTACCGCGAACTTGCCGCCCTGCTTCGCAATGACAAGATTCTGGCAAAGCGTTTCCGCGAAATTCAGGAGCAACGTATTCAAGATCAAGAAGCATTGATTAAACATCTCACAGAGGCGGGCGTTATGACGAAAAATATTGACCCAAGCGAATTACACAACATCGTGTTTATTGGCTGGGTGCTGGGAAATACATGGCTTTCTTATGCCGAAAGCATGGGGCAAAAGATCAACGAAGCTGCGTTGACGCAGGCAGTGGAAATTATGGTGCAACATTACAAACCATATTTATTGGAGACAAAATGAAAACTCTACTCAAACTCGAAGAACTCTTTATGTTTGGCTTTAGCATTTTCCTGTTTTCAAAATTGGGCTTTGCCTGGTGGTGGTATCCCGTTTTGTTATTCACCCCAGACTTGAGCATGATCGGCTACCTCATCAATTCGCAAGTCGGCGCATGGACGTATAACTTCGTCCACTTCAAAGGTTTGGGAATTGGTATTTATGTTTTTGGAATTGCATACGCAAATCCCGCTTTGCAACTTGCGGGAATCATTCTGTTTGGTCACTCCAGCATGGACCGCATTTTGGATTACGGCTTAAAATACCCTGATTCTTTCCAACATACCCATTTGGGGATGATAGGCAAACAAAGCTGATACAAAATTCAAGCATTGACGGGCTTTCTGATTATCATCAGACATTGATATAACCGAAAATTGGAAGATGAAAAACGCTGATGAATCTGTTCGATAAATTCATCCCCGATCCCGAAAGTTATACAGGCGAAGGCTTGCGCATTATCGCGGGCTCCACCCACATTATCGGCAACAGCAAACCCAATCGCAAGTTGGGCTACAATTCGCGTCCGCTCAAAGATGGGCTTGCCAGAACATTGAATTACAAAAGAAGTATCTTGGGATGTAAAACATGAAGCCAATCTACCTTGGAAAATTTCTAGACCTGCAAATAAATCTTCTACCTGCGACCCTTCTGACAACTTTTCTTTTGTGGATTGGACTCAGCGCGGCAGCCTTTTTTGGGATGGGAATTCCAGCAGGAGAATCCGCCCTCATTGGGTTGTCCGCCACGCTTCTTCACTGGACCTCGATCCTGCTTCACCACCTTGGGCATGTCGCCGCCGCTGGAAGGACTGGCTACCCTATGTCTGGCATTCTGTTCGGCGTGTTTGGATTATTGGCGCGTGACCTCTATCCCGCCGATGAACCTGAGCTATCCCCCGCCATTCACATCCAGCGTGCCCTGGGCGGACCGATTGTGAGCGGGTTGCTTTCCGTCCTATTCTTGCTACTACTCCCTTTCTGGTCTGGGAACTGGTACTGGCTCGGCTGGTTCATCCTGCTGGAAAATGTTTTTGTACTGACCCTACAAGTCTTCGTTCCATTGAGTTTCAATGACGGCGGAACAATCTGGAAAAATTTGCGGAGGAAATAGATGAATTTCAAGATCACCCACATCAGCGCAGCAACCACCTTGATTGAAATCGGAAATCTGCGCCTCCTCACCGACCCGGTCTTTGACCCGCCCGGCGGGAACTATTATTTCGGCTGGGGCACCGGCTCCACCAAACTGACCGCGCCTTCCGTTTCCATCGAATCGCTTGGCAACATAGACGCCGTGCTCTTAAGCCATGACCATCACGACGATAATCTCGATAAAGCAGGTCGTGCATTTTTGCCAAAAGTCAAACATGTGCTGACTACCACCTCTGGCGAAAAACGTCTGCGCGGCAACGCCGAAGGAATGGCAGATTGGCAAAGCACGACTCTGGAATCGGGTGATACCAAGATCAAGATCACTGCCACACCTGCCCAACATGGAAATTTGATTGCACGTCCGTTCGCGGGGCAGACGATTGGATTCATGCTCGAATGGGAAGGGCAACAGAACGGCGCGTTCTACATTACAGGCGATACGATCTACTATCGCGGCATTGACCAGGTCGCGGAGCGATTCACTGTCAGTGTGGCAATGCTTCATTTGGGCAGAGCCAGCTTCCCCATTACGGGACCGATCCGCTTTACGATGGATGCGAAAGATGGCGTGAAGGCGGCGCGGACGTTGAATCCGCGCACGATCATTCCCATCCACTACGAAGGCTGGAAGCATTTTGCCCAGGGCAGGGATGTCATCTCGAAAGAGTTTGACGCGGCAGGGCTGCGAAGTAAAGTCCGCTGGCTGAATTTGGGAGAGCCAACTTCCATTGACGTTTAAGCCTTGACGAAAAACCTGAATTTGATAAAATAACCGAGTAATCATTCGGTTATTTTTTTGCCTTGACAACCGAATACAAATTCAGTTATCAAGAGGAAGCATGTCCCCTAAACCCGATGTCAGCGCCGAGCGGATTCCGCTCATCCTCAACTCCGCCATCAAGGTCTTTGCGAAAAAAGGCTTTGAGGCAACTCGCATGGAAGATATCGCCAAGACCGCCAAGCTAAGCGTCGGCGGCGTGTATTGGTATTACAAAAGCAAAGAAGAGATCATCATCGCCATCATGGAGCAGTTGATCGACAAGGATGTGAAAGACCTGCGTGCCTTGCTCGAAGCCGAAGGAACGGTTCGTGCGCGGCTGGAAACCTACATCAGCCTGAGCATTGAAGCGGCGCAGGAATATATTCCCATCACCTATGAGTTGTATTCATTGGCGCACCGCAATGCAAAGGTAAAAAATCACATCCGTGCCTATTTACAAACCTATCGCAGTGCGCTGGAGCAATTCATCCAACAAGGCATGGATCGCAAGGAGTTCAAACCGGTGAACGCCCGCGAAACCGCGTTGACTCTCGCTGCCCTCTACGAAGGCACGCTGGAATTGACCATGCTTGACCCTGAGCGAGTGGATGCCAAACAGACTCTGCTTAGTTCGATCAACCTACTCATGAACGGATTGGAAAACAAAAATCAAGGAGAGAAACCATGAAAAACGTCATTCAATACAATAAATTCGTTGCGTCCCTGCTTCTTGCTTTGCTTGTAAGTTTTATCTCATTAGTGCCCGGCGGACCCGTTGAAAACAGGGATTTTTCACATTTACCAGCTCTTGTTTTTTGGGGTTTCAACGCCTTTCTCATTGCATTAGGGTTGACAGGATTCATCACTACCTATTTCGTCTGGAAAAACCGACCCTGGGCTTTTTGGTCAGCCATTCTTGTCGGCTGGTTATATATCATTGTCGTCGCCTCAGACTTGGGCAAAGTGTTTCCCACATCTCCCGATCCCACCGGTTTTGCCCTTGGGTTGATTATGATCCTTGACGCCATTTTTGCGTTCAACATTATTTTGTTTTCCCATAAAAACCTTGGACATATTTAGCCAATTTACGAAAGCTCTCGTCTTCGCCCCGAAACGTTCAACATCGCCGAAACAACACGCATGATCGAGGTCGCCCTCTACGAAGGCACGCTGGAATTGACCATGCTCGACCCGGAACGTGTGGACGCAAAACAGAGTTTATTAAGTTCGATCAATCTCCTTATGAATGGAATGCAAAACAAATGAAGCCTGATCTCAACAACAAAGTTGTTCTCATCACTGGCGCAAATGGCGGGCTTGGTTCTGCTTTCGCAAAAGCCTTCGCCGCACAAGGCGCGCAAGTTATTCTGGCTGGCAGGAATCTTCAGGCTCTGCAAGAACTTGCAGACTCAATCCCTGCATCAACCAAAATTCAAAAACTCGATTTTGATAACCCCGAAAGTCACCTGGCTTTGCGTCAGTTCATTTCTAAATCGTTCGGCAAAGTGGATGTCATCGTCAACGCCATCGGCACAGATATCCGCAAGCCGTTGGAAGACCATCAACAAGATGAAATTCACAAACTCCTCAGCGCCAATTTGCACGGCGCGATTCTGCTAACCCAAACCTTCCTGCCGCTAATGAAAAGCCAAAACGACGGCATGATCGTCCACATTGGCGGGTTCGCCGATGGACGTCTCGCCTTCCCTTATTACAGCGTCGATGCAGCTACCCGCGCAGGTATGTATACCTTCATCGAATCCGTGAACCGTGAACTG
>JAFLCF010000031.1:18758-31280 GCA_017303735.1 Anaerolineae bacterium
TTTGCCCACCGAAAAAATCGCCGCCGAACTTCTCAACATGATCGCCCAACGCCGCACGGTTCACATCATGGGCGGATTCAGCACACGCCTCTTTGCAGGCATCAACGCCATCGCGCCGCGCCTTGCAGATTTCATTCTGCTCAACCGTTACAGCGTCATCTTGAAAAAACATCTCATCGATAAAAACTCCACACCGCCACCGCCCGCCGCATGGATGTTCCCACTGGGCATCACGTTGATGATTCTTTCCACATTGTTATACGGCGGCTTGATCGCGCTGCCTTTCTTTTCAATTCCCACCGCCACCAAACTCGCCGCCACGCCCCTGCTCATCTTTTTCGGTGAAGCCACCTTCTGGGTCGGCGGCGCGCTGCTCGGCAAAGAAATTGTCACGCGCTATAAACAATATCTCAACCCATGCAATTGGTTTTGCAAACCCACCGCAGGTTAATAATGAAAACTCTCGTCTTCGCTCCCGAAACCATCAACATCGCCGAAACCACACGCATGGTCGAAATCGCCAAAGCCGTACGCGAACATTTCCACTGCATCTTCTTCGGCTACTCCGACAAGTTCTCGCACCTCATCACTGAAGCAGGCTTTGAATTCAAACGCATGGAACCCAGGCTGACCGATGCCAAGATCGAACATCTCTGGAAGGTGGATAGAGGCGAATCGTTCGCCGACCCGTTCACAGTCGAAGAATTGAGGCGGCGCGTGGATGGAGAATCCCGCCTCTTTCTGGACCTCAAGCCTGCCGCCGTCGTCATGGGCTTTACCCTGTCTGTGACCTTGTCTGCGCGCAAGGCGGGCGTGCCGTTGGTGTACTTCATGCCTTTCCCATTGACACGACCGTTTCTCGAAGCAGGCATGGCGGAATGGCCAGACATGTTTGATTACGCGTTTATGCGTTTCATTCCCAAATCCACGCGTGACCGCTGGATTAATGACTGGTTCAAAAGCACCAAACTGTGGATCCGTCCCTTTGAAAAGTTATCGAAGGAATACGGCATCAAGCCCATCCAAAAGCTAGTGGACATTTACGAAGGCGATTACAACCTCGTCACCGACATCCCCGACCTGACAGGCGTAAAAGACCTGCCGCAAAATTGGCAATATGTTGGTCCCATCTTCGCGCATCTCAACAGCGATGTACCACAAGAGATTTTGAATCTGCCTAAAGACAAACCTCTCGTTTATTGCGCCATGGGAAGTTCTGCCAACCGCGCCATCCTGCGCACCGTGTTGAAAAGTTTTGACGGCGCGCCCTACACCGTGATCGCCCCAATGAAAGCGCATTTTAAAAAAGAAAAACTACACATCCCCTCGAACGTTTTGCTCTACGACTGGCTGCCCGCAGACAAGGTCAACCCGCTGGCAGATGTGGCAGTCATCCACGGCGGACAAGGAACCGTGCAAACTGCCTGCGCTTCAGGAACGCCTTTTGTGGGCATCGGTTTGCAGCCCGAGCAGGAAGCCAACATCGATATGATCGTCCGTCAGGGCAGCGCCATCCGCTTGAGCAAACGCTATTTCACCCGCGAGAAGATTCTTGAGTCAATTGAGTCTTTATTGAAGGATGAAAATACCCGTCAACGCGCGAAAGAGATTCAAACTCTCTCGAATGCATGGGATGGGACAAAAAATGCAGGACAATTTTTGATCCAAAAGTTTGGTAATTAAATTCAGGAGAATCATGAAAACCAATATCGAATGGACATACTCCGGCAAACCGGATGGCTTCTTTGGCACCGGCGCGACTCAAGCAGAACAGAATATCGTCTGGCTGTTTGGCATACTTTCCACTGCCCTACTTGGCTGGTTCTGGTGGCACAATGCCATGGACTGGTCTTGGTGGCAATATGCCATTGCCCTCTTGCTCGCCTTGGATGTGCTGGGCGGCGTTGTCGCCAATTCACTCAACAGTTGCAAACGTTTCTATCACTCCCCCGTGCAACCCGAAGAGACGGGGTTCACAGCGCTGGCAAAGAATCATTTTATCTTTACTGCATTGCATGTACATCCGATTATTATCGGTTTGCTTTTTGGAAACATGAATCTGAGCTATGGAGCGATCTGGTATTTCGTTCTTGTCGCATTCAGCGGAAATATTTTGCGAATGCCGTTATATTTGCATCGCCCCATTGCCATGGGAATTATCATGCTGGCTATTCTAGTGAATTATTACGTCATTCCGCCAGTAGCTGGGTTTGAATGGTTCATCCCTGCCTTGTTTCTAAAAATCGTGTACGGGCATATTGTGCAAGAAGAACCCTATCGCGCTTAAACGAACAGGACGGCTTTCGCCGTCCTGTCTTTTTATTCAACCCAATCGAAGGTCCGTGTGACCGCTTTCTTCCAGCCCGCGTACAAACTTGTGCGGGTCTTTGTATTCATATCTGGCTTCCATTCTTTATCCTGCCCCCAATTCTTTTTCAATTCATCGGTATCCTTCCAAAACCCAACCGCCAGCCCAGCCGCATATGCCGCGCCAAGAGCCGTGGTTTCTGCCACTTTGGGGCGCACCACCGGCACGTTCAAAATATCAGACTGGAATTGCATCAGCATCTCATTGAACACCATGCCGCCATCCACTTTCAAGGTGCGGAGCTTGACGCCCGAATCCTTTTCCATGGCGTCCAACACTTCACGGGTCTGGTAAGCGGTTGCTTCCAATGCAGAACGAGCAACATGCCCTTTATTGACATAACGGGTCATGCCCACGATCACGCCGCGCGCATCAGACTTCCAGTAGGGGGCGTACAGTCCGCTAAAGGCAGGGACGAAATAAATGCCACCGTTATCATCCACTGTCTTCGCAAGCTCTTCCACATCAGAAGATTTTTCGATCAAGCCCAAGTTGTCACGCAGCCATTGCACAAGCGCGCCAGCAATCGCAATCGAACCTTCCAAGGCATAGACCGGCTTCTTATCGCCGATCTTGTAACCAAGGGTAGTCAATAGACCTGCTTTGCTCTGAACAGGCTTCTCACCGGTGTTCATTAACATAAAGCAACCCGTGCCATATGTGTTCTTCGCTTCGCCTGCTTTGAAACAAGTCTGACCAAAGAGCGCAGCGTGTTGATCGCCCAAGTCTCCCGCCACCGGCACCCCACGCAGCGGAGCCCCTGCCCCCACATAACCATACACCTCTGAAGATGATTTGATCTCCGGCAACATCGCACGCGGAATACCCATCACCTTTAAAATTTCAGCATCCCAATCCAAAGACTTGAGATTCATCAACATCGTGCGTGAGGCGTTGGTCACATCGGTCACATGCGTACCGGTCAATTTCCAAATGATCCAGGTATCCATATTCCCAAAAAGCAGGTCACCTTTTTTCGCACGTTCTTTTGCACCTTTTACATTTTCCAAAATCCATTTGATCTTGGGTCCAGAAAAATAGGTAGCCAGCGGCAGCCCGGTCTTTTTTCTAAAACGATCCTGCCCGCCTTGTTTAGCAAACTTGGAAATAATTGCATCCGTCCGCGTATCTTGCCAGACAATGGCGTTGTATACAGGTTCGCCGGTATTCTTATCCCACACCAAGGTGGTTTCACGTTGGTTGGTCACACCGATGGCTGCAATATCCGCAGACGAGAGTCCGCTTTTTGCCAAAGCGCCAGCCATCACTTCCTGCGTGCGCTGCCAGATCTCCAAGGCATCGTGCTCCACCCAGCCCGGTTTGGGGTAGATCTGCTTATGTTCTTTTTGGTCTACTGCAACCACATTTCCGTTGTGGTCAAAAATAATAAAACGAGTACTGGTCGTGCCCTGGTCGATCGCGCCAACGTATTGAGTCATGAGTGTGCCTCCAATGGATTAATTGTAAAACAAAAAATCGGAATTGAATTTTTTGAATTCAATTCCGATGGGATTACAGACGAATAAATTACCCGCTCTGGCAGGGGCTAAGCCCCTGCCAGAGCCACTACTTAAGCAAGATCAAAACGGTCGAGGTTCATCACCTTGTCCCACGCCGCGACAAAATCATGCACGAACTTTTCTTTCGCATCATCCTGTGCATAGACTTCAGCCAGCGCGCGCAACTGCGAGTTGGAGCCGAACACCAAGTCCACGCGGGAGCCGGTCCATTTCACTTCGCCGGTCTTGCGGTCGTGGGCTTTGAACACTTGGGCATCTTCATTTTCGGGATGCCATTGCACGCCCATATCCGTCAGATTGACGAAGAAATCGTTGGTCAGTTTGCCGGGTTGTTTGGTGAAAACGCCATGTTGTGAACCGCCATAATTCGCGCCCAACACACGCAAGCCGCCAACGAGGACTGTCATTTCAGGAGCACTCACCGTGAGCAACTGTGCCTTGTCCACCAGCATTTCTTCGGCAGAGACGGAGTAGGTCATCTTCTGATAATTGCGGAAGCCATCGGCTTCGGGTTCGAGCACAGCAAACGAGTTCACATCGGTCTGTTCCTGCAACGCATCCACGCGTCCGGGCGTGAAGGGAACTTCTACATCGTAACCTGCCGCCTTCGCCGCGGATTCAACCGCCGCGCAACCGCCGAGCACGATCAAATCTGCCAGTGAAACTTTCTTGCCTTTCTTCTGGGCGCTATTGAATTCCTGTTGAATCTTTTCCAATGTGGAAAGCACTTTTGCTAATTGCGCAGGCTGATTTACTTCCCAGTCCTTTTGCGGGGCGAGACGAATGCGCGCGCCATTCGCGCCGCCGCGCTTGTCGGATCCTCTAAAGGTGGAGGCAGAAGCCCAGGCTGTTGAAACAAGCTCGGACAAAGAAAGACCCGATTCCAGAATTTTGGCTTTGAGAGTTGCGATATCCTTCTTCGTCACCAGTGGATGATCCACTGCGGGCAACGGATCCTGCCAGATCAAATCTTCTGTCGGCACTTCGGCGCCGAGGTAGCGGACTTTGGGTCCCATATCGCGGTGAGTCAATTTGAACCAGGCGCGAGCGAAGGCATCGGCAAAGGCTGCGGGGTTCTCGTGGAATCGGCGCGAGATCGGGTCGTAGATCGGGTCGAAACGCAGCGAGAGGTCAGCCGTTGTCATCATCGGCGGGAATTTTTTCGAGGGGTCGTGCGCATCGGGGATCATGTGTTCGGGCTTGCAATTCTTGGGCGTCCACTGTTGCGCGCCCGCCGGACTTTTGACCAGTTCCCATTCGTAGCCGAAAAGCACATCGAAGTAGCCCATGTCCCATTTTGTGGGGTTCGGTTTCCATGCGCCTTCGATGCCGCTGGAGGTGGTGTGGAAGCCTTTGCCGCTTTCAAGGCTGTTCTTCCAGCCCAAGCCCATTTCTTCCAGTGGAGCGGCTTCCGGTTCACGCCCGACCAATGCGGGGTCACCTGCGCCGTGTGCCTTGCCAAAGGTGTGACCGCCTGCGACGAGTGCGACGGTCTCTTCATCGTTCATGCCCATGCGGGCGAAGGTCTCACGCACATCACGTCCCGAAGCGACAGGGTCTGGGTTGCCATTGGGTCCTTCCGGGTTGACGTAGATCAAGCCCATCTGCACGGCAGCAAGCGGGTTTTCCAGATCACGTTCACCGCTGTAGCGTTTGTCGCCGAGCCAGGTTTCTTCGTTGCCCCAGTAGATATCCTCTTCGGGCTGCCAAATGTCGGCACGCCCGCCGCCAAAGCCGAAGGTTTTGAAACCCATCGATTCGAGCGCAACGTTGCCTGCCAGAATCATCAAGTCAGCCCATGAGAGTTTATTGCCATATTTGCGTTTGACGGGCCAAAGCAGACGGCGCGATTTATCGAGGTTGATGTTGTCGGGCCAGCTATTGACCGGCGCAAAACGCTGATTGCCTGTGCCGCCACCACCGCGTCCGTCGCCAGTGCGATAAGTTCCGGCACTGTGCCATGCCATACGGATCATCAAGCCGCCGTAGTGACCCCAGTCCGCGGGCCACCACTCTTGCGAGCTGGTCATCAGGTCAGCCAAATCCTTTTTGACTGCGGCAAGGTCAAGTTTCTTGAACTCTTCCGCGTAATTAAAATCTGCGCCCAGCGGGTTGGATGCCGGGGCGTGCTGGTGCAAAATATTCAAGTTGAGTTGATTGGGCCACCAATCGCGGTTGGATTGTCCCCGGCTGGCGGAAGTCATACCGGCATGTCCGGTCACTGGGCATTTGCTTTCGTCGCTCATTTTTTTCTCCTTATCATGCTTCAAACATAGTGGGGTATGTCAAATTTTCCACTCTCATTGTATAACTTTGAAGTATAGATGTAAAATATAGAAATCCTATAAAAGCGATAGAAAGAAACTATAACAAAATCTATGGAAATCCACCAACTCACCTACTTTGTCGCCGTCGCCGAAACGGGAAGTTTCAGCCGCGCCGCCGAACGTTGCAACATTGCCCAGCCTTCGCTCAGTCAGCAGATCCAAAAACTGGAACAGGAGTTGGGGGAGCCGCTCTTCGACCGCCTCCCCCGCAAAGTCGTCCTCACCGATGCCGGGCGTACTCTGCTACCGCGCGCCGTCAGCATCCTCAGCGATCTACAAGACATCAAACATACATTGAACCAAAACATGGATGCCGGTCACGGCTTGCTGAATGTCGGCTTCATTCCCACCATTGCCCCATTCGTCCTGCCACGCGTCATCAAACGCTTTAGTCAGGAATTCCCGAACGCCCGCCTCAGCGTGCAGGAAGACCTCACCGAAACCATCGTCCGCAACCTGTTGGATGGAAAACTGGATGTTGGCATCACCAGTATGCCGATCCGACACCGGCTCATTCAAACCGAAGAATTGTTGACCGAACCGCTGTTGGTTGCATCTGCAAAAGAGAACGACTTCATCACCCACGCATCCATCCACGTAAAGGAACTGGATGACTTCCCCTTCATCGCGCTCAGTGAAATGCACTGCCTCGGCGAACAGGTGCAATCCTTCTGCCATCGGCAAAATCTGGAATTGAAGATCGTCTGCGATACGTCGCAACTTACCACGGTCAAAAATTGTGTTGAGATCGGTTTGGGTGTTTCTCTCGTCCCCCGCGCATTGGCTCTGAGCGATTCAAGCCAGCAAGTTAATTATCGTCCGCTCAACGGAGCCGCGCCGCAACGCAAGATCGCCGCAGCCACCCACGCCGAGCGAACCCCGTCTTTTCTGGCAAAGAAATTCATCGAGATCGTGCGCGAAGAATATCCTAAATAAATCAAAGAGAGGTTCACAGGTTTTTGGTGAACCTCTCTTTGATATTTCCAATCCTAATTTCAGATTATTTTTTCGCTTTGACAGTCATTTTGCGAGCAACCGCTTTTTTGACCGGAACTTGCACTTCTTCAACTTTTTCAATCTCGGGCTTGCTCAAGAAATTAAACAAAAGCACAGCCAATGTCGCGCCGATCAACGGACCAAAGAGATAGATCACATACGTGTAAGGATTTGCTAAACTCGGCGCAGTATAAATTGCAGGACCCAATGTGCGTGCGGGGTTGAGGGATGCACCTGTCAGAGGTCCACCAACCAGGAAGGCAGCGGTCAGCGTCATACCAATTGCAAAACCAGCCATTGAACTGCCTCTGCCTGCCACCGCCGCATGCAAATAAACGCTAATCAACAAAAAGGTGAGTACCACTTCAACCAACATGGCCAATACAGGATAATCATTTGTCAACACGCCAACCGTTGCGCTTGCGTTGATCGAACCACTCAACGTGGTTGCGATCAAATGAAGCAAGCCCGCCGCCGAGATCGCACCAACGACCTGAGCCAGCCAATAAAACACTGCCTCACTCCATTTCAACGCGCCCTGCAAAGCAAGCGCAAATGTCACAGCAGGGTTGATGTGCATTCCAGAAATATGACCGAATGTGTAGTACAAGGCCGCCAGAATAATTCCATGCGCCAGCGCAACCCCCACCAGCCCCGCATTAGACGCGCCCGCTCCAGCACCGATGAATACCAGCGCAAACGTGCCAATAAACTCGGCAAGAAAAACTTTCGAATTGAACATGCTTCCTCCATGAGATGATTTGATAGTTGTAACCCGCCACAACTTGATGTGCTACGACGATTCCCAATTCCTCGCGCCGGATAAAAACGCCTTCCCGGGCATCATCTTCTTGCCCGGCGGCTGGACTTCCTCCAGGATCAAGACGCCATCCGCACACCGTACCGCGGGTCTTCCTTCGACGATGAGCCTGCTTCCAACCTTCAAGCCGTTTGCTTCGCCGACAACGCCCCGCCCCACTTTGAGCAGATTGCCTTCCCACTCGAACCACGCCCCGGGCCACGGGTTCATCGCGCGAATGCGACGCTCCAATTCAATGGCAGAGTGATTAAAGTCCAATCGCCCATCTTCTTTTTTGAGCATCGGCGCATAGGTCATGCCTTCTTCGGGTTGAGGCTGGGGAGTCAGTTTGCCTTCCATGTAGGCAGGCAGGGTTTCAATAAGTAAATCCGCTCCCAGCGTGGCTAAAGCTTCGAAGAGCGAACCAGCCGTATCGTCCGGTTTGATGCGGATTTTTTTCATCGCCAGCATGGGACCGGTATCGAGTCCCACATCCATTTTCATGATGGTCACGCCCGTCTCTTCATCCCCTGCCAGCACAGCAGCATTGATGGGTGCCGCACCGCGCCAACGCGGAAGCAATGAAGCATGGACGTTGATACAGCCGTACTTTGGCAAGTCCAAAACATCTTTTTTGAGAATCTGCCCGAAAGCTGCCACGACGATGAGATCAGGATTCCATGTTTGAAGCTGCTGCATGGCTTCGGGCTCGCGCAATTTCTGCGGCTGCATCACGGGGATGTTCAATTCCTGCGCCAATAATTTAACCGGCGGCGCTTTGAGCTCACGTCCGCGCCCCGAGGCGCGGTCTGGCTGGGTAACGACACCCACAACCTGATAATTTTTTGCAAGAGATCGTAGGGTAGACAGTGCAAAATCTGGCGACCCCATAAAAACGATACGAGTTGACATGTGCGAATTTTACCGCTGGTCTCAATAATTATGCAGAATTTTCAGCAGAAATACGGTGCACGGGAATATATCAGTACCATTGGGTGAATTCGTTTGGTTGCATGAACATGCGAAAGGTTGTAAAATACTTGAAAATCAAACCAACTTATTCGGAGGAATAAACCATGTCTCAAGCACCTATGTCAGACGTCACCCAGGACGACAAACTGTGGGCAGCACTCGGATACGTCATCCCGCTCATCGCCATCGTCGTTCTCTTCATGGAAGACAAGAAGAATCGTCCTTATGTTAAATTCAACGCTGTGCAGTCGCTCGTTGCGACCGTTGCGTTGACCATCATTTCCACCGTGACGCTTGGTTGTGGTGGTATTCTTTTCCTCGTCATGTTCTGGTGGGCGTATCAGGCATATCAGGGACAGGACGTCCGCATCCCCATGATCAGCGATTTCATTCGCAATCAAGGTTGGGCATAACCTTCTCTCGTTCTCAAAAGCCCCGCGTTTATTACGCGGGGCTTTTTTGTTTATCCACTCGCCTAAGAACTGCGACTTAAAGAGGGTGTATCCCGTATTAAGAAGTATTGCTATAATTTTTTCAGCGAAAAGTGTACTTAATCTAATACGAACAATAGCCCCATAACAAAAGGAGAATATCATGACCGAACAAATGCCCCAACAGCCCCCTGCCCTGCCTCTTACCCCCCAAGAAGAGCGTCAATGGGCAATGCTTGCCCATTTGGGTGTGCTGGCAAATTTATTTTCAGGCTTTCTGGGTCCTGCCGTTCCATTAGTGATCTACCTGATCTATAAGGACCGCTCGCGATATGTTGCATATCAATCTTTACAAGGGTTGGTTTTTCAATTGATCTGGTGGGTTGGCGGCGGTGTGTTAACCGGCATCGCCTGGGCGATCACGGGAACCTTGAGCACAGTGCTGATCGGCTTGCTTTGTATTCCATTCGCATGCGTTATTAGTGCCATGCCGCTGGTGGCATTGATCTATGGGGTGTACGCGGGCATCCAATGCAACCAGGGAGCAGATTTCAAGTATTGGTTGATCGGTGATTGGTTTCGCAGTACGTTGAATGGTTAAAGAAAAACATCCCCTTCTTGAAAAGAAGGGGATGTTTTGTTCATCTTACGGAATGGTTCCCGCAATATCAGAGCCGATACGAATCTCAATGTCCACGGTTTGATTCGGGTCTGGGCTGAAGCGGATCTGTCTTTCTGATATCCCAAAGGTAGCTTGCAGCCATTTGATAGTATAGAGTTTCGGTCCATACACCACGATGATGGTCTGACTGTATACCTCGGGAGCGGGCGCCACCTCGGTCACATTCATGCCATAAGACTGAAAGACAGCCCCGGCACGCTGATCGAGCCCAGGCGTGAAGGTACCATCCATGATGCGGACACGGGCTTCCTCCTGCTGCATGGCTTGGGCAAAAAGCGCCACATCGGTGTACCCAATAGGAACCGCCACCGGGCTGGTAGGACCTGTGGAGGTGAATATCTCATCGCGCAAAACGCGGATCTTATCCATAACTGGTTTGAGGATGCTGGCATCCTGCCCATCAAGCACGGTCTTGTCAAAGATCGCCATGCCTTGTTGAGGGTCAATCACACCAGTCTTTACGCTTTCCACAGAAATATCCTTGCCTAGAACCGCCAGGCGAAGGGCATCTTCAAATGACATATTGGTCTTGATGCCGTAAGAAAGATCCTTATACAATTTCGAAGCGCTGCCGATGAATTGCGTAAAATTATCAGGGTCAACGATAATGGCTTGCAATGCCAGAACGATCTGTTGCTGCCGGCGTGCGCGGTCGGCATCACCGCCAGAAGTTTTACGGTTACGAGCATAGGCAAGCACCTTCCAACCTTCACACAATTCGCGCTCACCGCCGGGGGTTAGAACAACTTTATCCATACCAGGACCGATGGGGTCAAGCACCAGTTTTTCATTGGTCTCAACAAGAATACAACCGCCGATCTTGATCAGCTCATCCACCATCACAACGAATACATTGAAATCGACCTGAACGTAATAATGCACCGGAACGCCGAGGAAATTCGATACGGTTTGCATTGCCATCCCAGGTCCGCCGCCGGGAAGTTTGGCGCCTTCGCCGCTTGGGTATGCCATGTTGATACGCCCATAACCAAAGCCGGGAATATTCACCCACATATCGCGCGGAATGGACAACATTCCCGCCGTTTTGCTGACCGGGTCAATGGTGAAAAGGATCATCGAGTCAGAACGCGGCGGACCTTGATCTGCTTCGAGGTCACGCGCATCCATACCGATGAAGAGGATGTTGATGCGGCTGGCGCCGTCCCATGCGGGCGGCAGGGCAGCTTCTGGGATGATCTCAGGTGCAGCAGGCGCTTCGTCAACCGGCGTTCCCGATTCATCCACTGCGAATTCAGTGCCGTCATTTGTCTGACCACATTGCGCCGGTGCAATACCGGGCAGTTTCGTAAAGGTCCAACATTGGGTAAAGTTATTCACCACAATATAGACCGTGATGGCAAGCCCAACGGTCAACACCCAAAAAATGATCTGGGAGATGGATGGACGCCCTATTTTTATTTTCTTTAAGAACTCAAAACCATTCATTTATCTTTTTACCTCAAGGCTTAATATATACCATATCAAGCCCAAGTCGTTCCAACCCCAACTGTGCCCAATACCCCAGCACAGCCGATTCTTCTTGAATACATTTCATCATAACAGGAATGGCACGATGATCGCGCATCTCAGAAAGCGAACGCAATGCCAAAATGCGGATGTTCATTGGACCCTCTCCTGCCGCCTCGATAAGATTCGGCACAGCGACTTTACCCAATTTGACGAGGGCATTCGCCGCCAACCCCGCTGTGAGGGGGTCGCTGTCTCTCAGGGTTTGGGTCAACGCCGATAACGCTTCTTCGCCGGGGTGATGAGACAAGGCTAACGCGGCAGCGGCTCGAGTCTCAGCGTTGATATCGCTCAGGAAGGGAATCAAGTCTGAGGTTTGGGTGTGAGGCGAAGCGGCGAGAGCACGGATCGCCCACCAGCGTGAATCTGAGTCTGCGGTGCGGGTCAAATCCAATAAGGCAGGGATTGCCGCCGCTCCCAAGCTCATAATGGCGGGGATGGCTTGCTCTGCACGTTCATCATCCCCGCTGGTTAATTCGGCGAGCAGGTCTTTCATTCTATTTGGCAGGCGGTGGGACGGGCAATGCGTCTTGTGCGGTGCTCACCCACTTATCACCTTCTTCGATCAACATCACAGGGATGTCGTCTACGATAGGGTATTTACGCCCACAATCCTGGCAAATGAGCCAGGCATCCTTGTGCAGGGTAAGCAAGCCGTCTTTTTCGCGCACGCAATTGGGGCAGCGCAAGATCTCAAGCAATTCAGTACTGACCATGATATCTCCTTGTTCGGGGAAAGATTGTACCATGCGGGTTTTATGAGCTTCCGCCGCAGATTTCGTATTTTCTTGCCAGTTTCTTGGGGCTATCAGACCCGGGACCATACTGGCAAACCGCCGCCCAGGGTTCGTAATGGGTTTGGAATTGATCGGTAAAGTATACCGATCCCCCACGCCAGAC
>JAFLCF010000310.1 GCA_017303735.1 Anaerolineae bacterium
TATACATGGGGCACGGATTTCTGTCTTTGCGCTGGCGCAATCTCTGGGCGGTGCGATGGGGGATAGAGAACAGTCGAAGGATAGTCGAAGGAGCGTCGAAGGATGGATAGAGGATAGTAAGAGGATGACTGAGTTATGTTTTTCGTGTAGGCATTTAATGGCTATGCCTCAATTTCGCCCTTGCTGAGTACAAGAGCAACACCGAATAAACTTTATGAAACCCCAACAAGGCTGTGAAGAAAAATCCGAGTGACGGTTTGCCGTCTTTGGATATGCGGTGTGGAACAACTGCCGACCCGAAATACAAGCGCGTACCCGTCTCGGTGGGGGCGGTCATGAACCATGAGCGGGTACTGCCTGCAAAATCGCACATCAGAATCTGATTCTCTTCTCGGGCTTCCACTGTCCATGCTGCGAATTGGGTGTGTACTCCATCTGCCAGTTCACGCGCATCTTTATCTGTGGAAGGTTTGCGAACGGAGAGGGTCAGGATCAAACGCTCTACTTTGAAGAGGGGCGTGGTGTAAAAAGCGAAGACGTAATCAGAAAACGATATTTTTGCGGGGAGTTCAGTGAAGTAACTGTCTGTATAAGCTCCAGGCATGGACGTGTACTTTTGAATGAGGGCATTTAATGGAGCAGGTGCTTTTGTGATGGTGGGCATGTGATTTCCTTGCTTGGCATTTCATTGTGCTGTGGGGTCAGACCGATCAAATAACGGATAGATAACTTCGTCAAAACATTCCATGACACTGGAGCCCCATTTAGTAAGTTCTTCTTTGGGATAGTCTTCTCGGATCGGTATATGATACGAGTCTTTCTTTTGGTCTAATGCGTGTGCAACAGACTTGGGGATATAGATCGTATGAAAGAGAGTGGAATTATGCAGAGACTCATGCCCCAGCTTGCAGATCGGTCCCTGTGCGAGATTATCGGCGTTGAAGATCCAATACTCGTGCCCAGAAGAATACTCACCTGCTTTTTGGTCGGTGACCACTCCGGCAATGATGTAGCTAGATTTTTCCGGGCGGCTTGATTCAAGAGTCGCGATGGTATACAGCAGTACCCGATCTGGAAATACATAAGCATCGGCGATCTTGAACTCTTGAGTGGTGACCCGGCAGATCGAGTTGTTGTGATGCAACCCTTCGCCACCAATCATTTTTTCAAGCGGAACCGTACGAGTGGATGCGTCTTTGTAGGCGTTAAAAATACGTTTGGGTAGAACATTAGGTGAAAACCCTTTGAACATAATGAAGAGATCTTGTCCGCGATAGGGTTTTAGTTGCCGACCCATGTAGGTGTAAAGGTAAGGTCCCCAGCAATAGGGCATTTCAGAAATATACTCGGATGTTTTCACTTCAGCGTGTGCGGCGTCAATTGTGTGTTTGCCAATGCTACTCAGGTCTAATACGGGCAGAGTACCGTAGCCGGTGAGATGCTTGGGGAAAAGATTTCCTTGCAGGTCGCGATCATAACTGCGTAATAGTTCTGCGGTATTTGTTGCCGGGGTGTGCAGCATGTAGACGGTAATCTGGTCGTTGGGGTTTTCGTATTCTGGCATTAAGTGAATGCAGGGACCATTCACTGTCACTTGCTTTGCGGGGACCGTTTTTTTGCCTGGGATTAAGTTTCGTCGATCAATGATGTGGACAACGGTTTTTTCATCGGGCAATTTTGCACTCTTCCAGGGGGTGAACATTTCAGTACCTGCTACAAAGGCGGTATCAGCAAGCAGGATGTAGTCACGTGTGAAGACCAATTCATGGATGCTTTGTTTGATCTCGATCTCGGTGCCGTTCTTGTCTACGACGGTCCATGACTCAAGGTCATGATAACCGTCCCAGCGCATTAGTCTGACTGGGTGGTCTGGGTTGTTTGGCTTCAAGCGGTAGTTGACCAGAAAGACTTCCCCTTTTTCGTGGTCGGTATAGAGGACGTGAGAATTGTTATAGCCAGCGAATAGACTGCCCAGCACTTCTCCGGCATTGTCCGCAAGCATGGGCAGCCATTCGTCTCTGCGCCCAACCGGTGTGACGGCTTGTAGGCTCTCCCTCTCAATGATCCACGGACGGTCAATGTCGCTGGTGACTGCCAAGCGACCATCTGGCAATAGATACAAGCCTTCTGTGTAGGAAAACATGCCCAAGCCTGGCGAGAGATACATGAAGCCAAAAAAGTCAAAACGGTGACGAGTATCTTTGAGTTGGTGGCGGGCAATGGCGGCGGGAGTCCACAGGTGGCGGTTTGTGAGGCGAGGTTGTTTGCCGTCAAAGTCGATGCGGACGAGGTTGGTATCACCGACCATGTAGGCTTCTCGTGAGCCGAGGCACTGACAGATGAAGAGCGAGCCTTCGATATCGGCAGGGACGGTTCCTTCGAGGCAGTGAAGCTCAAGTTGAGAATCAACTGTCGTTGAGTTTGAGGCGGTGTAGGCGTCTGGTAAAACTGGGGAAGAAGTTGGGCGTTTGCTAAACGATATTAGCAAGTTCATGAAGAACTGATGGAGCTTGCGCCCAAAGAGTAGTATGTATCGAAACCACGGGTAAATATTTTTGAAAACAAAGGGAGGTGTTTGTGGTTTGCGCATGTGGGAGTAATATATACTCAATTGTGGGAGATTACAAAAGTCTATTACAAGCCATTTCAAAAATGCTTTGTCACCCTCCCGAAGGACATCGGGACGATGTGAGGGAGCGCTCTTCGCGACCGAAGGGTCTCTTACTATGGGCGTAGAGATCCTTCGCTATCGCTCAGGATGACATTAAAGAAGAACGTGGCTCGCAATGACGGAAATCACTTATGAAGCAGCGGTAAAGCCGGGGTTTTCTACTGCGGTGGAAGCTGTGTTCCCCATCAACTTGTGGTGCAAGCCGGTTAGGTCTTCGCTGATGTCCCAGATTTGTTTGCCGATCTTTCTATCCAACGCATGGGCGGCGGGTTTTTCTTCGTGTGTCAGGTTGAAGAATTTTCCGCTGGTGGTGTTTAATTCTGGGGCGGCGGCAAAGTAGTAGAGCGCTTCGCCAGAAATTTTGGGGTCTTTGAGAACGTGAGCCAGCAGGTAGGTTTGATACCAACGATAGAGAAGCCCGTTGTTCATGCCTATATTCGTGGCAACCTCGCCCGGGTGGACAGCGTTGACCGTAACGCCAGTTCCTTGCAATCGTTCTGCCAGTTCCCACACGGTCATTAACTGGGCTGTTTTGGAAGCGCCATAGCCTTGCAGACCTTTGTATCTTCGTTTTGCCCAGGTCAGGTCGTCTAGCTTTAAGCCGTTGAAGCGATGCCCTTCTGAGTTGACTTGAATGATGCGGGCGGGGGCTGAGGCGAGCATTTTATCGAGCAATAGACGGGTAAAGAGAAAAGACGCTAGATGATTGACGGCAAATGCAGTTTCAATGCCATCCACGGTTAGTTGACGGGTGGTCATGTGGACGCCTGAGTTGTTGATGAGGATATGAATGGCAGGGAACTGATGCAGGATCTGGCTGGCGGCGCGTTGAACATCATCCAGCTTGGAAAAATCTGCATGGACGAGATCCACTTTGGCACCGGAAAGAGCCGTGAGCTCCGCTTTGAGGGCATCCGCTTTTTCGGCGTTGCGATTCACCAGAATCAAATGCGCGCCTGCTTGGGCGATCCGTTTTGCGGCTTGATAGCCGACGCCTGAGGTTGCGCCGGTGATGATGCAGGTTTTGCCATCCAGCCGGGCGGAGGTGGTCTTTTGCGGTAGCCTTGCGTTTTCAATAAATTGAAGTTCTTCAGGGAGTTTCAAGGGGAAGCCTGCCTATCCAAAATATTTGTGCATGAATTTTCTGTAGGGACGGTGGAACCAGGGGATCTCGTTGAAAATGTCGCCCCAGAGGTCGTAATAATCGCGCTGGCGGATGATGCGATTGTCTTCGCCAAAGGTCAGTTTTGTACAACCGAACATGGGCGTGCTGGGAAATTTCTTGAAGATCATGGTCATTTTCCATTCCATGAAGATCTCGTTTTTATTTTGTGCAATGGACGAAATATCCATGCGCAGTTGTTCGCAGCGCTTTGTCAGACGGTCACATAATGCAATGAAATTTTCTTTGCCTTCCACGCGTTGGATGCTGTCTTGAAAGACGATGTCGTCGTGATAATACGGAAAGATATGCGACCAATCGGGCTTGCCTTCGCGATTGTAGGTTTGAGACCAAAGTCTTAAGATGTCGTCTGGGGTTAGGGGGGCGATACTCATAAACTCCTTTTGGATCACATGCGAAAGGTATAAATTCAACCGGGCGGCGCATCTAAAGTCGCACGAATGTGTAATAATCTGGGCTTTAATTAAG
>JAFLCF010000311.1 GCA_017303735.1 Anaerolineae bacterium
GTGGATGAAGTCCCTGCCAGAGTGGACGCCTTGCAAGATGAAGTTTCTGAACTCAAGAAGGAACTCGCCAACCTGCGTGCTCAGTCTGCACTTTCAGTGTTCAATTCATTGCTTGCCAACGTTCAAACGATTAAAGACGTCAACGTCCTCGGCGCGGAATTCCCGAATGCCGACGTGGACACGCTCCGCTCGCTGGCGGATAAATTCCGCGAGAAGTACCCCAAGAACGGTGCGGCGCTCTTCGTCTCGGGCAGTACCGTCATCGCCACCGTGACCGAAGACGTGGTCAAACGGGGAGTCAAGGCTGGGGACTTGATCACAGGTATCGGCGGTAAGGGAGGCGGGCGTCCTAACCTTGCACAGGGCAGCCTTGCTGGTGATGTCAACGAAGCGCTGAGTAAACTTCCAAAAGTTGTGGAAGAAAAATTAAAGTAAAACAAAATGGCGACCCACGGGTCGCCATTTTATTCCTGTCGAAGGTGAATATTCTAATACCTGGGCAGGGTTCGTTCATGTATGATTAGGCTGTATTCGAGCGATGCCGACTAAACAAAGCTGTAAACAAGAAGATAGAGAGTTTGAAGTACATTAAGGTAAGTTAGCAGGAATACAAATATGGAAAATTGGACCGCCCCCTCTGAAAGTGAAAAACGGCAGCGAAAGGTGATATTAATTACCTTCCCATTGGGGGCAACACTTCTCTTGCTTTATTTCTTTAATCTTATAAACAATCAGGAATATCTTTCTGCATGGGGGGCGTTTGTCTTTGGCATGGAGTTGTTGATCTTGTTTGCGGTCGTTTACTTTAACGTCTTCCCGATACGCTGGGTAGAGTTAGTCTTTTATTATTCTTTTGTATTATTTATAGTATGCCTGATCTTGCTAAGCATTGAAATAACAGCTTCGAACCCATCGACGGGCAGCTTTATATTCAGTTCTACATTAAGCGGGGTGACCATGTGGATCTGTATCATTTTCCTTTCTTCATATCTAATTTTGCCTTATGAACAAGACCGTCAATTTGTGATGATCACCTGCTCTACTTTATTCCTGATTGCTGTATATCATCTCTTGTTTCGAGATGGGATGGATATTCGGACTATCTTCCGCTGGGTGAATACTTTCTTGGGGCTAGGGGTTGTTTTGACCTTGATTTATTACACCGGGCGTTTGCAACGCTTCTATGCCGAAACAGATACACTGACAGGTATTCTCAATCGACGCGTGACATATGAGGTTTTGCATAAAGAATTTCATAGAGCCGAACGATATAAAGAAACTCTTTCCATTATCATGATCGATCTGGATGAGTTCAAACAGATCAATGATCGCTTGGGGCATGGGGCAGGTGACCATGTCTTGCGTGAATTTACAAAAATCGTTCGGCATTCGATTCGCGATATTGACTCATTCGGGCGAATTGGTGGCGATGAATTTATCCTTATTCTGCCAACTGCCAATGCTGAAAATGCTTGTCATGTGGCAGAGCGTATTCGAACAGCCTTGATATCGCATCCATTCAATATCAAAGAGCCGGTCACAGCCAGTTTTGGAGTTGCTGCCTTTAAGTTCGGCACTACCATGGAGCAATGGATCCATTACGCTGATAAGGCTTTATATCAAGCCAAACAAAATGGACGAAATTGTGTGGTAAGTGCTTGATGCAGGTGCCTAGCAAGTTCGCATCGGGTCTTAATTGCTTTCTTGAATGATCGGTGTGACGTATTTCTCGAGCATTGCCAGGCTGATCTCGCCCGTCCATGCCAGGCGGACAGTCCCCGTGCGGTCGATCACATAGGAATTGGGTAGACTGCTATTGCCAATAGCTTTTAGAGAGACACCGGCTGAATCCAGCCAAACAGGGAATTGCAAATTCAGCGTTTGTACAAAGGCGAGCACGTCTTCTTTAGAGTCGCCTGCCTCGACAGCAATAACAGTGAAACCATTCGACGCCTGTTCGTTGTGAAAGTCTCGCAGTGATGGCATTTCGGCTTTGCAGGGTGGGCACCAGGTTGCCCAATTATTCACCAGCACCACTTTACCCTTGTAGTCAGAAATCGATTGCGTTTCACCTTCGAGCGTGGTCAGAGAAAACTCTGGCGCCAGAAAGTTCACTTCCATGGGCGTTACCGAACGTGCATTTTCAGGGGTGGCTGCCGTAGAATCTTCAGTCCGACTCAAAAACAAGAATGAAGCAACACCCAAGACGAGAAAACCTATGCCGATAAGGGTGCTTAAGTTTCTCTGTTGCAACATTTGTTTGCGATACTTTTTTTTGCTCATGGATCGCCTAATTCTGAAGCACGTTCTTGATCTCTGCCAGCATACGTGCTTCGGGATAGGCTCCAACTGCGGTACCCTTGCCCGAGTTGATGACGGTCTGCGGCACACCCTGTACCCGGAACTGGTTCGCCAATTCAGGGAATTCAGTGGCTTCGACAGCTTCTGCACGGATCATGGATGGGTTTTCCATTGCCATCTTATGTGCCAGCAACACAGCTTGCGGGCAATATGGGCAGGTGGGTGTCACGAAGACTTGCAGGAGCAGGGGAGTTGTCAGCGTTTTCAAAAACTCACGGGTCTCGGCGCCCAAGCCTGAGTCGCGTTTGGAGGCGAGCAGAATGTCAGTGATGAGGGTGCTGAATTCATATCCTGAAGGAATGCCAGAGAATTGAATCCCGAGGTCCATGATGGTATCGCCATCTTTTCCGGCAACGACGATGCCCGGTGCTTTGGTGATCTGATAGGTTGCTGCCACTGCCGCATCTTGGACTAGATCGTGTATGGAAAGCGAGATACGTGAATCGAGTTCGCTGATCTCTGTCAGGAGCTGTTGAGTTTCGTTGCAATACTCACATTGTTCGTTTGAGCTGAAGAAAAGGATCTGAACCGGGTTCTCAAGTTCTTCAAAAGCTTTGGTGATCTGACCGGCTACATCCTGATTGATAAGTTTTTCCATTTTTGTCTCCATATTTAGTTGATATGGATTGGATGCGACCTGCGTAAAAAAGTTACAGAACGGTTTGTCTGATGTTGTATACTTTGTACCTATCTGCAACTTTTCAGGATATTGATCATCTAATGAATGAACAAACATCACCAGGATTTTCCATCGAGGCATTACGTGCAGGCGACCGTGCCGAGTTTGCCCGTTTAGTGGATGCCTACTCTACGCCAATCTATCGTCTTGGTTTGAAGATGCTTGGCAACTCGCAAGATGCAGAGGATGTGCTACAGAATACATTCCTCAATGCGCTGACGCATTTGGCAGGGTTCGAAGGACGCTCGAGCATTTCGACCTGGCTGTACCGTATCGCTGCGAACGAAGCATTGATGGTATTGCGCCGCAAGAAGACAGCGGTGAATTTCGATGATTTTGAAGCAGGCGCAGAGGAAGACGTTTCTATACCTGAGGTCTTTGTAGATTGGAGCGACTTGCCGGAAGATCAGTTACTTTCCGGTGAATCCTCTACAGCCTTGAATGATGCAGTTGAACATCTGCCAGAATCGTTGCGTATGGTTTTTGTTTTACGCGATGTTGAAGGAGTATCCATTCGCGATACGGCTGAGATATTGAACTTGACGGAAACGAACGTAAAGACCCGTTTATTACGCGCCCGAATGGCGCTGCGCGAAAGCCTCTCGGCGTATTATGCTGAGCGGATCGCAAGAAAGGAAAACCATGACTGACCATCTCCATGAGAATTGCCAGGCTTTGCTTGGCTCTTTATCTGAATATATTGACGGTGAACTTCCCGCTAATTTATGCGAGGAGATCGAAAAGCACCTCGCTGGTTGTGAGAACTGTCGTATTGTTCTCAATACTACCAAACGTACGATCGATCTAGTGCAAATCCCATCGCCGCAGGAGGCTGTTCCACAAGATGTGCGCGATCGTCTTTTTAAACGCCTCAATCTCGAAGATTACATGACCTCTAAAGGTTAAGAAAACTTGCCGTCGAAATCATCGACGGCAAGTTTTTTATTTTAATTCGATCTTCAACTCGCTGGTTTGGGCAGATGCATTCGTTCTTGTTCCCGCGACAGATACCGCCCAATCTTTTTCAGACCCATGTCTTTGGATGTGGATGATATTTTCTGTGCGAGCCACTTCAAAGATCGTCTCAACCTGCCCACTTAAGTTTGGAATTTCAACATTCACTTGTTGATCTTCTTTCAATTCAAAAATGTGCAATGTGATACCGTCGCTGTAATCGTAATCTGGCTTGTCTGTGCGAGCGCCGATCGGGATGACTGTATTTGGACGCACCAGCAACGGCAGACTTAAGAAATCGTGACTCTC
>JAFLCF010000312.1 GCA_017303735.1 Anaerolineae bacterium
GTCGTTCTAGGTCATATACCGAAACGCTCATCCCGATCAGATCCGGCGCATTGAAATTTTCCTGCACCACTTTTCCATCAAACCCCATCTCAACTCGATTTGTTCCACTGCCGCCTTCCCAGACGGCGTCCCATTCGCCCAGCCAGAAATCAAATTGTCTTTCAGGTTGCATGTTATTCTCCTTTGCTCGAAATAGAATAGCATACCCGCTGTATTGGAAATACCTACCCGAGAACTATTTGTGTATAATCTCAAAATGCCTACTCAAGAAGAAATCTACAAAACCGAAGGGGATAAGTACGAAGCCCTGATCGCACGCGAGGACTACCAGGGAAATATTCTCAAGACCCTGCGAGAGATCACTCCTCTCGAAAACCGCCTCGTACTGGACCTCGGAGCTGGTACGGGACGATTGGCTTGTCTCCTCGCTCCAAGCGTAAAGCATGTTCATGCCTTTGACATTTCTGAAGAAATGTTGCGGGTTTGCCGTGATAAATTCACCGCCAGCGGACAGACGAATTGGCAGGTAGACCTTGCCGATCATCGCAAATTGCCCGTGGCAGACCAAAGCGCGGACTTGGTCGTTTCAGGCTGGAGTGTGAGCTACCTTGCCGTGTGGAACCCAGACACCTGGAAAGAGGAGTTAGAATCCTGGCTCGGCGAAATGAAACGTGTTTTAAGACCGGGCAGTTTCATCGTTTTGTTTGAGTCGTTGGGCACGGGCAATGAGTCGCCGATTCGTTTGGAACATCTCAAAGATTTTTATCCCTGGCTCGATCAGGTCGGATTCAAATACAAATGGATCCGCACCGATTACAAATTTGAATCGTTGCAAGAAGCCGAAGAACTCTCCCGCTTTTTCTTCGGCGACGAATTAGGGAATAAGGTTGTGCAAAACAATTGGACGATCTTGCCGGAATGTACCGGGGTGTGGTGTCTGAAAATTTAACGATAGACGATAGACCATGGTCCGTGGTCAATCGTCTATCGTCTACGGTCTAGCTCTGTTTCTTGAATCCGTTCTTGATTGCCATCACCAACCCAACCAGAATTAATGCAATACTGGTGAAGGCGAACAACCACTTAAATGTGGTGAAGATGAACAAGAGCCAACCGAGGATCATGGGTTGACTGGGGAAAATGGAGAGCAGGGTCACGATCGTCAGGTTTTCCAACATGTCAAAGATGAATGCGATCAAGGGAGCGACGTTCCACTTGCGCATAGAGCTGCTGGGGGCAAACCCGCGCTCGAACAGCCATGAGATGGCAAGCCCGAAGAAGAATAGATAAATGATCGGGTAAAGAATATCTGCGGTCAATTCAACATTGCGATAGAAGTTGCGGGTGGAATCTCCATAGCGTTCGATCATTGCGAACAACTTGTCGGGTGTGTTGAACATCATCAGATCTAAAGGTTGGATCAGACCTGTGCCATCCTGCATCAACCCGCCGATGAGCGGCATGAGGAACCCGGCAAAGAAGACATCCAAAACAAGTAAGACGAGTACCAGCCAGCCTTTTGCCCAGGCATAAAACCGGTTTGAAATAGTTTGTAACATACGTGCCTCCATTAATAAAATTAGGTGACAGTCATTTTCAAAATGACTGTCACCTAATTAAACACACTATGTATTCGATGGTGGCAGGGTACTTAAGTAAGGGCGTGTGCCGTTACCGTCATTTCATCGCCGCTTCGCCGCCGCGCATGGCATCTTCAACCCGTAATTTGTGCTCACCATGCATGGGCATGGATTCCATCTCATCCAGCGAGAAATATCCAAAGGCAGTTGTTTCATTGCTTAGCCCAAGTGTGCCTTCAAGGAGTTGCACCTCGAAATTCAACACAACGAAGAAGGCTTTTTGCCCGTCGGCATAGATCACTAACTGGTCTGGGTTGCTGTACACGCCAAGTAATTTTGTGGCACGCACTTTCAAGCCGGTTTCTTCCCACACTTCGCGTTCACAAGCTTCGGCTGCACTTTCGCCTGCTTCCATATGCCCGCCGGGCAGGCACCAACGCCCGTTGTCCATTCGCTGTGTGAGCAGAACTTTTTGACGGGTTTCATCAAATAATGTGGCACTGCACCCAACGCGCAGTTCGCCTTCTTTACCAAGCCGGGGTCCGTAGATAATTTGTGACATGGGTATAAAAAGATGCTCGTGACGGGGCTTAGCCCCGTCACGAGCATTTGGTTTTATTTTATGAACGTGCCGTTCTTCAGTTCACGCAAGGTTTGCTCGATCTCTTCGCGGGTATTCATCACGAACGGACCGTAGGGTACGATGGGCTCTTTGAAGGGTGCGCCTGCAATCAGCATAAAACGGACGCCCGCCTCTGTCTTAACCTCGATCTGGTCGCCATCATCGTTGAATACCACCATGCTGACGGATTCTACGACCTCGCCTGAAAATTCACCGGTGCCTTCAAAAACGTACATCAACGTGGTGTGTCCGCTTGGGATGGGGTAACTGAATCGGGAACCAGGATCCAGCTTCACGTCCATGTAAAGAGGCGCGGCGGCGATCTCGGTTACGGGTCCGCGGACTCCGTCGTAGTCTCCGGCGACGAGTCGAATCGTCACGCCGTCTTTTTCAATGACGGGGATAGTTCCCGCAGTCACTTCTTGGTAGCGCGGTTGACTCATTTTTTCGGCGGCGGGCAAGTTGACCCAAAGCTGAAAGCCGTAGATATTTCCGTTGGCGCTGCGGCGCGGCATTTCTTCGTGCAAGATGCCGCGTCCACTGGTCATCCATTGCACGTCGCCTTCGGCGATGGTGCCCTGATTACCGAGGCTATCACGATGGCGGACGGTGCCTTCAAGCATGTAGGTGACAGTTTCAATGCCGCGATGTGGGTGGGTAGGGAACCCGCGCACGGGTCCTTCGAGCGGATTGTTGAAAGCGAAATGGTCGAAGAGCAGGAAGGGATCAAATTTATTGCTGGCATGTGGACCAAAAGAGCGACGCAATAAAACGCCCGCGCCTTCGATCACGAGATTGGGTTCGATAATGTGGGATATGGTTCGTGGTGTCATATGATGCCGGATGAGGTTGAAGCGGAAATCCTTACTTAATTATTTGTGAATATTTCTATAATGCAACTCTACAACGCCTGAGCGAAACGTTTTTGACCCGATCAGTTCCAATGAAAAATCCTTGCCCGTTTCGAACAAGCGTGGACCTTTCCCTGCAACGATCGGATGAATGAGAAAATGATACTCATCGATCAGACCCGCCTGAGCGAGTTGCGATGCAATGTTCAATCCGCCGATGGAAATATTTTTGCCCGGCTGTTGTTTCAGTTTCACGATCTCTTCTTGAAGGTTTGAGTGTAGAAGCGTTGTGTTGTTCCACTCCACGCTCTTCAATGTTGTTGAAAAGACGATTTTCTGTATCGAATCGAATGCGAGGGCAAATTCGTTGGTCACTTTCGATTCCGATTGCTCCATGGCGACATCGTGCCAGTACGGATACATCAGTTGATACGTGTTGCGCCCGAAAATCTCAATATCAGAATCTTGCAAGAGTCCAGTGTAGTACTCGTGGAGCTCGTCGTCGACGACTCCCAATTCATGTCCGCAGCAGCCGTCAACTGTGATATTGATGGCAAAGACAACGTTTCTCATTTTTTTCTCCTTTTTATAAATTGCCGTTATTCCTTTTCCCAAGACGCGATCAGCATCTTCACCCGCACACGCACACGTGCATCGGCACTCGCCGACGCCCACATCGCGGCGGTTTTCCGGTACACATCTTCTTCCAACTTTTCAAAATCCTCCCATTCTTCTTCCATAAAGGTTTTCATTTCTTTGGACGTGTCCCAATAATAGAAATACGAAAATTCTTCCATCTTTTTGGGGATGAACCACCCGTGTGCTTGCACTTCTCTCATGGCTTGATTCGCCGCCGCATCATCGGCAATGCCTTGAGGCATATCGCTCAACCTACCCGATACATGATAGCCCGCCCTAGAAATGACCTCCACTGCCCATGAATCTTCCAAAGGGCGCAAGTCTAACAAGGTTCCATTGGGTTTGAGCGTTCTATGAATTTCACTGAGAGCATGAACCATGCTCGCGTGTTGCATTCATCAGAGTGACCAAGCCAGAATGGCGATATCAAAAGTCTCTTTAGAAAATGGGATATGGCTTGCGCTTGCTTCTGTAAATTGAATTGTTGAAATGCCCTTCATGTGTGCATCGGCTTTAGCAACCCGTAGGGCATCATGGTCTGGGTCAAACGCAACCACTTGCTTTGCCAAGCCAGCATACTTAAAGGTC
>JAFLCF010000313.1 GCA_017303735.1 Anaerolineae bacterium
ACCGGCGGCAACATCTTCCACGGCGAACTGCTGCTGCATCAAATTTTCTTCCTGCGTCCCACCCCGCAATGGGCAGACTTCCGCACCCCGCTCAAAGGTTACTACTTCGGCGCGAGCGGCGCACACCCCGGCGGCGGCGTGATGGGCGCACCCGGCATGTTGGCAGCAAAAGAAATTTTGAAGGATGGGGCATAAACCATGATGAACGGAGATAAACAAAGATAAAACATCATGTTCATCTTTGTTTATCTCTGGTGAATTGAGAAACCTATGACAAACACTTACGATACCATCATCATCGGCGCGGGACACAACGGATTGGTCGCCGCTGCCTACTTAGCAAAGCAAGGCAAAAAAGTTTTAGTGCTCGAACGCCGCGCCATCGTCGGCGGTTCAGTGGTCACAGAATCTTTTGGGGATGGCTTCTCCGTGGACTCTCTCCACACCGGCGGGACTCTGCGCTCAGACATTATCAAAGACCTGAAACTCGCCTCCCACGGGCTGACAGCTGATTCCGTCCGAAAACCGTTTATCTCCCTTCAGCCTGATGGCTCCCACTTCACGCTCGACGCTGAGTCCATCAAACGCATCTCCGAAAAAGACGCGGCACGCTTCCCTGAATTTGTGCGCTTCATGAACAAGGCGGCGCAGATCATGGACGTGACTTACTCCACCATCATGCCGCGCCTGCCGATGAACTTCGGAATTAAGGAAGGTTACGGCTTGCTTGAATGGGGTCTCGAACTGAAACTTGCTGGGCGCAAAGACATGCTCAACTTCATCCGCGCCTTGCCGATGACTGCGCAGGAATTGGTTGAAGAATATTTCGAATCTGATGTGGTCAAAGCCGCGATTTGCGCCGTTGCCATCCACGGCTCGACCTTGGGACCGATGGGTGCAGGCACAGGCTACACCTTGATTCACAACTGGATGAATCGCGGTGGCTTGTCTCACGTCAATGTCGGCAAAGCAGGTGAGATCACAACCGCCTTAGCCAATGCTGTGAAAGCCTTCGGCGGAGAGATAAGAACTGAGGCACTAGTAACGAGCATCCGAGTAGAAGGGCAGGTTGCAAAGGCTGTTGTTTTGACTAGTGGCGAAGAGATCACTGCAAATGCCATTCTCTCTTCCGCAGACCCAAAACATACCCTGCTCAAACTCGTCGGCGCACAAGATTTGCCACCCGAATTCGTCTGGCACACCCAGTCCATCAAAATGCGTGGCTCGGTGGCAAAAGTCCACTTGCAGACGAATGGTAGCCACGGCATCCCCGAAGGGACAGTCGTCCTCGCCCCATCCATCAAGTACCTCGAAAAAGCCTACGACGCGACCAAGTACGGTGAGATCTCCGAGAAGCCGTATTTGGAAGTCACAACATCGGGTAACGCCGTTTCCATCCACTTCCAATTTGCGCCGTATGCATTGAAGAATAGCAGTTGGCAGGTTGAAGGTTCAAAGGTTGAAAAGTTGGCAATTGATACATTGGCGGAATTCTTCCCCAATCTAAAATCGTCAATCGTAAATCGTAAATCCATCACGCCTCTCGACCTTGAGCAAACCTACGGTCTCACCGAAGGCGACCTCAACCACGGTCAACTCATGCTCGATCAATTCCTCTTCATGCGTCCGATACCGGGTTGGTCAAACCACAAGACGCCCATCGATAATTTATATCTCTGCGGCAGCGGAGTCCACGGTGGGGGCGGCGTCAGCGGCGCGGCTGGACGGAATGCAGTAAAAGCCTTATAGAAAATAAAAAAACATCCAACACAATAAAGTGTTGGATGTTTTGATTCTGATTCGATCTATATTTTTATTTGACACGAATGGACTGAGCATATTGTTCAGGCGCTTTGCCGACAAGTTTCTTGAAATCGTTGACGAAGTGCGATTGATGGCTGTACCCCAAATCTGCGGCAACCAATGCCCAATTGAGGTCTTCCAGTTGTGCAGCCAATTCCACCGCTTCGAGCAGACGATAACGCATCAACACCCACTTCAACCCGACCCCGACATATTTTTTGAAAAGATACTGAACCGTCCGCTCGCTGACGGAGAAGCGTTCTGTAACCATTTCCACAGTGCGCAGTTCTTTGTCCGTGTTAACCGCTTCTAAAATCGACGTGATGAGCACAAGGTTTTCATCAGATCGCGGTTTTTTAGATAAGAGCAACTCTTCCACCTTGGCGACCATAGCTTCGTCATCTTCCATATCGAATAGTCTATAACGAAAATCTTCATCCGCTTCGGGAAAGACCTTGACCGTATCAATCTCCTGGTCAGTGATGGTAGCGATGTTTTTCTTCCAGAACGGATAGAACCCACCAGGTTTGAACATCGTCCCGATGATGGAGCCGGTGCCTTTCACTTCGTAGGTATACATACTCGTGGTAATGCCAGTAATCCAACCTCGCTCCACAGTAAAAGCGAAATTGATGCTCGAGTGCGGCAGCACCTCAGAGATGTATGGCGGCTGTCCGCGCAGGTCCCAGTGGATGGTCCAATGATGCTCGACGAAGGGAGCCAGTTCTGGTGAGGGCAGGTACCGGCTAAGGTCGAAGCGCGTCGCAGCGCGGACCGGGTCTAGGATTCCCTTATGTCGACTCGATTTTTTCTGATAACTTTTTGCGGTTTTTTGCAATACAGTTTTCATAACAGATACTATTATATCCATTCAGGAGTAACGAACATGGATAAATCTTTTTCAACTCAAAAACATATTACGATCAGCGCCCCAACCGATATGGTTTGGGAAGCGCTTGCTTCCCCGAAGATCATCAAACAGTATATGTTCGGCACGGAAGTTGTTTCGACCTGGCATCAGGGTGATTCGGTTATTTATAAAGGTGAGTGGGATGGACTACCATTTGAGGACCGAGGCACGATCCTTGAAATTTTGCCTGGGAAGATACTCAAACTATCTTTTTTCAGCGCCTCCAGCGGACTTGAAGACCGCCCTGAAAACCGCAGCTTGATTACCTATGAAATTATCCCGGAAGCTGATGGACGCACTACGCTTTCCATTACTCAGGAGAATAATCCTTCCCAGTCGGCTGCTGATTTCGCCGGGGAGAATTGGGAAATGACACTGAATCAGATCAAGCATCTATTGGAGAATTAATTGATATGGGTCCGACCTACTACAACACATTTATTGAGGTGGCTGAGGATTGTCCTGTGACAGTCGCAGAAGTTCCCCCGACCAAGGGCGAGAAGAAAACAAAAGCGAATCTTGAATATGATCTGATCGCAGGACAGCCTTATCATTACACCGGCGAAGATATTGCTTTTCTTGTACACGCCATATACAACGAGATCCCCAAAGGACAATGGACTGCGGAACGCGTTAAGTTCTTTTCCAAAGGGCAGCCTTGTTTGCGGACATCTGCTTTGAGCAAAAGATATGGCTGGGGAACCCATCACGATGAGAACGGAAAGATCGCCCTCATTCCCATGGACTCGAACGAATATAAGAAGTTAATAAAAAGTTCCAGTCTCAAGCATCTCAAGGCGATGCGATCCAAGAAGAATTGAATTTTAAGATAGACAAGCTTATATGGAAATGAATACAGCAAAAAAACTTGATGTTCTTTCGATCTTTAGAACCTCCATCGGACATTTTATGCCATGGCTGGCTGCCGTACTTTTCATCACCTGGTCGGGCTACCCTGGGGTGGTTTGCATTACGCCAATGGCATGGCTGCTCGCGATCAGCCTTGGAAGCGTGCATTCAGGACGTTCAAAGAGCCAGAAATCCTCTACTCGCGTGTTGGAGGCGGCGCTGGCAGGCGGCATCCTTGGGCTATTGCAAGGAGTCCTATTTATAGTTATCACCCCGGTTATGGGACCCATCAAACCAGAGGAAGAGGCTAATACAATGATCCTGAACCTCATCATGGTGGGGGCAGGTGCATTGGTTACAGCGATACTTTCTCTGTTTTCTGCAATGTCGATGGAACGGCGTAGGAAGGAGAAAATGTCACTGCGAGAATATGAAAGTGTTATGCGTGATCTGGGTATGTGAGAGAACTTAAGAATCTGAAGGAAAATCAGATTTTGATGTCGATAAAAAAGCAGGTCACGCTGGAAGCGTGACCTGCTTTTTTACTTGAACAACCAGACGATCTCCATTTTGGGCTCTACACTTCCGCCGGGTCCGCTATGCCAGATCTCGCGCGGTGGTTCTGCCATTTCATGACCGTTCTTTTGGACCCAATCGGCGGCGGCATCATACGCGCCGAGAATGACTGGGAAGTCTGTCTCTGGACCAACCGTCATCA
>JAFLCF010000314.1 GCA_017303735.1 Anaerolineae bacterium
AACCCCGCGGATATGCTGACAAATCAGGCAGATGTGACCAAGGCTGGAAAAATACTTGGTTGGGAACCCCAGGTTAATATGCGAGCCGGGGTGACAAAACTGGTTGAGTGGTATAACGAGAATCGCAACTGGGCAAAAGATATTCTCACGCCATAAAATCTCCGATTACTAATTTTCAATTACCAGTTACCCATTACGCCCTTATAATCGTAAATGGTAACTGGTAAATTTTTTATGTCCCTTCTCTCAAAATTCAAGAACGACCCGCTCTTTGCCAAAGTCATGCGCTCCAGCGGATCGTTGTTCAGCAACAACACCCTTGCCCTCGGACTCAGCGTGGTGCAGGGCATTATGGCAACCCGCCTGCTCGGTCCGGCAGGGTTCGGTCTCATCGGCGTGGTGATGGCGTTCGCCTCGACCGTGAACAGTGTCTTCTCGTTTCGCATGAGCGAGGTGGTGGTGCGCTATGGCGGCGAATACCTTAACAAGCAGGATAAAGAACAAGCCTCAGCCTTGCTCAAAGCGGCGGGGCTGACCGAAGCCTTAGTTTCACTGTTGGCGTTTTTGGTGGTGTTCGCCACTGCGCAACTCGCTGAAACCTACCTTGCCAAGACTCCCGACATTGCATGGATGTTCACCTTCTTTGCCATAAATCTGCTGGCAAATTTCAACACCGAAACTTCCACAGGAATTTTGCAGATCACCGAAAAGATCAAATTACAGGGCACGGTCAATTTGATTCAAGCCATTATCACCACGCTTATTATTGTGGGCGCATTTTTCTTCGGCGGTAGTATCACTGTTGTGCTTATCGCTTATCTCATTGGCAAATCCATTTTGGGGCTTGGGCTTTTTACACTTGCTCAAATCCAACTCCGCGAAAAGCTCGGCAGCGGATGGTGGCACACGCCCATCTCGGCACTCACAGCGCGCAGAGAAATTTTCCGCTTTGCGTTCAGTTCCAATATCAGCGCGACCATTATCAAACTCTTCCGCGAAAGCGAGTTGATCTGGATCGGTCTATTTCTCGATACCACTGCGGTTGGATACTATCGCGTGGCGTATACCATCACACATTTCCTTGCCATCCCTGCCGACCCGCTGATCGCTACGACCTTCCCCGAAATCAATAAACTTGCGGTTGAAAAAGCCTGGGGCAGGCTCAAAAGTTTTCTCAAAAAGATCACCGTGTTCTCGTTTGCCTATAACATCGCCATTGGCGCAGGTTTGATTCTCTTTGGTCATTGGGTCATTCGTATCTATTCTGGCGAAGAATATCTCGCCGCCTATCCCGCCCTCGTTGCGCTGACCATCGGCTTGGTCTTCAACTACATCCTCTTTTGGAATCGTCCGCTCTTGCTGGCGCTTGGCTTGCCGGAGTTTCCCGTCTATGTCACGCTGGCGGCGGGCATGATCAAACTTGCGCTTTCGTTTTGGCTCGTGCCGTTCTATGGCATGGCGGCGGCGGGCGTTTTGCTTTCGTTCTATTACATCGCTTCGGTGGGGATGATGGTCCTGCGCGGAATTCGGGAAATCGGGAATCGGGAATCGGTATGAAAATTGCGCTGATTACAAACTCACGAATCCCATCGCTTACGGCGAATTCGATTCAAGCGATGAAGGTTGCTCAGGCTCTCATGCAATTGGGACACGACATCAAGATGTTTGCGCCCGCAGAAACGGAGCCTGTCTCTAAAGAGACTCTCCTCACGCATTACGGATTACGCCTCGCTCCTGAACTCGACCTGCTTCCATCCATCAACAGACTCAAACGCCTTGACTTTATCGTCCATGCCCAGCGGGCTGCGAAGCGATTTGGCGCGGACTTGATTTACACCTGGCTGCCTCAATCCGCGGCGTTGGGCGCGTGGATGGGGTATCCCGTGGTGCTCGAAATGCACGCGGATAATTCGGGTCGGCTCGGCGTGTGGTGGATGCGGCAATTTTGGAAGCAGAACACGCCCAAGGTGATGACGGTCACCACGTCAGCGTTGAGAAAGGCTTTGGAGCGCTCGACCAAATTCCAGTTCCCGAATGAAGCGCTGCTGCTCGCACCGAACGGTGTCGAGTTGGAAAAGTATGCGGGTTTGCCAAATCCTACCGAGGCGCGTCGTCAATTGAATTTGAAAGAGGGGTTAACGGTTGGATTCACGGGTCACATTTACCCAGGCAGAGGTGCTGATCTTTTATTTGAACTTGCAAAGCAAATGCCGAATGTCAATTTTTTGTGGGTGGGCGGTACGCCGGAATTGGTGGATTTTTGGAAAAATAAATTAACCGAAGCGAAGATGACCAATGTGACGATGACCGGCTTCGTGAAGCATGAAGTGATCCCGATGTATCAGGCGGCGGCGGATGTGCTGTTGATGCCGTACTCGCGTTCGATCGAGGCTTCGAGCGGACAGGACATTGCCGAGGTGATCAACCCGATGAAGATGTTCGAGTATATGGCGGCGGGGCGCGGAATTGTTTCGGCAGATCTGGATTCGATTCGCGAAGTGTTGAATGTGGGCAATGCGGTGTTGGTGGAGCCGGTGGAAGAGGGGAATAGGGAATGGGGAATTGGGAATTGGAGATTGGCGATTGAGTCATTACTTGCCGATGAATCGCGAAGGTTAGCACTGGGGAAACAAGCCCACTTGGATGTGGAGCAGTTGACCTGGGTCAAGCGCGAAGAGCGGGTGATGAAAGCAATTAAGGAAAATTCTTAAGGATAGGTATTTAAGAAAGGGAGTAAGTAAAAATGCCATCAAAGATAATTTTTTTATACCTTGTTTTTGTCTTGGTAAGTTGCCAAGCGACTCCAAATAAGCCAACTCAACTTGAGTTTACAAAGACTTTTACCCCTGCATCAATTTCTACTGTAACTCCCGTTTTTACAAATACACCCGTTGCTGAAACAGTTGTCTTTGAAGAGAACACGTCTCCAAGCGAAGAATGGACAGGTGTTGTAAGTGTTACTACACTCGATACACAGAAGAATGTTAATTTTATTGTTGTGAATAATGTTAATAACCAAAAATGGACACTTGAAGATATCAATTTTTTAGAGCCAGATAACCCATTAAATGGTTTTAAGTATCCCTATATCTTCAAATGGTCAAACGATGGGCGTTATATATACTATTCACATTTATCGACGGGAGGTGATGGATGCTTTGGACTCTATAAACCTGGCGGTTTTGACCTAATAAAGTTTGATTTACTTGAAGGTACTTCAGTAATAATAAAAGATGATGGTGCTACATGGATGACTTTATCCCATGATGAAAAGAAATTAGCATTCATTGATACTTATGGTGGAAGCGTTTCAGTGCTTAATATTCAAAATAAAATTACAACCAACTTTCCTTTACCAGATTTAGAAAATGCTCACGGGTTTGTGAATGATACAAGTGATATATATTGGTCGCCTGATGATAGTTCACTTATTTATGGTTACTATATAGGAGTGTGTGATTTTATTTTCCCGGCAAGCTATATCATTCAAATATTTCCAGAATTAAATTATCAAAAAGTATTAATCGAGAATAGTTCGGAAAGTTATGAGCCTATAAAATGGGATAATCAAAACTATATTCTTTTAGAAGACAGTGAGAATAAAAAGTGGTGGCTTAATGCCACCACAAAAGAAATAACACCAGAAAAATGATCGAAATTATTCTCTTGTCACCGCTGTCAGATTCATCGTGAGCAGCACGCCGGGTTTGGGGAGTTCGCGCACGCCGATGACTGTCCGCGCGGGGCGATGGTCTCCCATTTTGCTGATGTAGGCGCGATTCATTTCTTCGAAGTCGCTCATGTTTTGCAGAAAGATGTTGATGTGAACGACGTGTTGCAGGTCTGAATTTACCGACTCAAGCATCACTTTGAATGAGTCAAGGATTTGTGCGGTCTGTGAGAAAACATCAGCGCCCGCAAGTTGACCTGTGGCGGGATTCACGCCTGCTGTCCCACCAATGGTGATGAAGGTGCCGACTTTGGCAATGTGGTTGTACGGTCCGATTGGAGTCGGGGTATTGGGTGGTGTGGATGTTTCAACGCTTGGCATTTTCTTTGTCCTTTTGAATGAACTCGGCATAATCGGTGGGGATCTCAATGCCAAATTTCTGGCATAGCAATTTGACATCGTGATAATCATTCTCATCCAGCGGGTAGCCGGTGTGGAATTTGACCATCCAATTTGGTTCGATACATTTAACCGGATAGCCAAGAATGCTTCCGTTGCCGGTTAATGAGTCAAATGGATATGCCAC
>JAFLCF010000315.1 GCA_017303735.1 Anaerolineae bacterium
TAAAGGCGCCCCAGTGGATACCAAAACCGGTAAACTTTTAGAAGAACGTATTCGCATTCCTACGCCCAAAGGCGCAAAGCCGAAAGCGGTTGCATTGGTGGTAGCAGAGATCGCCCAGTCCTTTAACTGGAAGGGATCCATTGGCGTCGGCTTCCCCGCCCCCATCAAGAACGGTGTGGCATTAATGGCAGCGAATGTTTCAGAAAAATGGGTTGGCACCAATGCGGATGAATTGCTCACCTCCGCGACGGGCTGCAAGTGCCGTGTGGGCAACGATGCCGATGTGGCAGGCATGGCAGAGATGGCATTCGGCATGGGCAAAGGCGAGCACGGAACCGTCATCATGATCACCCTGGGCACGGGCATCGGCTCTGCCATTTTTTACAACGGGCATTTGTTGCCCAATACCGAATTCGGGCATATGCAATTAGATGGCAAGGATGCAGAACATCGTGCTTCTGATGCGGCAAGACAACGCGAGGATATGTCCTGGAAAAAATATGCCAAGCGATTGAATGAATATCTCAACGAAATGGAAAAGCTCTTCTGGCCCGACCTGTTCATCATCGGCGGCGGAATCAGCAAACAGCATGAGAAGTTCCTGCCACTGTTAAAGTTACAGTCCAGAGTTGTTGCGGCACAATTCCAAAACGAGGCAGGGATCGTAGGCGCTGCACTGTTTTCACAGGGAGATATGATACAAAACTGAAACAGGCAGTTTTCTTTACACGAACTTTACAATACGTTTGAGATCTCTGCATATAAGAAAACTACACTTGGACCATAAAAACCCTGGAGGTCTTTTATGGTCACACTGTTCAACAAAAAAATCCGGTTCTTTCGCCCGCGCAGCATTTGGGTGCGTAAAATAGTTCAATGGTTTTTCTTGATATTGATCGCCGCTATCGTTTTCAACCATACTCTGGCTGAAAGTGGAGCGGCGATCCCATTTCTGTCCGATGCATCACTCCATGCCGTTTGTCCTTTTGGCGGCGTAGAAACCCTATACACCTATTTCTCTAGTGGGCTATTTGTACAGAAAATACACAACTCATCTCTTGTATTGGCTTCCATCGTCTTGATCCTATCCTTCTTATTCGGACCGGTCTTTTGCGGTTGGGTTTGTCCGCTTGGCACGGTTCAGGAATGGGTAAGCAAGATCGGCAGGAAAGTATTCAAGCGCCGCTTTAATCATTTTGTTCCGCTTAAGTTGGATAACATCCTGCGCTACTTGCGCTACGGGGTTCTGGTCTGGGTATTGTATGTGACAGCCACCAGCGGAAGACTACTCTTCGAAGCCTATGACCCATACTTTGCGCTCTTCAATTTCTGGAGCATCGAGGTAGCATGGACTTCACTCACGGTACTTGGTGTAACCCTTGTGCTCTCAGTTTTCGTCGAACGTCCGTGGTGCAAGTATGCCTGCCCGTATGGTGCCGTGTTGGGGCTGACCAACCTCTTTCGCGTGTTCTCGATCAAACGAGCAGAGTCAACCTGTAAAGCCGATGGTGCCTGTTCAATCATGTGCCCAATGAACATTCAAGTGGATACGGTCAAAACCGTGCGTAATCACCAGTGCATCTCGTGCCTCGAATGTACCTCTGAAGCGATCTGCCCAGTTGCCAAAACCGTGCTATTTACCAGCGGAGGTGTGAAATGATCTTGACATCCAAACCATTAACCCTGTTGTTGTTCATGATCATGTTCGGCGGAATTGCGCTTTCTTCTGTAATGGGATGGTGGGCTACCGAGTCGACAAAGGAACCAACAACGTTTACAGAAGGTGAATTTGCAGGGTTGGCAAACCCGGCAGATATCCGTGGATCGTACACATTCGGCGACATCGCAAACTCGTTTGACGTAACCCCTGAAATTCTTGTGCAAGCCTTCGGGATTTCCACGAATCACCCCGCTGCGTTTGCAGTGAAAGATCTAGAAGCCATCTACCTCGAAAGCGGATATGAAATCGGCACCAACTCTGTGCGAATGTTCGTTGCGTTTTACACCGGTCTGCCCATTGACCTGACTCTCGAAGAAACGGTCATGCCCCAATCTGCCGCCAAGATTTTACTGACCAAAGGCAATCTCACGCCTGAACAGGTTTCGTATCTTGAAATTCACACCGTCAATCTGGGTGACCCCGCCTCGATTGTTGAACCGATCGTAGAAGCAACACCAGCCACCGAAGAGACCCACGTTGAATCGACAGAGGATTTCACCATTAAAGGCAAAACTACTTTTGGTGATTTGGTCATGTGGGGTGTGCCAAAAGAAACCATCGAAAGAATTATTGGCGCGGATATGCCAGACCCGGCAATGAAAGTCAAAGATTATGCCTCTGCCAATGGTTTGGATTTTGAAGCGATCAAGATTGCTCTGCAAGCTGAAGTCGATCAGATCAAGCCATAAATCCTTGAGTTACGATCCAAAAAATAAAAAAGGCGCCAGGTTCTAAGAACCTGGCGCCTGCGTAATTACTGTGCCTTCACTACACTGAACTTTTCTTTACCGATCTTGTAGTTACCGCTGTGCTTAAGCACCTGGTCGACCACATCCTCGGGAATATCCACAAATGCGATCTTTTCTTCAATGCGGATCTTGCCAATGATATTGCCAGGGATGTTGGCATGGAAGGCGATCTGCCCCACGATGTCATTCGGGCGGATATTGTGCGCCTTGCCTTTGTTAACCTTCAAGCGGATCATGCCCTCTTCATGCGCGCGGCTCCCCTTTACCCGTGACTTGTCTCCAAAACGCCCGGGCTTTTCATTACGCCCAAACGATTCACGCCTGCCACCTCGTGAGAACTCACGTTCGCGGCGCTCATCTCGAACTTCAGAGATTTCAGCAATCGGGCGCTGTTTTTCATCGCCGCGAGAGATCTTGATGGCAGCCGCAGCAATGTTCATCACATCATGCCCGCCGTCGATCAGTTCCTGCACGATCTCGAGTTCACGTTTGTAACGTCCGCGCCCCAGCCAGATGCGCAGTTTTTCCACCACCTGCGCCTCGCGGTGCTTGGTGATATCTTCGGCTGTAGGCAGCTCCATCGGTTTGACTTGCTGTTTGGTCAGTGCTTCCACTTCGCGCATGCGACGTCGTTCTTTGGGTGAAAGCAGGGTAATGGCAACGCCGGTCTTGCCTGCACGACCTGTACGACCAATGCGATGCACATAGACTTCAGCATCATCGGGCAGATGATAGTTGAAAACATGGGAGATATCGTCAATATCCAACCCACGTGCAGCCACATCAGTAGCGACGAGCACTTTGAGTTGATTGTTGCGGAAACGCCCAAGCACACGCTCGCGGGCATTCTGGTCTAGGTCACCATGAATAGCTTCGGCGGGAATCCCGCGAATAACAAGCTCATTGGCAAGGTTGCTGGTTTCGGCGCGGGTACGGGCAAAGATGAGGGCGCTGTGAATGGGTTCGATTTCGAAGAGACGTGTGAGAGCGTTGGTCTTGTGATTCTCGTTGACGAGATAATAGCGTTGTTCAATGGCTGCGGCGGTGAGAGTGCTTCTTTTAACGGCAACCGTTTGCGGGTCCCGCATGAAGCGATCTGCCAGTTTGCGAATCCGTGCGGGCATGGTGGCGCTAAAAAGAGCCGTCTGACGCTCAGAGGGAGTTTCTGCCAAAATCTTTTCGACTTCTTCGACGAAGCCCATGTTGAGCATTTCATCCGCCTCATCGAGGACGACGGTCTTGATGCCGTTTAAGAAGAGGACTTTGCGCTCAAGGAGATCGTTGAGACGACCCGGTGTGCCCACAACGATATCCACGCCGCGTTGCAGGCTGCTGATCTGCGGACCATACGGCTGCCCACCATAGACGGCGAGCACGCGCACATGCAAATGCTTGCCATACTCTTTCATCGAGTCGGCAACTTGAAGCGCGAGTTCGCGCGTAGGCGCGAGCACCAAGGCTTGTGGATTCTTTTGTCTTTCAAAGTTGTTGAGAATGGGGAGAGCGAAGGCAGCAGTTTTGCCTGTGCCGGTTTGGGCTTGACCGACTACGTCCACGCCGGTGAGCATGAGGGGGATCATGCCTGCTTGAATGGGAGTCGGCTCAGAATAGCCGAGTTCGGTAATAGCCTGCATGATCTCATCACGCAGGTTGAGAGAAGAAAAATCGGTTGTCATTGTTATCCTTTTTTGTTTGAGCGGGGCACAAGCCTCGCCCCTACGATTATTAGGGATGTTTTGACAACTCTTTCAATATTCTTCCTGCTCA
>JAFLCF010000316.1 GCA_017303735.1 Anaerolineae bacterium
CCGCCAGCGTCGATATAAGTGATAGACCAATACCTGCGCCACATGGTCATACTCGCGCGTCTCTGTAATGCGGACGGTGAAGCCCTTATCGTTGGTGTATGTCATCCATTCGGTTTCGTTCAGGTCAGTGGAACAATCTGTCCAGTTGGGGTTGCGGGTTTCGAATGCCCACACACCACCGTCCGCGAGGTGTTTGCGGATCTGTCCCAGCATGGCGAGTTGATCGGAATTATTCAAAAAGGCTTGAAAGGCATTGCCCGTCATATAGATGAAGTTGAACTTCTCGTTCAAGTCGAAGTTTCTGGCATCGCCCTGAATCCAGCGGACGGATAAACCCAACGCTTCAGACTTCCGCTTTGCCTGCTCCAACATCCCAGGCACAATGTCCACGCCAGTGAGGGGAATGCCCTGCTGCAAAAGCGGAATGGCAACAAGCCCTGTGCCACAAGCCACTTCCAGCGTCTTTCCACCGACTTGCTTGGCAAGGTCGATATAGAACTGATGAGATGGGTCATCACCGCCAACTTCCAAGTCATAGTTGACTGGGTCCACGAACTCGCCGAGGTAGTCTTCTTCGATAGAGAATTTCTTCATGCTGTGAAACCTATTACACCAACACAGGCTTTAACTCTTCGTAATACTTCTCCAAGACCTTGGGCAGCGACTGGGCGATCTCAAGCAACTCTTCTTTTCCGTAATTGAGGGTGTTGCCTTCATATTTTTCAAAGACTTGCACGCCTTTGCGCAAGGTCAACTTCATTTGCTTGAGGAACTCACGATCTGCATGGGCGAGGGTGTCGGTGAGACGTTCGAGGCGGGGGAGTTCGTCTGTGCTGAGGGTGTCGAGCACGTCCAAGGTGTCTCTGCCGATGGATTTGGCATGTTGCGAAGCAGACTCCGCTTCGATGGCGGCGATTGCCTGGCTGATCCAACGGTGATCTTGTTGGTTGGAGCAAAGTCCGCTCGTGAGTGACCACAGATACTCAAGTGGACGCCCGCTGGCTTTGGTGAGGTATTCGCGCAAGAAGCGTTCGTGGGTGCTGAGCAACACTTGAGTGCGGTAAAGCGAGGCGCGCGGTTTGCCGCGGACTTCGTCATGAGTCACTTGTTCATTGCGAATGCTGTAATCGTTGATGAGGGCATCTTCCATTTCAACGACGGTGTAGAGGAAGCGCACCCAGGTTTGGTACAGCTCTGTGAGCGAGACGAATTGAAGTCCGCGCGGGGTGATGGCGATGCCGCCACTGGAGCCGAAGTTCAAACGGCGGACCGCGCCGAGTTGATACATACCGAGAAGCGAGTCCACTTCGGGGTTGACATCGTGCTGTACTTTTTTATACGAGAAGGTCGCATCCATGCCTGCGTAGGACTGAATGATCTTCAAACCGCCTGCATGCAAATGAGCAAATTCACTGACGTCATAGACACGCCCATTGACGATGAACCAATGTCCATCTTCGGGGTTGTTGTGCAGAACAACTTCAGAAGCGGGGTAGATATTTTCCTGTTCGAATTGGGCGCCGCCATAAGTTGTGAAGACTTCTTGCAAATAACGGTCTTCACCGACGAGGCGATAGAACAGCTCGCGTCCCTTTTCTTCGCCCACGCGCTCTTTGATGATGCTTTGCATCGTGTCCATGACAGTTTTGGCAAAACCGGTGCGCCCGCAGATATAGAACAATGTATCCCCTTGGATCAATTCCCACAGTTTGTCTTTCATCTCTGGCGTGAGCATGGCAGAGTCGATATGTCCGCGTACCCCTTTGGGGAAGGTGAACTTGCCTTTGCTCACTTTGAGTTGAATATCTTCTTGCGAGAAAGCGGCTTGCAAATTTAAGTGACCGGCTGCAACCAATGCCTGCCATTCATTTTCGTAATATAGCTCAGCGCGTGAACGGGTGCCGAAGAACAACCAATTCTCACCGCCCGTCCGCGCTTGTAACATACTGCGGAAGGGAGCAATGCCCGAACCGCCTGCGAACATGACGACCGGTTTGTTGATATCCGCAGGCAGGCTGAAGCGTGGCGGATGAATCACTTTGATGGAAACGCGGCGCGGATGCGAAGCAGCTGAGGCGCCGAGTCGGCTTAGGTAGGCAGAGCAGGTTCCGGCGCGGAGTGAGGCGCGCGATACGTCGGTGTCGGGAGTCTGGTAGATGAGTCCGCCAATGGTGAGGTGCAGTTCGTTCGCGGCGTCATCCGCTTGCACTGAAGAGATCGAATAGGTGCGGAAGGTTTCGGGCGGCACGATGCGCGTGATGTGTTCGCGTTCGCCGAGGGTGGCTTTCCACAAACGCTTGGGGTTGAAGCCGCCTTGGCTGAGCACATTGAGCAAGTCCCATAATTCCCATTGGTCTTCGGCGCGCGCTTCGAGAATGCGATGCAAGGTTTCGTTGTGCGTCACTTCATATAAGATCTTCGCGATGTAACGCGTTATCGGACGAATGCGACCAAAGGTTAGCAGTGTGCGCAGCGACAAAATGACTGAGGTCTGATGACCATCACGCAGTTGAACGGCGGTGCGCCAAACCGCATTGAGCGGGATAGGCTCGTCGCCGGTGGCGTGCAGTGCATCCAAGGTTTTTTGGACAAGCTCCGGATCATTCTCCGGAAGAATTGCGCAACGGTCCCCGGGCTGATATCTCAAGCCGGTGCCGGTCGTATCCAACACGACACGATTGGCTGGCATGATGCCATCTTTTGTGAGCGGCTCCACTTTTTTGACGCGCACGAAATGACAAGTGGCAGGCGTTTTGACATAACGTTCCTGACGCGCCTTCTCGAGTTCATCATCCATGCGGTCCCAAAGACGGTCTTCGAAGCCGCCATCGAAACCACCGAGGGTGCGGCTGCGACCTGCTTTAAAAGAAAGGTCTAGGAATCCATATGCTTTGAGACGATGGCGACCGAGTAAACCGGTTTCGCCGGAATATGCGTCCATGGCTTGTTGGAATAAGCCGGTCAGTTCGGCATCGTCTACGCGGCGCACGTATTCAGGGACGGAGATCTCTTGAGCGGCGTTGAGGAAGGCTTGCCAATGCGGCGGGAACCAGGCGCGGATGCGGTCGGTTTCGTGACCGATGTTGGTGCCATAGGTGCCGCGCCCAAAGAAAATATCCATGAGGGTGAAGTTGGGCAGGGCGGTGCCGCTGGGTCCGGGGATGGAGGTGCCGGGTTGATAAGGTGTCGCAATGGGTGCGACGGTCTTGCCCCAAACGACCGGGTCCACGTAGAGTGGGTGATAGGCGTTTGGGTTGACCTTCATAAAGGAAGAATAGGTCAACTCGTTGAAGGAGTCTGAGAGGAGAGTCAGCTCGCGTTTAAGCGCGAGGCGGTCATCGGCTACTACAGCTTCTTGCGCGCGGATGACCATGTCGATCAGTGGCGTGAAGCGGGCAACGATCTCATTCGGCGTGGATTGAAAACGGCATTCGTCCCCATTGCCCACGATGGGAATCAACAATTGCATATTTTCCATCACAACGGGACCCTTCGGGTCGACCAAACGCCAGTTGTAGATGTTGAGATCAATAATGGATAAGTGCGGGGCGGGACGATGCAAACGGCGGCTGACCTCTGCCCACGGAATGAGCACAGAGTCGGGCACGGCGGTGTAGGCTTTCGGTTCTACATAATGATAGGTGTGCGCGAAGATGCCGAGAATGGATGCGGCGCGATAGAGGTCATTATCAGGAAGGGACGCTTCACTCGCATCGAGAATTGGCATTTCATCCAAACGACGGCGCAAGCCGAGAGTGCGGAAAAGTTCCGGCAACTCTGCAGCGACTTCGTCCCATATCTCATGAGACTTTGGCAATGTAAGGCGCGGCTGTTCGATGGGGAGGAAGCCATGTGAAAGCGAAAGGAAGCCAAGATTTTCATGACCAAGTTTTTTGTTGGTCGCTTCGGCTTCAGTGATGACACGACGAGTGGGAATCATCTCTGCCATGTTATAGAGTTCCGACAACGGCTTCACAGATATTGGCACGAGACACAGTGCCGAGTAAACGTCCGTCTTTGACGACGGGCAGCAAGCGGATCTGTTTGCTGATGAGAATGGCGGTGGCTTTGGCTACGTGGTCTTCGGGTTGCAAGGTGATCGGTTCGCGGATGATGAGCGGAGCAATGGGGCGGTTTGATAAATCCGCGCCGCGACGCAGGAAGACTTGATAGGCGGATTCGAGTGTGCCGCCTTCTTCA
>JAFLCF010000317.1:0-656 GCA_017303735.1 Anaerolineae bacterium
ACGATACATCAACAAATAACCAAATTCGATGCCCATCACAGCCACCGCCAGCCCAACACTTGCCCAATTAAGTTGTTTTAGTTCCGCCACAACATTTGAAGTAGGGAAGAAAAAGAAAGTGAGCAAAGTCGCTACAAAAGCAACCCCATAGGTGACCAAAAGCGAAACCGTGAAGTTCACATTAGCGGGCGTACTCTTTGCCACAAAATGATAAAGAGCGCTGGAACAGATCGCCAGTGAGATCGAGAAATAAAACAGGAACATAGAGCCAGCTTTACTCATTGGACCATTATCTAAAATCTACAGATTCTTTTGTAACCTTAACCTTATAAATAATGGCTGCATCTGTGATGCACATAACCTTGTCACCTGACCGGGCAACAGATTCCTCTTCACCAGTAATCCAGGCATAGCCCCAATAACAACCTGCCAACACCTTGGCACTGAGCATATCACCTCTGCCCACAGAGAAGGAATAGGTATAGCATTCGCCTTTGTCGTTCGGGCTCAACATACCAAATGCTAGGTTTGCACTCCCCAAGGCTTCATTATAAAATTCAACGTTCACCAAGGTTCCCTTCGGTTCAAGGGCAGGGATCTGGTTGCATTCAGGTGTGGCAGTCGCTACAACCGATACAGGCGCAGGTTGAGTAGGC
>JAFLCF010000317.1:845-4184 GCA_017303735.1 Anaerolineae bacterium
ATTTCAGGGGTGGCTTCCGCGCCGCCACAGGCAGATAAGGCAAGAATCGCCAAAATTGAAATGGTTATAAGAAATTTCTGTTTCATTTTTTCTCCAACCCCATTTTTACCATGAAATGGCAACCCGTCTCTTCGACGAGTTGCCCGCCTCTCACTTAACCGACACTTGATTCAACACCCGAAGAATGTACTCCGCTGTACGCTTGCCCGCTGTCGCGTCGGTGAAGGTGATTTCGTTTTCAATAAATTTCCGTCGCTCGGCAGAGTCAATGGTGCGGTCTTTCAAATACATATTCAACGCATCACGTAATTCACTCTCATTACTCGTTACTCGTCCCGCTTTTGCATCTCTAAATCTTTTGTGTGTAGGCCAATCACCAATTTCTTTAAGCGAGAGAGAGAACTTATTGGGCTTGTTCCACCCGCCAGGGACGTCGATCGTCGCGGCGATCATCGGCGTATCGTGGACAGCCGTCTCCACCAGCATGGTCGAATAGACGGTCACCAACACATCCGAATACGCCATCATGGACGACTTCTCGTCCATGTCTTCGCCGCCGTAGTAACCGAGCGAGCCGCCCAATGCAACCGGCTGAACCACATGCACATGCGGATATTTTTTCTCCAAATCGAAAACGCGCTGACGTTCTTCGGCAAAAATCTTCGGCTTGTCTTGAAAGTGGCTCGGGTGTAAGCGAATCAACAACTGCGAAGGTTCAGCTAGTGCATCTGACGAAACCAATTTTGCCAAGGCTTCGATGTTCGGGAAGTTCGGCGCAAAGTGGACGAAACTGCTGGCGTACGAGATCAGCTTACGCTTCGGGTCGAGGTTGTGCAGTTTGAAGTATTCGTCACGCGGCATGAGCCATTGCTTGCGGAAGTAACCGTCATACGAAGGGATGCCGCCAATGTTGACATGCTCCGGGTTCCAATCGGAGCCGTAGACCAGTTCATCTTTTTGCAGTTGAGACCAACAGGTCGCCCATTGCACATCCGCGCCGCTGACGTTGTATGAGGATGAATTGTCCCAGCCAACGATGACGGTCATGTTGGGAATGCCGCGGCGGGCAGACTCACGCAGGAGGTAACGATCCATGCGCCAACCGGGGGTAGAGGCGATGACCATGTCGGGTTGGTATTTGTCAAATAGGTCAATATAAATTCCCGGGTCTGGTGTGAAGCGGTTTTGCAGCTTCACTAAAAGTTTGCGCGCCCAGGCAAAATTCCGCAGGAAGAAAAGCATGATGGCGGAGGGAATCCAAACCCCGAGGCGGAACTTCCAGCCGTTCTCGCCCCACACTTCCCAAACGTGGCTGTCCATGGCTTCGGTGTTGATGCGGCGTGAGCCACCCACACGGCGCAGATAGATGAGCAAAGATTGCAGGCGCGGACTGACCTTTTTGGCGTAGTCATTGGTTTGTTTCAGGCGTAAGCCTTCAAAAGTAAGCCCCGGCTTTGCAAAACGTTGTGAGATTTTGTCTTTGGTGTCGTCATCAGTGAGGACGACGACCTCCACGCCTGCTTCGAGCAGAGACGAAACGACGTCGCTTTGCAGGAAATAGATGATTGCCATGCCGTGATCGGCGGAGATGAAGATGCGTTTGGTCATGTAGTTCCTTCTTAATTAGTAGATAATTCTGGTTCAGCATCATCAAATTGCTTTGATTTAAAAAACAAAATTACTAAAATAACGATGGCTACAAAACCATGGAACGATATTTGAATTAATTCGACGCCTCCTATATAGTCTGTAAAGTTTGCGAGAAAAATCAACCATCCAAGCCATCTAAAAATATCAACTACATAAATTAGTATCGCTAACCAAGATATCATCAAGACGTCTCGGAAGACGGTCACTAAAATAATGCCAAGCAAAAAATCTGGCAGGAAATATACAATTAATTCATATCCAACATATCCAAACACTCGAGGCACATCAAATTTATGCCACAATAATGCAATACCCAAAATATAGGCAGTAGAAAAAATTGGTTTTAAAGTAATCACACCAGCTAATAAGCTAAACCTATCTTTCCTCCTATAAATAAGGGTGTACAAACCAATAATTAATGACAATCCTAATCCACCCCAAAAGAGTAATAAAAGATAATCCATACACTAAGAATAATACCAACTAAAAATCTTGTTATACACCGCCAATAACATCTTCTTAATGGGCGGCAACTCCAAGATCCATTTCCCTATCCCTACCTTCTTTCTTCTTTCTTCTTTCTTTAGTTCCCCACGCAAATACCCCAGCGTATTCGACATATTCATCGCCAGCGGCTCGCTCACCATCAATCGCAGCAAACCAGCATCGTTCATACGCTTATCCAATTGGCGGACTTGTCCCATCGGCTTGTCCATATCAAAGGGCAGAAACTGTTGCAAGGTGGATTTATACGCCGTGAACTGCCAGTGACTTGCCCCTGCAAGCGCGGTGAGACCTTTGTATTGAATCCGCCAATCACTGGTTTCGGCATAGACTTTGACATTCTCTTCTTCGGTCTGCCCAAGTGAGAGATTGAATTCCAAAAAGGTTTCCCATGGAATAAATCGACCTTCATCCAGAGTCGCATTTTTCTTCGCCCACTCCAACGTAGACGAGTACAACTCTGGCGAGGTGCGATACGGACGAGCCGTGACCATACCAACATTCGGGAAGGTTTCGAGCAATTCCACCGAGCGCGAGAGCCAAGTCGGTAAAAAAAGAACATCCGCATCGGTGTAGGCGATGATCTCACCCGGCGCACCTGCCAGCATCACATTCCACGCGCCGCCCTTGCCCATATTCTTTTCAGAGAGAATCAAATATTGAATTCGTCCCTCTTCTTTTTCTTTCACTAAAAACTCGCGCACTTCTTCGCAAGAACCATTGTCGAAGATCATCAGGTCAAATGGCAAGCCCGCATCTTTGCGCATGGACTCTAAACTGACTTTCAGCACATCCAACGTCTCAGCATAGAATCCGCTCAGGAATGGGATGTAGTTCAACAGCGCCACCGTGATCCGCTCGGGGCGTGCAACATCTTTAACGAACTTGGCAGGGTTTTGACCTTTTCGCATACATTCCTATCAGATTATTTCAAGTATGGTTTATTCATTTCTTCTAGCTTGGTTTTCAATGCGGCAAGCAATATTTTACTAAGCTCATCATTTTCAGAGTACAAGTTATGCAATTCTTCAGGGTCTTCGGCAAGATTATAAAGTTCCATTCTATCCTTACCATTCAGTTCTTTATAGCCCGTAAAATACATCAGCTTATAATCACCTTTTATTTGTGACAATGTCACAATATTAAGTGGATCATTCGAAGCTGTGTCTCTCGTTTGAACTGTAT
>JAFLCF010000318.1 GCA_017303735.1 Anaerolineae bacterium
TTTTTTCATGAAAGACTCCTTTTATTTGAGACGAAACCAGATGATAAAAGTTCCACTAATATGAAACAAAATCGCCTATTAATGCACCATTTATGTATACCAAATATCTGCCCGGAGAGTATGTTCCAAGCAGAATACTCGTTTCAAATTGCTGAAAGACATTATCACATTGAATGTTTGGGTCGATCAGGCTGTAGACTTCAATGAACACATTGTACTCTTCGTCAGGCGCGCCAATATCCACGCGCAGTTCGTTGCATACGCTGGGCATGTACCCCACCAGGCTGAGCATGGAGCGCGGCGGAGAAAAGTCATACCGTTCTGAAAGTCCGACCGATGTGATCGTAACCGTGGCGACTTGTTGACTCACATCTTCGACCTGCGGCTCGAAGGGGTTTTCATCTGGTGTAATCCGATAGGGAGGCTGAGCCGTGGGTGTGGGTTCTGCTGTAGGTGCGGCTATGCATCCGCTGATGGCGAGTGCTAGCAAAAAAACAGGCAAAGCGTTTTTCATTCCAGTGCCTTCTCTACTGCCGCAACGGCATGGATTTTTGTGGTGGGGAACAACGGCGCGTTGCAATCACCTTCTTTGACAAGCAATTCGATCTCAGTGCAGCCGAGAATGACTCCCTCAGCTCCATTTGCCAACAACTCGTTCATGATGCGAATGTATTCACGACGCGAAGATTTCACGATCTTGCCCAACACCAATTCTTCGTAGATCACGCGATGCACAAAATCTCGATCTGCTTTTTCGGGGATAAGCACATCCAATCCAAAGTTGTTGATTAATCTTCCTTTGTAAAAATCATGTTCCATCGTAAAACGTGTGCCGAGCAAACCGATGCGTTTGATGCCCGCCGCAACGATCTTCTCAGCTGTGGCATCTGCGATATGTAAAAAGGGGATCTTCACATGGCTTATGATCTGATCGGCTAATTTATGCATGGTGTTCGTACATAACACAATAAAGTCCGCGCCGCCGCGTTCGAGGTCTTGTGCGCACTTCACCAAAATTTGCCCGGCTTCATCCCAGCGATCTTCATGTTGCAGTCTTTCGATCTCGGCAAAATCCACCGTCACCATCAAACTTTTTGCAGAATGCAGCCCGCCTAGTTTTTCTTTAGCCGTTTCATTGATGATGCGATAATACTCAATCGATGATTCCCAACTCATACCGCCGATCAGACCGATGGTTTTCATGAATGGACTCCGTTCAAAGGTGAGTTTTCAAAAAAGTTTGTAGCGATGACGTACACCCCGCTTCCTTCCACGGCGACAGTTGAATCAGGCAACAGAATTTTCCCTACGCTGCTAATTTTTCTTTCGCCCACTTCGCTGATGCGTGCCTCTGCAAGCAAAGGGACATGTAACGGAAGTGGCTTGCGGTAATTCACATTAATATTCGCCGCCAATACTTTATGTCCCGCCGCCCAAACGACCAATCCCATCACTTCATCCAAAATCGCCGCCGAAGCCCCTCCATGCGCATGCCCGGGCGGACCTTGATGCCTGTCGCTTAATGTAAATTCAGATGTGAGAACACCCGTGTCATCCACGTACATCGTGATTCCGATACTGTTGGGATTATCCGTCCCGCATACAAAACACCAGCCATGATAGGGGAGTTGTCTTTTCATGAATCATATTGTAATTGGTTGAAAGTTAATTTGCCAACCATGCTAGAATCAGAGAAAAAATCACGGAGACATGCCATGAAATCTCTGCTCGAAAAATTGAAAATTCAATCTGTTAATGCAGGCGCAAGCACCGGTGTTGATAATTGGATGATGGATAAGAACGGCAAGGAATTGGTTTCGTACAACCCGTCTACTGGGGAGGCGATTGCAAAGGTGATGCAGGCTTCGCCAGAGACGTATGAGAAAGTGGCATCAGCGGCGCACCAGGCTTTTCTTAAGTGGAGGCAGATTCCGGCGCCGAAGCGAGGCGATCTTGTCCGCGATCTGGGAAATGCGTTGCGCGAGTTCAAAGAACCGTTGGGTGACCTCGTCACACTTGAGATGGGCAAGATCCGCGCCGAAGGGCATGGCGAAGTGCAAGAGATGATCGACATCTGCGATTTCGCGGTGGGTCAGAGCCGCATGTTGTATGGGCTGACGATGCATTCCGAGCGACCGTCGCACCGCATGTATGAGCAATGGCATCCGCTTGGGATCGTGGGCTTGGTGACGGCATTCAACTTCCCCGTGGCGGTTTGGTCTTGGAATTCTGCGCTGGCTGCGATTTGTGGTGACACGGTGGTATGGAAGCCTTCCTCTTACACGCCATTGACCGCGGTTGCCGTGACGCACATCACTAACAAAGTGATGGCGGATCATGGCTTGAGCGGCATCTTCAATTTGGTGATTGGCTCAGGGCGTGATGTGGGTGAACTGTTGTTGAATGACAAACGTGTGCCGCTCCTTTCCTTCACCGGCTCGACCGAAATTGGTGTGCATGTCTCTGAAACGGTTGCGCGTCGCTTCGGGCGGACGATCCTTGAGCTTGGTGGGAACAATGCCATTATCGTCTCGAAGAATGCCGACCTCGACATGGCAACCCGCGCGATTCTGTTTGGTGCAGTGGGCACTGCCGGACAACGCTGTACATCCACTCGCCGCATCATCATGGAAAAAAATATTTCGAACGATCTGACGACTCGTTTAGCAAAAGCCTACAAGCAAGTGCGCATTGGCAATCCGCTCGAAGCGGATACGCTGATGGGTCCGTTGGTGGATAATTCATCCGTTGAAGAAATGATGGAGGCGATCAACCAGGCGGTTAAAGACGGCGGCGAGGTGGTAGCGGGCGGCAAGATGCTCCCCGAAAAAGGACCAAACTTCGTTGAGCCGACCATCATCAAAATGCCTGCTCAAACCGAGATCGTCAAAAAAGAAACCTTTGCGCCGATCCTTTATTTGTTGGAATATGACAACGTGGAAGAAGCCATTCGCATCCACAACGATGTGCCACAGGGCTTATCTAGCGCGATCTTTACCGACTCGGTTCGTGAAGCGGAAACTTTCCTCTCGGCAGGCGGCTCCGATTGCGGCATTGCCAATGTCAACATCGGCACATCGGGCGCGGAGATCGGCGGCGCTTTCGGTGGCGAAAAAGAAACCGGCGGCGGTCGTGAATCCGGCTCGGATGCGTGGAAAACTTACATGCGCCGACAGACCAACACCATCAACTGGTCGAAGGATCTGCCGCTGGCGCAGGGAATTAAGTTCGGTGAGTGAATTGAATAGGAAATAAGATGTCTGACCTGAACACTGCCATTCAACTGATCCGTCAAGAGAAACGTTGGGAAGCGCAAAGGATTTTACAAGAGCTCATTAATACCAACCCCGCGAATATTCAAGCGTGGTTTTGGTACGTAGAGACTTGTACGACAACCGAACGGCGCATTCAAGTGCTCGAAGATTGCCTCGATCAGAATCCAGGTCAACCGCAGGTGATGAAAGCATTACAAATGCTTCGTAGTCGTGCTCCAGTTGCATCGCCCAAACCACCTGAACCCGCACCGCCTATCGTTAAGAATGAGCCCAAGTCTCAACCAGCTTATTCTGCTTACAACTTCGAAGAGGATCAAAAACCTTACGCCTCCTCCGAATTTGAGCCAGTGTATGAATCCCAGTCCTTCACCAAGCCGAAGGAAAAAGTGTGGGAGTACGACCCTGCAAAATACGAAGACAACTCGATGTTGTCACGCTCGAAAAAGCCTGCCCGAACCTATTCGACTCTTGATGTGTGGGGAACGGCGTTGATGGCGCAGGATGAAAAATCGTATGCCGATTTGTTGATCGACCCAAACATAGGGCTCAGACGTGCGTTTTCATGGATCGCGATTGCAGGCTTTGTATCGGCATTGGCAGTTCCGCTGCAATTGATGTTCAACCCGCAAATTATCGAGCTAATGGGTGAACCTGAACTTCAGGAACTATTTCGTTCCGGCGATACCTCCATGCTGATTTTCATCACCATCTTCGCCGCGGTGATCACTCCCTTTGCCAGCGTCATCAATCTTGCCATCTCCGGTGGGCTTCAAAATTTTTTAGCAATGTTCTTCGGTGGCGGCGGAAATTACACCCGCACTGTGTATGCCTTGGCGGCGTTTCTTGCCCCTATGACGATGGTCACGTCCTTTTTGGCAGCCATCCCATTGGTGGGGCAGTGTCT
>JAFLCF010000319.1 GCA_017303735.1 Anaerolineae bacterium
CACGTTCAAGTCGGTGGCAGAGAAATATAAGATCACACTCGATGAATTGCTCAACGCCAATCCCTCCTTGTTGGCAGACGGCACCAAGTTGACCATCCCTGTGCCGACCATCTCCAAGCCGGTTGTTACGGACAACAGCACCACCAACAATGCGACTTCTTCCACCCGCAAACATACCGTCAAACAAGGCGATACCATCGGCACCATAGCTCAAAAATACGGCGTGACCGTGGACGCGATCAAAGCGATCAACCCGAATTTGACCAATCCCAACCTGATTTTTGTGGGGCAGGTGATCGTTATTCCCTAGGGAAGAGTAAATAAGTAGGCAAATAGATAAGTCTTTGATATAAAAAATGACTCACCTCGAAATTAATTTTTTCGTGGGTGAGTTCTTTTTTAAGAGCAAATGGGACGCGGATAAACGCTGAAGACGCGGATTTTTTTAATCCTTTTCCGCGTAAATCCGCGCTCGTCCGCGTCCCAAATTAAATTCGGAGGTAATGATGTTTTACTTGTGTACTTCTTACGACTACGGGTAAATTCTCTTGATCGTTCTCGGGAACGGAATCGCCTCGCGGATGTGTTCGATGCCGCACATCCAGGCGGTGACGCGCTCGGTGCCCATGCCGAAGCCCGCGTGGGGGACGGAGCCGTACTTGCGCAGCTCCAGATACCACTTGAACGCTTCTTCAGGCAGACCTTCGTGTTGAATGCGTGCCAGCAATTTATCGGGGTCGCTCATGCGCTCGGAGCCGCCACAGATCTCGCCGTAGCCTTCGGGGGCGAGCAAGTCCACTGATTTGCAGACTTCGGGGCGGTCGGGCCACGGTTCCATGTAAAAGGCTTTGACCGCGGACGGATAGCCATACACGAACACAGGCTTGTCGTATAACTTGGTGATCTCGGTCTCGTGCGGAGCGCCGAAGTCCATGCCCCATTCGAATTTGAGCAATTCTTTGCGTTCGGGGTCGGTCTCTTTTTCGTAGAGGTCGATCAGGTACTTCGCGGCATCGTCATAGGACATGCGCGGGAACGGACCGGTGATGCTTTCCAATTTGCTCAAATCGCGCCCGAGGAATTTCAACTCGGCGGAGCAATCTTTCAACACGGACTTGGCGATGTGGGTGATGAGACCTTCTTCGATGTCCATGAGTTGGTCGAGGTCGCAGAAAGCGATCTCGGGTTCGAGCATCCAGAACTCGGTTAAGTGGCGACGCGTTTTGGACTTCTCCGCGCGGAAGGTGGGACCGTAGCAGTAGACTTTCCCAAACGCGAAAATATTCGCCTCGTTGTAAAGCTGACCGGTTTGCGCCAGGAAAGCGGAGCCTTCGTCGAAGTATTCGGTCTCGAAGAGGGTGGTGGTGCCTTCAGCGGCGGCGGGAGTCAGGATGGGCGTATCGAGGTTGAAGAAGCCCTGACCGTCCAAATACTCGCGGACAGCCGACATGACCCGCACACGCACGCGCAAGATCGCCCACTGACTCTGCATACGAATCCACAGGTGACGGTTGTCGAGCGCAAAGTCTACGCCGTGGTCTTTGAGCGCCATCGGGTAATCCATATTTGCGGCTTGGACGACCTGCAGGTCCTTGATGCCGACCTCGAACCCGCCGGGAATGCCGGGAGCGCGCTTATCCTCGCGGACGGAGCCGGTGATAATGACCGACGATTCCTGCGGCAGTTTGGAGATGGTCTCGAAGAGTTCGGGCGTCAGGTCGCCTTTGAAGGCGACACACTGGATGAATCCCGAGCCATCACGCACGAGCAAAAAGACTAGCTTGCCCTTGTCTGTGCGGTTGTAAACCCAGCCCTTGAGGACGACGTCTTGCCCAACGTAGTTTGATATTTTTGAAACGCTGACGTGTTCGGTCATGAATCTTCCTTTGATATGAAATTTCCCCTATTATATTTGAAACTGCTCAGATTGCGGCGATGGGTTCTTTGAAACATTGATATTAAAACAGTCTACATATGGGACCTTTTACAAGTACCGAATTACAAACGTCTCTATCCAAATAGATGAGAGCTTCGCTGTATTTGTGGATGATTATGGTGTTCGGGCGCAACGAAAACCAACTAAACTGAATGTGTTTGCAGGCGTATAAAAAAATCTATTAGTAGAACGGACGACATCAGGACTTGCATCCCAAGAGCCACCTCGTAAAACACGATATTCGCCTGTGTCAGCGCCTTGAGGGTTTGATGCGGGTGAGTTTTGATAGTAGTCTTCATCATACCAATCGTTTGTCCACTCCCAAACATTTCCTGCCATATCATATACGCCATATGGGCTTTTTCCAGTTTCATAACTACCTACAGAGGTAGTATCGCCAACGCATACATCACTTCTTACACCTTTTCCGTAATAATTGGCATATGAACAGTCTGGAATCTCACCCCAAGGGTAGGTGCGTTTTGTTTGTGATTCAGTGTCCCAACTTGCTGCTTTTTCCCATTCTGCTTCCGTAGGTAGGCGTCCATTTACCCATGAACAATACATTTCAGCCTCGTACCAGTTTACATTGATTACGGGATGATTAAGTTTTTCTGTAACCAGTTGACCGCTGCAAATTTTTGCACGAATACATTGATTGTATTGATTGTTGGTTATTTCAAACTTTCCTATCTGGAATGAGTCTAAATATATACTATGTATTGGTCTTTCTGTAGGTTGCCCGTTTTCGCTGCCCATTTGAAATTCGCCTGCGGGGATAGTTACCCAATAATTATTCGACATATCTATTGGTTGATACATCAAACGGCTAAAGTAACCTAATTGTGCAAGTATGACCCCGATTAGCAAAATTATACTTATACCAGCTAAAGTGAACCATCTTACGAGTTCTTGTGTACTCGCGCTTTTACTTGCTTGCAAAAACTCTATTTCTAATGGACTGAGAGATTTTCCGTGTTTTTTCGCCCAATCCTGCAATTGCTTTAACCTTGCGCCACGGTATAACTCGCTGGCTTCTTTTCCTCTTCTTTGCCATTCCCCCGCGCTTTCGGTGAGGTGGCGGTGGGTGCGCAGGCTCTCACGGTCTTCGTCCAGCCATTTGCGCAGGGTTCCCCACTCGCGTATTAAGGCTTCATGTGCTACTTCGGCGCTGTCCTCTTCGGTGGTCAAAAGGCGGGCATCTGCCAGGGTTTTTAGCACTTTTGCCGCGCTGCCTTGTTCTTTGCTTTGTGCCAGTTCATCCATTTTCACGCGGCGGCGAGTGTCTTGTGTCCCTTCGCCGAGTTCTGTCAGTCGCAAAAATATATTGCGAGCAATACCTTGTTCTTCTTTTGAGAGTTTGTCATATACGTTTTCAGCAGTTTGCGTGATGGCTTTCTTCACGCCACCCGCGTTGTGGTAACCCTGCAATGTTAGTGTGTGTCCTTGCCTACGCTTCCAAGTTTCCAGCAGGGCATGCGAGAGCAAAGGCAACGCACCTGGTTCTGTTCCGATGTCTTGCAAGATCAAGTCCACCAAGCCGGGTTGAAAGTCCCAACCGTTGGTTTCGGCAGGTTTGAGAATGGCTTCCCGTAACTCATCCTGGGTCATCGCGCCGAGGTTGGCTTGATGTTTTTCCAGCGTCAGGCGCAAGCCTTCGAATTCAAGGCAGTGATGGTAAAAATCCGCTCGCAGGGTGATGACCACGCGCGTGCTTCCATTTTCGTCCGCAAGCGATAATAAGTTTTCGATGAACGCCTTGCGTTCGTCTATGTCCTTGCACAGGGTGAAAGTTTCTTCGAATTGGTCAACCAGCAATAATAATTTCGCTTCCCCAAGAGTCTTCTTTACATACAACCGCAAACTGCGAACATCCCTGTTCATATCATCCATGAGCGTGGAGGTCGCTGTAACGGATTCTGAGTCGCGGGTCAAACTTGATGCAAGGCTTTCCAGAGGGTGGGTGGTGGGGGTAATAATATGAATAATTCCCCGTTCATTTTCCTTTTTCCATACTGGGATGAGTCCCGCTCGCGCCACAGATGATTTTCCGCTGCCTGATGCGCCGACTATAGCAAGGAAGGTTTCGTTTTTGACGCGCTTTAACAGTTCAGCGGTCAATGCCTCTCGCCCAAAGAACAAGTCCGCATCGGAGGTGTCGAAGTAACGCAAGCCCATATACGGTGACTCGCCTGTAACAGGTTTTACTGTGGCAGATTCTGGTTTGAGT
>JAFLCF010000032.1:0-15179 GCA_017303735.1 Anaerolineae bacterium
GACTTAAAAAGTATCCGATGACACCCAAAGACAAGATCAAAGCCTTCGAGGAAATCGCGCGCATCTTCGAAATATCCAACGAAAGCGCAAAATACTTCCTCAACCATGTGCAAAAGAGTTTCAAGGTGGAACGTCCGCCGCATAAACTCATCCTCGAATTCGTGGAAAAACAAAACTACGAATTCCAGCCCACGCCTTACGATGTCGCTTCCGCCATGAAAGAAAGCGGCGTCTGGAATTACGACCTCGGCTCCCCGCCGCCTGCCGTGGAAGATGAAGAGGATATTTACCAGTAATATTTGACGATAGATGGCAGACCATAGACCGCGGTCAGCCGTCTGCCGTCGCATAAGGACTTCAAAGTTTGAATCCCGCCTCCAAAGCACGCTATGTAACCAACCAATTCACCTGGATTCCTCTCTATCAGGAACTCGCCAGAGAACTCGTCCACTGGCAGAACCGGCAGGGAGATTTAATTGCCTTCCTCGAAACCCTGCGGCGGGATGGCTTCGTCATCACCCCGTTGAATGACAAAAACAAGGCGGGCATTCGCTATCCGCTCAAAGAGATCGACCCTTTCACCTTCTTTGGTGTGTTCAATCGCCGCATTCAATACGACCAGCGCATTCATATTCTTGCCCGAATCAAACAGTTCTTCAAACTCAAAAGCGACCTACCCGAAGACCTGAACGGCATTCCCATCCTTGATAATCGCAAATCGTGGTTCTTCACCACCAAAGCCACACGCGGCGCAGAGGACATCGCCAAACTCTGGCGCGTCTTTCACCTCGCGCTCAAAAGATCTCCACTCAAGAGCCGCGAATTTTTGAAAGCTTTCGATGAAGCGATGAAAGTAAAAGGCGCGAACATCAATCTGACGATGGGTCTTTTCTGGATCAATCCGCATACCTTCATCAATTTGGATGAAACCAATCGCGCCCTCTTGAAACTTGAACTGCCCGCAAAAGGCTTGAATTCCAAGTTCTACGTCGAGACTATCAAACAATTTTCATCAACAAAGAAATCCTTCCCTGAGTTATCGTTGGAGGCTTGGGGCTACCAAAATGCGAGGACAAAATTGGTCGCTGAACCCAAACGTGCTTATCGCGCCAAGACGAATGCCCAACCCTACAGCCTCGAAACCTTGCTCGCAGAAGGCGCATTCTTGAGCGAAGAGCAAGCCATTGAAATTCTTGAACGCCTGCAAACCAAAAAAGCCCTCATCTTGCAAGGCGCACCCGGTGTAGGCAAAACTTTCCTCGCCCGCAAACTGGCATATGCGCTCATGCAAACAAGTGACCCCGCCCGTTGTGAAATGGTGCAATTTCACCAATCGTATTCTTACGACGATTTTGTGCGCGGCTATCGTCCCATCCCTGAAAAAAACGGCTCGTTCGGTTTGCAGAACGGCGTGTTCTATGAATTCTGTCAACGCGCCGCAAATGACCCCGACCGTGAATACGTCTTCATCATTGACGAAATCAATCGCGGGAATTTGAGTCAAATTTTCGGCGAGTTGCTCATGCTCATCGAGCACGACAAACGCGGCGAAGAACACTCGGTGCCATTGGTCTATCAAACAAAAAATGAAGCGCGGTTTTACATTCCAGCCAATGTCTACCTCATCGGGTTGATGAACCTCGCTGACCGCTCCCTCGCCCTCGTGGACTATGCCCTGCGACGGCGTTTTGCCTTCTTCACTCTGCAACCGCAGTTTGAAAGTGAGATCTTCCGCGATTGGCTGCTGGAGCATGAAATGAAAGCGCGCCTCGTCGAACGGATCACACAGCGCATGTCCGCACTTAATCGCGCCATCAAAGCCGACCCGATGTTGGGCGAAAATTATCAGATCGGTCACAGTTATTTTTGTCCCAAAGACGATTCTTTTGCTAAATTAGATGAAGCCTGGTATCGCAGTATTGTCCGCACCGAGATCGTGCCATTGCTCAAAGAATACTGGTTCGATAACCCCAAGAAAGCCGAAGACGCCGAACGCGAGTTGCTGGCTTAATAGAGCGACGATAGACCATAGACCGCAGACGATGGAAGATCGTCCATCGTCTATCGTCAGAAAACCATGTCCTCCACCGTCCAACCTCCACCCACCTTCACCACCGAGTACGGAATCCCGATCCGTAATCTCTGGCATATGTTGTTGTATGCGTGGAACGAGTTGCCTGATGTCAAAGTCACGACGCTCGCTGAGATCGACCATGCCCCCACGCTCGACTCTCTGCTTGCGCTCATGCTTATCAAATTGCTGCGACAGCGTCTGCGCGTGGGGCTGGGGCGCGGATACACTCAAGCTCACGGGGCGATCAAAGCCATTCGTGGCAGAGTCAACTTCTCTGAAAGTCTGAAGCGCCGTGCGTTCGAGCAGGGTCAGGCTTGGTGTGAGTATCAGCCCTATCACCAGAACACACTCAAGAATCAGATCATCCGTAGCACGGTTCTTCATCTCATCCGCACTGGAAATTTTGGTGCGAACAAAAATGAAGCCCGCGAATTGCGTCATCACTTGCAGACTCTTTTTCATGCGCTCGAAGGCGTTGACCTGCTCGATCTCACGCCCAACCTCACGCGCAGGCAAATCCTCGAACGCGACGATCAAGATTATCGCCTCATGCTGGCGATCTGTGATCTGGTAGTGCAGCGCCATTTGCCAACGAATGCCAACGGGGAAAAATTACAACCCTCATTGGATGTCGAAGCCCTGACCTTGCACTCCATCTATGAGCGTTTTGTGGTGAATTTTTATCGGCTCAACCTTAAGGGGTGGGCTGTTTCTGCCCAGAAACATTTACATTGGCACGAGGCTTTTTCCAACGACCTTCTGCCGGTCATGCGCCCTGACTTGGTTTTGGAAAATATAACTTCGGGGAAAATTTTTATCATCGACACCAAGTTCACCGCACACAGCTTGATCCAAACCCCGTGGGGCAAACAGGAATTTGACTCGTCGCACCTGTATCAACTGTATGCTTATTTGAAAACACAGGAACATCTCTCCGAACAGCACCGCCGCGCCGAAGGGATTTTGCTCTACCCCTCTACCACCTCGAAGAACATTTCGCAACGAATCCAATTACAAGATATATCCATCCACGTTGAAAGTGTGGATCTATCTGCACCGTGGCAGGATATTGAAGCAAGGTTAATGATGCTCGTCTCGTAAATATAGTTTATAGTAGTCCAACAAGAGGCAATATGGCAGAGAGACAATCTACAAAAGTATTTATTTCTTATTCTCGAAAAGATATAGAGTTTACCCGACGGCTTGTTGACCGTTTAATGGCTGACAACATAGAGGTTTGGATCGATTGGGAGCAGCTAGCTCCGGGGGCAGATTGGCAGAGAGAGGTCGAAAAAGGCGTTGCAAACTCCAGCGCATTCGTCGTCATATTAAGCCCAGACGCCATGAGAGCTGAAACCATAAAACAGGAAATTAGTTTTGCGAGAGCCAATGGAAAACGCATCATCCCCATCCTCCATCGCGAAGTTGAATATCAGGATGTGCCGACTGAAGTAGCCAGCATCAACTGGGTATATATGAGAGAGCAAGACGATTTTGAATCTAGTTTCGCCAAAGTGCTGGAAGCCTTACGAACCGACCCTGAATGGCTCGAAGCCAGCTCTCGTTTGCAAAACCTTGCTCTGGAATGGAACGAAAAAGGCAGAGAGGAAAGCTATCTTCTACGCGGGCAAAACTACGCAGATACCATGCAGATAGTTTCTGAAAACAGCGGCAAAGAGCCATTCCTAACTGAGCTGCAAAATGAATATTTACAGGCAAGTGAGAGAGTAAATCAAAGTGTATTCGAAAATTTTCGTTTCAACAGAAAAAGCCAGACGTCGAAAGTCGCTCAAAGCAACATTCCTGCTGAAGAACAAGGTGCTATTTCAGACGAAGAAAGTGCCGCACAACCTGTAGAAGTAGGCAAACTCTTCAGCGTCAGCACCGATCAAGCCAGCGGCGCCGACCAGTTAAATCACTCGCGCTTTGCCGATGCATTCGTAACATTAATCAAAAACCCGGAAGCAAAAACCCCCATCACCATCGGCGTCTATGGGCAATGGGGTTCTGGAAAATCTTTCTTAATGAAGAAGGTCAAAGAAGGGCTGACGCGCAAACCGGAGAATCAAGGCTCGTGGTTCAAACGGCAAATCGATGCGTTAGCAAGCCGCTTCAGTAAAACACCTGAAAAGCAGGTAGATACAATCGTGATCGAATTTAACGCCTGGGTGTATTCGGGCAGTGAACATCTTTGGGCAAGTTTGGTCACGCATTTATACAAAGAGGTGGAGAAGAACATCGGTCTACGCACACACATCTACCGCCTATCCAAAGCGGTACGGAAACTATTTCCGAAGGCGCTGGGTGTATTTTTATTTTATGCCATTCCCGGTCTGCTCATCAGTCTGCTGACCGATTTTTCCAACATCCAAACCGCATGGACCGCAATGAATACAGCCGGGCAGGCAGTGAGTGTCTCTGTGATTGGCGGTTCGTTACTGGCAACTTTACCCATTTTATGGTCTGCTTTGCGCGAGTTCGGCGACACGGTGTTCATGTCACAAGCCGCAAACCTGCAAAAGCTCGCCTCCAAACCCGATTTCCGTGACCAGATCGGCATCATGGCAGATATCAAAGCCGAGATCGGGTTCATCAGCCAACTGCTTGAGAGCCGAAATAAAAATCGTCAGACCCGCGTCGTGCTTTTTATCGACGACCTTGATCGCTGTGAACATCGCAAAGCCGTGGAAGTACTGCAAGCCGTCATGCTCCTGCTCGCCGACCGCGATGGTTCTCCCTTCGTCGTATTCCTCGGCATTGATGCGCGTGTCATCGTTCGTGCCATCGAAGAGAATTACGGCAGCGTGCTGGTCAAGGCGGGCATCAATGGCTACGAATATCTCGATAAGATCGTGCAATTACCCTTTGTCATTCCACCCGCAAACAGAACAGACGTCGGAAAATACATCGACTCATTGCTATGGAGCAAGGAAGAAAAAGAGCAGGTACAAGCCAAGTTCCGCGAAGAAGATGAGGAACTAAATACAAACGAATTCGTTCGGGAAGTGAAAAAGGAAGAGCCTGCTGTTGAGCCGACAAGACCCGCTTCATCACCTACAGAACAGCCTGTTCCTCCAACCCGAACCGAAGCGGTGCCGGTCACATTCACCAAACCAGAACGAGATGCCCTCAAACGCTGCGTCGACGATATTGCGAAGAATCCACGCAAGATTAAAAGGATCGTGAATATCTATCGTTTTGTCCGCCTACTGCTCCCTCCCAACTTTCAGCATCATGAAAAGATCATCCGCTGGATATTGCTCACAGAACAATGGCCACTCCACGCCGCATGGATATTGGAAGAGATCGAGAATGACCATGAAGTAAAGGGCGAGTTAAGCATGAATCAAGATGCGACCATTCTGGATGCCTATGAACGGGTCAAGAAAGACCTGTACTCTGAAGCCATGGATGATCTCATTACCATCGGTGCCGATCCCGAACAATTCAATCAATTCATTAGAAAAGAGCCCATCTTAACCGTGCGCGAGATCTATTACATGCTCTACCTGCTGACGTTCAACCTCAACCCGGCTGTCCGTTCGGAGGTAAAGAAATACAAGGCAAAGATGGCTGAGAACTATCTCAAGGAGCCGCAAGCCTGAGTCCATCGGTGATATAATCACTTCAACATAACAGATTGACCGTGTCCAAGCGCCTGTCCTTTTGTCGGACTGGCGCTTTTCTTTTTCCCCTCACTGCAATACAAAGGAGCCCGTATGGAATTCAAGGTTGATGATTGGGTTGTCCATTGCACCCACGGTTTAGGTCAGGTCAAGACCATCGAACAGCGCTCCTTCGGGGAACAAAGCGTGCTGTACTATATGATTCAGATCGGCGACCTGACCATTTGGGTGCCTGCCGATGAAAACATTAACATGCGTTTGCGTTACCCCAAAAGCCCCGATGATTTTCAAAAGTTATTTGCCATGCTCAATAGCACCCCCGAAGCCTTGCCGGTAGATCGCCGTCAGCGCAACCAATTTTTGCTCGACCTTCTCAAAGATGGCAGCGCCGAATCATTATGCCGTGCCTTGAGAGATATGTCTGCTATTCGTAAGCAACGCACCTGGGGCGATTATGACCGCGACCTTATGAAACGCATTCAAAAGACATTCATCAGCGAATGGACCTTCGTGCTCTCCATCAACCCGCACGACGCCGAAGCTGAGCTGCAAAAGATCCTTGCCCAGAATGCCCAATAAAGGAAACCATGATGCAATCTGAAGAAAGAAAAACCCTCCAACGTGTGGTTGAAAACTTTGCGAACCTTGGCATTGTTGCCGATGAACAGGTCACAGTAGTTTGTGTTCCAAATGGAAAGACCAGTACCATCGAAAAGATCGGTGACGATGGGCGGACCGTGATGCTCGATGAATACATTGTCAATCAAAAAACGATTCGTGCAGGCTACAGCAGCCGCAGTCACACCGTTTACCTGAGTTTGATGAGCGGATAAATTTCAATCGACAGCAGACGATGGACGATAAACCACAGACCATAGTCAAGAGTCCATCGTCTACTGTTAGGTAAGGCTTTCGGGGAAAGGCATAAATTCACAACTGCAACTCTGCGGTTAAACTTCCCGCAACCTGGGGTAAACTAGCCCACTATTCACAATTCACTTTTCACTACTCACTCCCCCATGCTCATCATCATCAAACTCGGAACCTCCACCCTTACGGCTGGCACGAAAAAAATCTCCGCGCCTTTTCTCGTTGACCTTGCCCGGCAGATCCATCACCTGCAAGACAATGGACATCAAGTCATCCTTGTCTCCTCTGGCGCCATCGCGGCGGGACGGGAAAAGTTAGGTCACCCGCAACTCCCAAAAGGCTTGCCCGCAAAACAAATGCTGGCGGCTATCGGTCAACTGCGACTGATGGCAATTTACGAGCAAGTCTTTGGATTGTATGGCAGCACCATCGCCCAAGTGTTGCTCACCCGCGCGGACCTTGCCGACCGTCGTCGCTACCTCAATGCCCGCAGCACGCTCGAAGCCCTGCTCGCACATGGTGCCATTCCCATCATCAACGAGAATGACACCGTCGCCACCGAAGAGATTCGCGTGGGCGATAACGACAATCTATCTGCACTGGTTGCCAACGTGGTCGAAGCTGATCTGTTAATTTTGCTCACCGACCAGCAAGGTCTATTCACTGCCGATCCGCGCAACAATCCCGACGCTAAATTGGTGGACGTAATCGACTCGCCTGAAATTCCGCAAGAGGTCTGGGACTCGGCGGGCGGCAGCGGCACAAAACTTGGCACAGGCGGCATGTTCACCAAATTGCAAGCCGCCGACCTTGCGCGTCGTTCCGGTACGACGGTTGTCATTGCCCAAGGCAACCAAGCGAACATCCTCTCCCGTCTCGCAGACGGTGAAAAACTCGGCACGCGTTTCATGCCGGTCATCTCCGCGCTCGAAAGCCGCAAACGCTACATCCTTTCCGGCAGACTCTCGCCAGGGCAGATCACGGTCAACGATGGCGCAGCGTCCGCGCTGAAAAAAGGTGGCAGTCTTCTACCCATCGGCATGACGGACATCACTGGTGATTTTGATCGCGGCGACACGGTGCGCGTCCTCGACACGACCGGGCGCGAACTGGCACGCGGAATCACCACCTACTCCAGCGCCGACCTCCTCCGTCTGCGCGGTCATCACTCGGACGAGATCGAGTCGCTGCTTGGCTATGATTACGGCGACGAAGTGATTCACAGAAACGATCTGGTAATTTTGTAAACACTTAACCGCCAAGCACGCAAAGAACGCAAAGATTTTAAAGTTCTTCTTAGCGCCCTTAGCGAACTTCGCGGTAAATTTTTCTCAAGGAATTATTATGCTTACCGAACTCGGAAAACGCGCCCGCCTTGCTTCACGGAAACTTGCCCGCTTGAACACGACTCAAAAGAACGCCGCGCTTCATACTCTAGCCGACGCCTTACTCGCCGACCAGACCGTAATCCTCGCCGCAAATTTGAGCGACGTGGAGTCTGCCAAAGCGGCAGGGCTTGCCCCCGCCATGATCGACCGCCTGCAATTGAACGAAGCCCGCCTGGCAGATATCGCTCACAGCCTGCGCCTCGTGGCAGACCTTGCCGACCCCGTCGGTGAAATCTTCGAAGAATCTACGCAACCAAACGGACTGCACATCCGCAAACAGCGCGTGCCATTGGGCGTGTTAGGCGTAATCTACGAAGCCCGTCCCAACGTCACTGTAGATGTGGCGGGCATTGCCATCAAAAGCGGAAACGCCGTCATCTTGCGCGGCGGCAGTGAAACCTTGAACACCAATCGCGCCATGATCGCAACCCTGCAAAAAGCGCTTGCTTCCAGTGACGTTCCCGCTGACGCGATCCAATTCATCGACAGCCCCGACCGTGCGCTGGTGCTCGACCTGTTGCACCTGCGCGATTATGTCGATATGATCATCCCGCGCGGAGGCGCAGGCTTGCATGAGTTCTGCCGCGAGAACAGCCGCATCCCCGTCATCACCGGCGGCATTGGCATTTGTCATCTCTTCATTGACGATACTGCCGACCAGGACGCTGCATTGAAAATCATTCACAACGCCAAGACCCAACGTCCCAGTGTGTGCAATGCGCTTGATACGGTTTTGGTTCATCAAAATGTAGCCAGAGAATTTTTACCGCGTGTGGTGGAACACCTCGCCCCGGCAGGAGTCACTTTTCGCGCTGAATCAAAAGCAATGGCTTTGCTACAACATGAATCCATCCACCCTGCTGGCGAAAAAGATTTCGACACCGAATGGCTTTCGCTTGTGCTTGGGCTAAAAGTCGTTGAAGGCTTGGATGAAGCCATTGAGCACATCGCCAAGCATAGCACCGCCCACTCGGATGGAATTCTCACCCGCACCGACGAGCACGCTCAACGCTTCATCGCTGAAGTCGATTCGGCGGCGGTCTACGTCAACGCCAGTACTCGATTCACAGATGGAACCGAACTCGGTCTGGGCGCAGAGGTTGCAGTGTCAACGCAACGACTTCACGCACGCGGTCCGATGGCGTTAAGAGAGTTGACTACTTATAAGTGGGTCATCGTTGGGGATGGGCATGTGAGAAAATAAAAAGGTGACAGTCACTTTGAAAGTGACTGTCACCTCAAGATTACCCTTCTAACTCTCCCCAGCGCTCGTAGGCTTGGGAGAGTTCTTTTTGGATTTGTTCGAGTCGCTCGACGGCTTGTGTGATGATCGCGCCTTCCTGTTGATAAAAGGAGGGTGCTTCCATTTTTAGATTCAGTTCACGCTGTTCGGTTTCCAGAGCTTCGATGCGTTTTGGCAGTTCTTCGAGTTCACGTTTCTCGTTGTAACTTAACTTGCGGACGGCGGGTTTGCTATCAGACTTGGATTCTGTTTGGGTTATTGTAGCAGGCTTCGTTGTAGTTTTTGAGGCGGGCACTTCGTCGAGTTGCTTCTTCCAGTCTTCGTATCCGCCGATGAATTCTTTCACATCGCCAGAGCCATCCAGTATCAAAGTGCTGGTGACGATGTTATTCAAAAATGCGCGGTCGTGACTGACGAGCAGGAGCGTGCCTTCGTAGTCGAGCAACAGGTCTTCGAGAATTTCGAGGGTTTCGATGTCGAGGTCGTTGGTGGGTTCGTCGAGGATGAGCAGATTGGTGGGCATGGCGAAGAGACGCGCGAGCAGAAGGCGATTGCGCTCGCCGCCCGAAAGCGCTGTGATCGGCGCGCGGACGCGATCTCGCGTGAAAAGAAAATCTTCGAGATAACCCATCAGGTTGCGCGCGCGCCCATTGATGGTAACGGTGTCACGTCCCTGCCCGACGTTGTCGAGCACGGATTTAGATTCATCGAGTTGCGTGCGCAGTTGGTCGAAGTAGACGATGTCGAGATTCGTGCCGTGGCGGACTTCACCCGTCTGCGGTTGCAGTTGACCCATGAGCAGTTTCAACAGCGTGGTCTTACCCGAACCATTCGCGCCGACGATACCGATCTTATCTCCGCGTTGAATGGTGGTGGTGAAGTTGCGGATGATGGGTTTCTCGCCGTAGGCATAGCTGATGTTCTCGGTTTCGATCACCAGCCTGCCCGAACGTTTTTCCGTGCCAATCTGCATTTTCACTTTGCCAAGCAGTTCACGGCGCTCAAAGCGTTGCTGACGCAATTTTTTCAACGCGAGCACACGTCCTTCGTTGCGGGTGCGGCGGGCTTCAATGCCTTTGCGGATCCAGGCTTCTTCCTGCGCGAGTTTTTTATCGAAGAGGGCATTCTGCGTTTGCTCGGCTTCGAGCATAGCTTCTTTGCGTTCGAGGAAGGTCGGGTAATCACATGCCCAATCGTAGACGCTGCCACGGTCGAGTTCGATGATGCGGGTGGTGAGTTTCTGCAAAAAGACACGGTCGTGCGTCACGAAGACAAGCGTCCCGCCCCAGCGCTTGAGGAAGTCTTCGAGCCAGTCGATGGCTTGGATGTCGAGATGGTTGGTCGGCTCGTCAAGAAGGAGAAGGTCTGGGTTGCAGACCAAGCCGCGGGCAAGGATGACGCGGCGCTTCATCCCGGCTGAGAGAGTTTCAAAGCGAGCGTCGCCATCGAGTTCCATCAACGAGATGGTTTTCTGCACTTGGTTGTCGCGCTTCCAGTGATGTTCGTCGTCAGCAAAGTCGGTGTCGATCAGACCCGAAGCGATGATGTCCGCGATGCGTCCGTGCAGGTCTTGCGGCACCTCCTGCGGAAGATACGCTGTGCGGACGTTCTGCTGGCGGGCAATCACGCCATCATGCGGCTCGAGATCACCATTGAGCATTTTCAACAACGTGGACTTTCCCATGCCGTTGCGCCCCAACAAGCCCACCCGCTCTCCGCGCTCAACCTGAAAACTGACATCGTCCAATAAAGGATGCCCGCCAAAGCCAATGCGGACTTCCTGAAAACTAATTAACGCCATGCAAAAACCTCAGGAATGATTTCATGAGCGCGAATTGTAGCCTATTAAAGGAGATGGATGTAATGTATAATCAGAAAACATCCGGGACGTTTATTTCTAATTATCAAGCGGGTCTGTTAAGCAAGTGATGGAAAAATCAATGAAACAAATTGTTATCGAAAACCAAGCACCAAATTCAATTTTCGAGGAACTGAAACGGCATTTTGGCTTCATAACGGACAGAATCGTAATCCACCATGCCTACTTCACAGAAGCATACGAACCTTACGACAAACTCAAACGCGCCCTGTGGGCAGAGATCGACGAATCCGCGTGGAGCGCGCTGTACACCACCGAGACCATTCCGTTTGAGAAACCGTCCAAAGGCAAGATCGCGATCAAGGTCATCAATCATTATGGGGATGAGGTGTTGAAGGTGTATGAGATGTAATTAAAAAAATCTACACTTCAAGGTTAATATGCACAAGAATCCGACTTCCGCAAGTCGTTTAGTGGGAATGTATTTCGACACCTCAGAGGCGGCTAACTCAGGGAGCGCCAAGCACGTACCCAAGACCGACTTTTCTTCCTTTCTTATCCGGCCTAAAATTCCTGTTGACTACGAAACATGCAGTATAGATAAATTCAACCTGGAGGACATGTTAAAAATATACCAAACCTTCAGGCAGCGCCTTATTGCGCCACAAAAACAGACCGATAAACGCCTGAAACTCCGCTATTATTACAGGATAAAACTTGCGAGTCACATCAAACTTCGGGAAATCTTTGGACGCCTGACATTTTTTTACCCAGAAGATGCTGACATTGAAAATGTGGATGAATTAACATTACTGGTCCCCCAACTTAAGGATAAGCCTGTCAAGGTAAAACTTATGGGAGACTGGCTAATGGACAAAAAAAACGTGGAAAGTTCGAGGTTAAGAATTCCGTTCTTCATCGCCGAAAGTGAAAAGGATCTGATCGAGCGGGTCAAGGGAATTCAATACAACGGGTTCGAGCCCATTTTTTACGGCACCAGCGATCCGCTTAGTTCTCCTAAAAATACAACCGCCTGGATCAATGTCATCAGCGGGGCATGGATTCTAAGTTTCAAGGATGAAAAGAGGCGCGCCATTTTGGAACACTTCAAAACGCTGATGAATAGCAACAGCCATATGATCATCAACTACAGATCGCCGGGAAATGATATTGATCTAAATCATGAATACAATATCATTCCCGTGCAATGGGCGGAGCATTCATTCTTCGATGCTTTCAATGAAAAGCACGTAAGCGATCTTATTGTAGATGGCTATGAAAGGGAATTACAATCCAAATCCATCAGCGAGTTGGAAGCATGAATGAATTTGAAAAACAATCCCAGGACCAAAATCCGTACTATAACCGCATCCATGGCATGGCTCAATTCCAGATACAAATCGCAATAACCATCCTTCCAATCGGAGCAGGTATAGCCGGGTTCATTTCCCAACAGACATATACAACCCCAATTCTTCTTGCTTTGGGCATGGTTTGGGCGGGTCTGTTTGTAATCGCGCTATCGATTGTCTTTTGTTTGAACGCCATTAAAATCCAACCCGGCAGGCTGCGTCAGCGCGAGAATTTAGAAAAGAATTATTTTGGCGGGAGCGCCGCGCTGATTATCGGAATGTTATTCCTTGTCATATCGCCCATCGGATTTCCGCTCAACAAATTCGCCACGCGCTCGCAAATAGAAATGAGCGCATTGGGCAAGGAATATCGCTTTTCTTTGTCGAAAAATACATCAAACTTAATAACAACGAATATTTTATCCAAGGATATTACCACTCAGGATTACCCCTATCTGCGCATCGAACCGGTTATCAGCGATGAAACATGTATCGCTGTAACGAAAAAAAAGGAAATTCCACCAAAATACGATCAGGATACCTGGCTTACAGTCTGGAATATAACCGTTGACTCTACCTGTTCCTTTGGAGATTATGTGGTTATCTTCAAACTCTGGCATGAAACGGATCTGCGAGGACAAACACAGGTAACCGTCAAGATCGAAAATTAATCAATTTCAATTCTACGAGCACATAATTATGCTACTGACTGCCCTATCTCACTGAGTCCAATAAAAGTATAATTTCCGCGTGCCCACCCTCCCCCTCAACCAGATCCTGCAAGGCAACTGCATAGACGTGCTCAACTCCCTTCCGGAAAAATCGGTGGACTTGGTATTTGCCGACCCACCCTACAACCTGCAATTACAGAACGACCTCTTCCGCCCTGATCTTAGCAAAGTGGATGCGGTGGATGATAACTGGGACAAGTTTTCCAGTTTCTCCAAATACGATGAATTCACCTCTAGTTGGCTACGCGCAGCAAAACGAGTTTTGAAAGACACAGGCACGATCTGGGTCATCGGCTCGTATCACAACATTTACCGCGTCGGCGCGGTCATGCAGGATTTGGGCTACTGGATTCTCAACGACATTTTGTGGATCAAAACCAACCCCATGCCTAACTTCCGCGGCGTGCGCTTCACCAATGCCCACGAAACCCTGCTTTGGGCACAAAAGGAACAAGGCGCGAAATACACCTTCAATCACAAGGCGATGAAAGCCCTGAACGACGACCTGCAAATGCGCAGTGATTGGGTCATCCCTTTGGCGACAGGAAAAGAACGCCTCAAAACCAACGGGACGAAGACTCATCCCACCCAGAAACCGGAAGCCCTCTTATACCGAGTCATCCTATCCACGACCAACCCCGGTGACGTGGTACTCGATCCCTTCTTTGGCAGCGGCACGACGGGAGCCGTCGCGAAAAAACTTGGACGCAACTTCATCGGCATTGAGCGTGAGACGAAGTACATCAAAGCCGCACAGAAACGGATCGACTCGATCAAGTCCGCGCCGGCTGAGGCATTGGACCTGCCCGAGAAACGCAACCAGGAACGAATCCCGTTTGGAGCGTTGGTGGAAAACGGGTATTTAAAGCCTGGGCAAAAACTCCAATACGCCAAAGGCAAACGCGAAGCGATCATCCTCGCCAATGGACATCTCAAATGCGGAAAACTCATCGGCTCGATCCACACCGTTGCCCGCGAACTGACGAACGCCCCCGCCAACGGCTGGGAAATGTGGCTTTATTCAGAACGCGGTACACTTAAGTCAATTAATGAACTGCGAGAAAAATATAGAAAAAAGTTGAAGGGTACAAGTTGAAAGTTGCAAGTTAAAACCTTTGAACCTTCAACCTGTAACTTGTAACCCAAAAGGAACCCATGACCAAATCTTTCACCCTTATCAAAGAACAACAGATCCCCGAGATCAACTCACTCGTGCAATTGTGGGAACACAAACGCACTGGCGCGCGCCTGCTCTCGGTGATCAATGACGACGAGAATAAAGTATTCAGTATCAACTTCCGCACTACACCCAAAGATTCGACCGGCGTAGCGCACATCCTTGAACATTCCGTGTTGAACGGCTCAGAGAAATACCCGGTCAAGGAACCGTTCGTGGAATTGCTCAAAGGCTCACTGGCGACCTTCGTCAACGCCTTCACTTTCCCCGATAAAACTTGTTATCCGGTTGCCAGTCAGAATGAAAAAGATTTTTACAACCTCATTGACGTCTACATCGATGCAGTCTTTCATCCCCTGCTCGCCGAACAGACTCTCATGCAGGAAGGATGGCATTACGAGATCGAAGATCCGTCCGCGCCGCTGACCTACAAAGGCGTGGTCTTCAACGAAATGAAGGGCGCGTATTCCTCGCCCGATAATTACCTTGCCAAAGTCATCATCGAGTCGCTTTTCCCCAAGCACATCTACGGCGTGGACTCTGGCGGCAACCCGGCGGAGATCACAAACCTCACCTACGAAAACTTCTTCGCATTTTGGGAGACGTATTATCACCCGTCCAACTCGTTCATTTTCTTCTACGGCAACGACGACCCCGATACGCGCCTCAAATTGATGGACGGTTATCTCAAGCCGTTCAAAAAGAAGAAGGTCAAATCAGCGGTGCCGCTTGCCAAGCCGTTCAAGAAAGCCAAGAAACTCGAGTACCCCTATCTCGCCACCGAAGGCGAAGACCTCGACAAAAAACATTTCCTCACCGTCAACTGGAAACTGCCCGACGCCTCCGACCCCGTGCAGGCGATGAGCTTCCGCATCCTTACACACGCCCTCATTGGCACA
>JAFLCF010000032.1:15205-30595 GCA_017303735.1 Anaerolineae bacterium
CGAAAGCGACTTGCGCGAGATGATCTTCTCCACCGGTCTCAAAGGCACCAAAGCCCGCAGTGCCAAAAAGATCGAAGCGCTCATACTCGACACTCTGCAAAAACTTGTCAACGAAGGTATCGACCCCAACACCATCGCCGCATCCATCAACACGCTCGAATTCGCCATGCGCGAAAACAACACCGGCGGCTTTCCACGCGGCATCGCCATCATGCTGCGCGCCCTCTCCACCTGGCTCTACGATGACGATGCATTCAAAACCCTCGCCTTCGAAGCCCCGCTCGCCGAGATCAAGAATCGACTCGCCGCTGACTCGCGCTATTTTGAAAAGATGATTCAGACTCACCTGCTGGATAATGTCCACCGCACGGTCATTCGCCTCACACCAGACGTGGAACTGGCTCAGCGCCTCGAAGCGGAGGAAACGCTCAGGCTGGATTCTGCCAGAAAGACCATGAGCGATGACGACATCCGCAAGCATATTGAGAATACCGAGAAGTTGAAGATCCGTCAGGAAACGCCCGACTCGGCTGAAGACTTGGCAAAACTCCCTGTGTTGGATTTGGCAGATTTAGACAAACAAGCACGCATGATCCCAATTGAAGAAATTCAAGTGCAAGACTCAAAGGTCTTGTATCACGACATCTTCACCAACGGCATTGTCTATCTTGACCTTGCTTTCGACATGCGCGCCATGCCGCAGGAACTCCTGCCGCTAACGGAAGTCTTTGCCCGCGCACTGTTCGAGGTAGGCACCGAAACCGAAGACTACGTCAAACTGTCGCAGCGAATCGGGAAAAGCACCGGCGGAATCTACGGCTCGTCGGTCACAGCCACCCTGCAAGGGTCTAGAGAGAGCCGCGCGTATTTGACTATTCGTGGCAAGTCCACGATGAGTCAAGCCAATGAGATGTTGAGCATCCTGCGTGATGTCCTCCTGACCGCGAAGTTCGACAACAAAGAACGCCTCAAGCAAATTGTGATGGAAGAGAAAGCGGGCTTGGAATCTGGCTTGGCACCCGCGGGGCACCGCTTTGCGAACATGCGCCTGCGCTCGCAGTTTGGCGGCACGGGCTACATCAACGATAAGACCAAGGGCATTGGCTATCTGTTTGCTTTGAGAGAACTCGCTACCGAGATCGATAAAAAATGGGCGAACGTGCTGAAGAAGTTGGAGACCATTCGCGAGACGTTGATCAACAGCAAGACACTGCTCTGCAACGTGACGCTTGACGCTCACAACTGGAAAACCTTCCAACCGCATTTGGAGAATTTCATCTTCGCCATGCCCGTGAAGGACGTGCAACTTTCACCCTTCAACTTTCAACCTTCAACCCAGAAAGAAGGCTTGGCAATTCCCGCACAGGTCAACTACGTGGCGAAAGGCGCGAACCTGTATGACCACGGCTATGAATTAGATGGTTCTTCTTCTGTTGTAGTTGGCTATCTCGGCATGACCCACCTGTGGGAAAAGATCCGCGTGCAAGGCGGCGCGTATGGCGCCTTTGCCCAATTCGATGACGCGACGGGTGTATTCACCTACCTTTCCTACCGCGACCCGAACGTAGATAACACCATCGCCAGTTACGACAGCGCCGCTGCGTTTTTGAAAAGCCTCGACGCCTCACGCCTGAACGACAACGAACTAAAGAAGTCCATCATCTCTGCCATCGGAGACTTGGACTCATATCAACTACCCGATGCCAAAGGCTACACCTCGATGATGAGATACATCACCGGGCGCACCGATGAAATCCGACAGAAGTATCGCGATCAAGTCCTCTCCACCAACGGCGAAGATTTCCTCGCATTCGGCGAAGCCCTGGAAAAAGTGGCGCAATCCGAAGCTGTGGTGGTGCTCGGGTCACAGTCCGCGTTGGAGGGGTCGAAGGCGGGGTTGAAGGTGACGAAAGTGGTGTAGAAAAGCAGAGATTGGATAATTAGAGATTAGTTATGGCTGTTCTGGAAGAGCAATTAGTATCAGAACTTTGGGCAAGGGATGTGCGGTTCATTCTCGGAACTGTGCCAAATCACCCGCCCATGCTTTCGCCTGTAGAATTGATAAAAGGGCTTGCAGTGAGCGTTGAAACACGTTTACAGTTGAGTCTGATTCCATTATTCCTTCGCCATCCCGAATTCTCTACTTGTGCCGAATCTGTTGCAAAAAATCTACCTTGGGAAAGGCAGTTGATACTAAAGTGTTTTTATTGCGCAGCAGTATGGCTCGAACGCAAACATCTTTCACAAAACAACCTGCCTGACTTGTTTTCAAAAGATATAGGACTATCGCCCACATCTGACCCAGATAACAATCTGCTTTCGCTTGCGAACCGACAAAAAGAGTTAAGTGGTTCTCGAATCAATTGGGCAGCCACCTACCAACATGCGGCGGATATTTGGTTGAAAGACCTTGAGTTGCGAAAGATGAAAAATGGAAAAAGAAACTCTTGAAAGTATTTTAAAAGAGTTCGGGAAGCGCGTTCCACCTGGTTCGCAGTTGCACCTTCTTGGTGGCGGAGCATTAACCCTGCTGGGAAGTCCGCGACCTTCTCTTGACATTGATTTTGTAGGCGATGATGTCCATCCGAATGAGTTGCATCGTACAATCCTGACCATTGCCAAAGAAATGGATTTGTTTGTTGATGCAGTTCCCATTGACCGATTCGTCCCATTACCAGAAGGTCACAAAAACCGTGCCATTCATATAGGTCAATTTGAAAACTTGGAAATATTTGTTTTTGATCCATACAGCATTGCGTTGAGCAAAGTAGACCGAGGCGCATTTACTGATTATGACGATATCCTCTTTTTGATCAAGTCTGGGTACATCACCATAGTAGAATTGGAAAAAATCGTACAAAAAGCCATTACGAAAGCAGGCAAATATGACCTGCATCCTGAAATTCTGATCCATTTTAAAGAATTGAAATCCCGCTTAAAATAATGTAAGGCAAGTCTATAGACTTGCCTTACGAAGCTAAGCTCATGAGCGAATTCTTTCAGCGCAACCTCCCTCACTACCATCTCCCAAATGCAACCTATTTTATAACATTTCGGCTGGCAGGCAGTTTACCTGCGGAGGTGTGGAAAAATTTGAAAGAAAAATACGAGCAGGAAAAACACCTGCTGGCTGGTAAATTCAAAGGAAACGAATTGCGTGAAGAACGCTATAAAGCGCAAAAACGTCACTTCGCCCGCTTCGACGCGTTGCTTGACCATTCCAAAGATAGCCCGCGCTGGCTAGCAGAACCTCAATTTGCGGAGGCGGTTCAACAAGAACTTCATACCCTATGTCCCGAACATTATAATTTACACTCTTTTTGCATTATGTCCAATCATTGTCATTTGCTTATTGACCAACAAAATACCCCCAAACCGATAGCACCCATTGACGGCAAGCATTACACATCTCTAAGCCACGCCATGCGCCTCCTTAAAGGGCGGACAGGATACACCTGTGCAAAACTATTAGGGCGCAAAGGTGCATTCTGGCAACATGAAAGTTACGATCATGTCGTTCGCGATGAAAAAGAGTTTTTCCGAATCCTGGGATACATCGCAAACAACCCCGTCAAGGCAGGTTTGGTCGAGAATTGGCAAGACTGGGACTATACTTACATCAATCCCACTTTGTTGTAGAACAAGTCTATAGACTTGTTCTACAAGGAGTAATCCATGAACATCACACTCAAGATCAACGGAATTGAACATGCCATCGAAGCGCCTGCTTCGACCACCCTGCTTGCCGCCCTGCGCGGACTGGGTTTTCACGGCGTGAAGTTCGGTGATGAGCAAGGTCTCACCGGCGCAGATACGGTTTTGCTGAACGGTAAACCGGTCAACGCGGGGTCAATGCTGGCGGCGCAGGCGGAAGGTCATGCCGTGGCGACGATCGAAGCCCTGGGCGAGCACCCAGACCTCGGCTGGAGAAAGACCGATGGTCTTCATCCGCTGCAAAAGGCGTTTGTTGAATCCGGCGCGATCCAATGTGGATATTGCACGCCTGCCCAAATCCTTGCTGCAAAAAGTTTGCTTGAGAAAAATCCGAACCCAAGTGAAGCGGATGTTCGTGAGGCGATATCGGGTGTGTTGTGCCGCTGTACCGGTTATCTCAAACCCGTGCAAGCCGTGATGAAAGCCGCCGCCGAAATGCGCGGAGATGAACCAATCGACATCACCTCTGTCCATTGGGATTTTGGAACGCCGAAAACGGATTCTCCTTCCGGCGACTCTTCCGCTTCTCTCTCGACCTCAGCCGTGCTCACCCGCCCAAAAGTTGTGGTCACGCCGGGAACAGAGAAATGGCAAACCGTGGGCAAGCCCGAAAAGAAAGTGGACGCCATCAAATTGGTGCAAGGCAAGCCCGCTTTCACCGCAGACATGGACATGCGCGGCATGTTGTATGCAAAAGTTTTGCGTTCACCACATGCCCATGCACGGATTAAGAACATCGACACCAGCAAAGCTTTAGCGTTGAAAGGCGTCGTTTCCGTGTTGACATGGAAAGACCTGCCACGTGTGGTCTATTCCACAGCGGGGCAATCAGACCCGATACCTGGTCCGCTAGATTCGTTCTCGTTGGATAACAAAGTGCGCTTTGTTGGTGACCGGGTGGCATTCGTCGCAGCGGAGACTCCTGAAATCGCAGAAAAGGCTCTTTCCCTTATTGATGTGGAATACGAAGTTCTGCCAGCCATTTTAGACTCACGCGAGTCCATGAATCCGGATGCGATCAAAATTCACGATGAGCCGGAATACATAAATTTTGCGGATTCAAACCCGGATAAAAATCTCGCCGCGCACATCCGCATTGACATTGGGGATGTGGAAAAAGGTTTTGCCGAAGCCGATGAAATCTTCGAAGCCGAATACGAAGTGCCGAAAGTGCAACAGGCGCATATCGAGCCGCATGTTTGCGTGACGTATTGGGATGAAGATGATCGTCTGGTCATTCGTACCTCCACGCAAGTGCCGTTCCATGTGCGACGTATGCTTGCGCCAGTGTTGAACATCCCGGTCAAGCGCATTCGTGTGATCAAGCCACGCATCGGCGGTGGCTTTGGCGGCAAGCAGGAAGTGCTGATGGAAGACGTGCCCGCACATCTGACCATTGCCACCAAGCGACCGGTGATCTACGAATACAGCCGTGAAGAGGAATTTATCGCGGCACGTTCACGTCACCCCATGCGTGTGCGCATGAAGACCGGCGTGAAGAAAGATGGCACCATCACAGCCAATTCCATGTATGCCCTGTCGGACACGGGTGCGTATGGCTGCCATGCCCTGACCGTAACCGGAAACACGGGGCACAAGTCTATGGCGTTGTATGTTGGCGATGGTGAATATCGCAAAGCGCCGAACATCCGCTTTTATGCCGATGTGGTGTATACCAATACACCTCCGGCGGGAGCCTTCCGTGGATATGGTGTGCCGCAAGGCTATTGGCCGCTCGACCGTCACTTGGAAAAGATCGCGCGGGCGATGGGCTTTGACCCAATTGAATTCCGCCTCAAGAATGCCATTCACCCCGGTGAATATCATCCCTTCTCTACTGCTTGGAACGAAGGTCGCGAACCGCGACCAGAGATCATCCATACTGTTGGATTGGAACAATGCGTGGCACAAGGTCGCGCCGCGATTGCATGGGATGACAAATATGGAAATGAAAATTGGAAGAAGACCGCCTCCCCCACCAAACGCAAAGGGATCGGCGTGGCGATGGTTATGCAAGGGACTGCTATTCCATATCTCGATATGGGCGGTGCATCCATCAAGATGAACGACGACGGTTCGTTCAACCTTTTGGTTGGTGCAACCGATCTGGGCACCGGCTCAGATACGGTCATTGCGCAGATGGCGGCAGAAGTTCTCGGCGTGCCGATTGACGATATGATCACCTATTCATCCGATACGGATTTCACTCCATTCGATAAGGGTGCATATGCTTCGTCAACCACTTATATTTCTGGTACGGCTGCGGTGAAAGCAGCCAATATTGTGGCGGAGAGAATCAAAATCCGCGCGGCAACCATGCTGGAATTGCCGGATTCCGAATATTCGAATATTCGATTGTCGGACAGAAAAGCAATTGCACCCGACGGGCGTTCCGTCACCCTAGCAGAAATCGCATTAGATACTCTCCACAAAAACAACCAAGAGCAGATCATGGGCGTGGCAAGTTATGTTTCGCCGGTTTCGCCGCCGCCTTTTGCGGCTCAATTTGCCGAGGTGACCGTGGACACGGAAACGGGTCAGGTCACAGTGGATAAATTGGTGATGGCTGTGGATTCAGGCGTCATTGTTAATCCGCTCACGGCTTCGGGGCAAATTGAAGGCGGTATGACTCAGGCGTTGGGATATGCCGTCTGCGAAGAGATGCGATATGACGAGAAAGGCGTCGCTTATGAGCGCGATTTGGATCGCTATCATGTCTTCCGCGCGGACGAGATGCCAGAGTTGGAAACCATTTTTGTAGAAACATTCGAGCCGAGCCATCCGTTTGGGGTGAAGGCTGTGGCAGAAATTCCGATGGACGGTGTCGCTCCGGCGGTTGGAAATGCAATTTTGGATGCCATCGGTGTGAATGTTGATGTCAACCCGACCACGCCAGAGAGAGTCTGGAAGGCGATAAAAGCCAGGTAACAGAATCAAGACAAAGTCTGGGAAAGATGCGAAAATTCCAACTTCGCATCTTTCCTATTTGTTATGACCATCAGTCGCTAGGCGGGATATAATTCGCTCTTAAAATCAATTGATGCCGATGTTGCTGCAATGAGTCAGGAAAAATTATTTGCCTTAATTCCATATGCCGGAGCCTTGGGGATATCTCTAGGGCTTATATTTTATGTTTGGACATGGCGGCGGGCACAGGGGGCTTTTGCCTTTTTTTGGTACCTGCTTGGGCAGACCCTTTATATTTCTGGCAATATCCTTGAAATGATCTCGCTGGATCTGAACCAGAAGTTATTTTGGGAAAGCTTTCAATGGATGATTGCCAGTATTCCAGTCACAACATTTCCCGTTTTTGTTGTGATCTATACCGAATTTCGGCTCAAGAATCGCAAACGTCTTTTTGCTCTTTCTTTGGTCTTTCCAATTATATTTTCTATCCTGGTCGCCACAGAACCATTGCATGGGTTGATTTATTTAAACCCACAAGTGATCGAGCGCGGAATTTTCTCCACCCTGATCTATGATTTTTCGCCCTTAGTGATCACCTATTCTGCCTACACATATTTTGTTGCATTCGCTTCCATTGGGGTGCTTATTCATCATATGCTTAAGCCCCACAACTTATATCGCCAACAAACAGCCTTCATTCTTGCAGGCGTTTCCCTGCCCATCCTTGGCTCGGCGTTGGCGCTTGTTGGTGTTTATATTACAAGCCAACGAGACGCCTCTCCGTTCACATCCACCATTGGCAACCTGCTATTCGCATGGGGACTGTTCAAATTCCGTATCTTTGAAGTCACCCCTATTGCGCGTGAAAATGTCTTTGAAGCCTTGGTAGATCCGGTGGTCATCCTGGACAAACGCAGCAATATTGTGGATATTAATTCTGCCATGCTGGCGTTGCTCGATAAAACTGCCAATGAGGTGATCGGTGAGTCGGCAAAAAAGGTCTTTGATAATTTCCCGATCCCGATCAAAATGTATACTGATGTTTCATACGCGCGCGCTGAAACCATGTTTGAGATCAACCACAAACAGATCCACTATGAGTTGACCATCTGGCCCCTTTACAATAACAACCGCGAAATGACCGGGCGCATTTATATCTCACACGATATTACTGCCTTAAAAGAGCTGGAAGGTGAACTGCGAAACTTGAACACCAAGTTGGAAGACCGTGTTCAAGAACGCACTCGCGAACTGGCAGAGGCATACGAATCGATGCTGGAAGGTCTGGCACGTGCGCTGGAACTCAGAGACAAAGAGACTGAAGGTCATTCAAGGCGCGTTACAGAAAATGCCCTCAAACTCGCCCAAAAGGTAGGGCTGGACGAAAAAGCCATTGAAGATATTCGCAGTGGCGCCATTTTGCATGATATTGGCAAGATCAGCATTCCAGATGAAATTCTGCACAAGCCGGGTAAGCTGACCTCAGAAGAACGCTTCATCGTACAGCAACACCCTGAGACCGCCTTCAAACTGCTTTCACGCATTCCTTTCCTGAGCAAAGCCATTGAGATTCCATATTGCCACCACGAAAAATGGGATGGAACCGGGTATCCGCGCGGATTAAAAGGGGAGGAAATTCCGCTTTCGGCGCGTATCTTTGCGGTTGCCGACGTGTGGGACGCCCTGAGCAATGACCGTCCTTACAACAAAGCCTGGTCGCGTGAAAAGATCATTGAATACTTCAAAGAAGAGACCGGTAAACATTTCGATCCCATGATCGCCAGGCTTTTTCTCTCCATGGTTGAAAAAGGCGAGATATAATTACAAGCGTTCGATTGTTTAGTGCAGGGCTAAGAAATTTCGTGCCAATCGTTTTTTAAATTATTGTTATATGGTCGCGAAAAGGAATGCATGGACAGAGAAGAAATCTTCTATCTGGTGCCCTATGTACTCTCACTTTGTATCACGCTGAGTGTATTCATCTATACCTGGCGTCATCGTTCAATTCGCGGCGCGAGAACATACTCCTGGTTCGTGGGTGGACAATCCATTGCAGTCATTGCGTTTCTTTTTGAGCTGGTCAGCCCAAACATTGCTACAAAAATACTGTGGGATAAATTTCAATGGCTGGCAGAGTTTTACCTGATCATCCTGCCTTTCCTATTATTTGTTGTCGAATTTACAGAGCAAAAGATCGATCACCCACGTCTGCTCAGTGTTGGGCTGGCAGGCATTCTGGTGAGCTTCACGCTCTTTCTTCTCACAGATGATTTACACCATCTGTTTTACCCTGATCCACAGCTTACTTCTGATTCTGTCTTTCCCGATCTGACATATACCTTTACTCCTCTAGTTTACCTGTACTCACTAGTGTATGTTTATGGCATCAACTTAATTGGGTTGGGATTGATCATTCGCAAGGCACTTGAGCCGCACAACGCCCAGAGATATCAATGCTGGATCGTTGCTTGCGGTTTTTTGATCCCACTACTCGGCACCATCTTTACCTTATTGAACATCCGCATTGCGCCTCAACGGGACATTACGCCTTTTTCATTTGCCATTGGGAACTTGATCATTGTTTGGGGGCTTTTTCGGCACGGGCTGTTCAAAATAGAGCATATTGCCAGAGAGACGATCCTTGAAAACCTTGGCGACGCCATACTGGTGCTTAATTTGGAGAATCGGATACTGGACGCTAATCGAGCCGCACTGATTAGCAGTCACAGGGTTTTGAGTGAGCTCGTTGGGCGTCCCATTCTTGAGGTGGCGTTGAGCGAGCGAAAGCCCATCTTCGAAAAGGTTTTACAGGTTTTCGAGGGAAAACTTGAGGTGACCTTTCCTTCTGAAAAGGAACCGGTCATCTATGAAGTCAGTGTCTTTCCACTGCGCGACTCAAAAAGCCGCCTGCTCGGGCGAGTCTTTGTATGGCATGACATTACCCGCAGAAAAATGCTGGAGAGCCGTTACAAAGAACTTTCTGAAAAATTGGAAATTCGCGTCGAAGAACGCACCCGGCAGCTTTATGAATCAACCGAGAGGTTTCGCGCCCTCTTTGAGCAAACTCATGATGCCATTTTCATCTTGGACCTTTCCGGCAAACATTTGCAGGCAAATCAACGCGCCGCCGAGATGCTGGGCTACACTCCTGAAGAACTCTTGCAACTTTCTCTCTTTGAGACCTCTGGAGAAGTTGAAGATAGTATGGAGATGCTATCGCGCATCAAAAGCGGAGAGGATATTCCACTATATGAACGAAAGTTCCGTAAAAAAGATGGGACAGTTCTATATGCAGAGGTGAATGCAGAGCTGGTTTGTGATCTTTCCGGGAAGCCGCTTCATATTCAGAGCGTGGTGCGCGACATTACTGAGCGTAAACTGGCAGAACAAGCCCTGCGCCAAAGCGCAGAACGCTATCGCGCCGTTGTCGAAAATCAGACAGAGTTCATCGTGCGCTGGCGACCCGATGGGATCCGAACCTTCGTCAACGAAGCCTATTGTCGCTATTTTGGCATCACAGTTGAAGATGCCCTTTCGAGTGGTTTCCTGGATCTGGTGGCAGAAGAGGATCGTCCAGCCGTTGAAGAAAAAATGCAGCGATTAATATCAGGGGAAACAACGACCGAAACTGAAATTCATCGGGTCATCCTGCCGGACGGCAGCATCGGATGGCACGAATGGGTCGATCACGCCATCCGCGACGAGCAAGGAAAGTTGTTGGAATTCCAATCGGTGGGCAGGGATATCACGCAGAAGGTCGTCACTGAAAAATCATTGATGCGTGAATTTACCTTCAATGAAGTATTCATGCGGATGCTCGCCCGCTTTGCAGCCTGCAACTATAACGAGGTAGATGTCACCATACGCATGGCACTGGATGAGACCGCTGAATTTCTAGGTGGTGATTTCGCCGACATCCTCCTGCTCTCTTCCAACCGCACATCCTGGGTTTCAGTGAACAACTGGGCAGAGGCACTGGAAAAGTTAAACATACACCCTCTTTACAGCATCGAAGTGGGCGAACTTGTTTGGAGTGAAAGAAAAATCAGGAACGGCGAAATCGTAAAGATCAATACTCTCGAAGATTTCCCATTGGAGGCAGAAAAAGATCGAGACTTGGCTGCCAGTCAGGGTGTTCGTTCCATGCTAACTGTTCCTATCCGCGGCAAGAATGCCTCTATCTTTGGCGCGGTGGATGTTGTATCCTACAAGCGGCAGATAAACTGGACGGAGAGCGACATCGTTCATCTTAAATTGATCGGGGATGCCATTGCCACCCTACTCGAACGCAAGTTCGCTGAAGAAAGCCTGGCAGAAGCCTACGACACGACCCTCGAAGGCTGGGCGAAGGCGCTCGAATTGCGAGACAAGGAAACAGAGGGGCACTCGCGCCGGGTAACAGAAACAACTGTCGCCGTGGCAAGAGCGATGAACATCCCAGAGGATGAAGTGGAACACATCCGCCGCGGGTCGATCCTGCATGACATCGGCAAAATGGGAATCCCAGATGATATTTTACGAAAAAACGGACCCTTGACTGATGAGGAACGCACCATCGTGAAAAAACATCCGGTCACGGCGTATGAGTTACTCAGCCCGATCTCTTATTTGAGCAAAGCGATTGATATCCCATACTGCCACCACGAAAAATGGGATGGGACTGGGTATCCGCGTGGATTAAGAGGTGAGGACATTCCGCTTTCAGCACGTATCTTTGCCGCAGCCGATGTATGGGATGCACTCAGCAATGACCGCCCTTACAACAAAGCCTGGTCTCGAGAAAAGATCATTCAATATTTCAAAGACGAAACCGGCAAACATTTTGACCCCATGATCGCCAAACTATTTCTCTCCATGGTTGAAAAAGGCGAGATATAATCACACGCGGTTATATTCAGGAAATCAAACTTATTCAAGGAAGTATAAAAGAATGCCAGACCAGATCTACGTTGTAGGACATATCAACCCCGATACCGACTCCATCGCCTCAGCTATGGGCTATGCCTGGTTGCTGCGCGAACGGGACGGGCTCAATACCATCGCTGCCCGCGCCGGTGCCTTAAATGCACAAACCTCCTGGGTGTTAAAAACTCTCGGGCTTGAATCACCATACCTCTTAACCGACGCCTCCCCCCGCTTCGACTCGGTCATGCAGCGCCTCGACAGCCTGCGCCCAAACGCCCAGCTTGGCAGCGCCTGGACTCTCGCCAGCCGCACAGGTGGGCTTGCGCCCGTTGTAAATGAAGATGGCACACCCTATGGCATCATCAGCGGCATGAGTTTGTTTAAATACTTTAGCAACACTCTCGGTCCACGCCCCGGTGATACGACCGTGCGCGAAATGATGTCTGCTGAATGTAAAGACGCTGCAGATACCAGCGTGCCAAAATATCAAGCCAATGCCCATATTCGCGATTCGCTCAACCGCATTTTGCGCGATGAGATCGACGATTATTGGGTGGTGGATGAACACGGACATTATCTCGGCATTGCACGTCAACGCAATTTACTAAACCCGCCGCGGCTTAAGATCATCCTTGTCGATCACAACGAACCGCGCCAATCGATTGCTGCGCTCGATGAAGCTGAACTGCTGGAAATTCTCGATCATCATCGTCTCGGCAATCCATACACGCATCAGCCCATTCGCTTTACGGTAGATGTTGTGGGATCAACCTCAACGCTCGTCACCGAACAGACAGCGGAAGCGGGCTTATCTGCCCCGCCTGCGATTGCCGGTGCGCTTCTTTCTGGACTTTTATCTGATACGCTCATCCTGACCTCTCCCACCACGACAGAGCGTGACAAAGCCGCCGCCGAACGCCTGGCACGCTGGGCATTCGTAGGCGGAAGTCCGCTCACGGGTGAAACCATAGAAAGCTATGGGAAAGCCATTCTTTCTGCGGGTGCGGGCTTATCCAATCGCAAACCGGAAGAAGTCGTCAGCACAGACATCAAACCCTTCGAAGGCGGCGGATTCAAGTTCGCCGTAGCCCAAGCCGAAGTGACCGATATCATGCAGCTTTCAGAACATCTTGCTCCGCTCACCAAAGCCCTTGATGATCTACGTGACAAACGCGGACTCGACTTTGCCATGCTGCTTGTCACAGACGTGGTGCGTGGCACCAGCCGCCTGATCGTTACCTCAAACGCCCCGCCCATTCTCGCAGACCTCCCCTACCCGCCCATGCCCGATGGAACGCGTGATGCAGCTGGCGTGGTTTCAAGAAAGAAACAATTACTGCCAGCCGTGTTGGGCATGTTGGAAAAATAAATAATGTAGGGCGGGATTGATTCCCGCCTTATTTTATTTTTCATGTTGCTTGTCAGCAGTCATGTGACACCTGACCTACGGATACTTCGCTATGCCCTTCCCATATCTTGACGAAACTATTGAATTAAACAAAACAACCCGCAAGGACTTGCCGGGTTCGTTCATTTCCCTCCCCAGCGGAGTGACTCACTACGAAGAAGGCGGCGACCCGAATGGGCATCCCATCGTCCTTGTGCATGGATTCTCGGTGCCGTATTTCATCTACGACCCCACCTTTGAATTCCTCAACAGTCAGGGCTTCCGCGTATTGCGCTATGACCTGCTCGGGCGCGGATTTTCAGACAGACCCGCCGTACGCTATGATGCAAAATTATTCGTCAGGCAGTTGAAAGAATTGCTAGACTCATTGAACTACAAAAATATTAGTCTCGTTGGGCTTTCGATGGGCGGTGTGGTGACGGCTTCCTTCATAGACGCTCACCCGGAATACGTTACAAAATATATTTTGATCGACCCGTTAGGCGCGAAACCTGTTTCGCTTTCGCCTTTTCTCAAAGCGGTGAAAATGCCCGGGTTTGGCGAGCTGGCGATCGGTCTGTTCGGAAGCGATAGCATGATCAAAGGTGCGGCGTCTGATCTGTTCAGTGCCGAGTTGGTGCAACTCTTTCAGGAAAAATATAAGATCCAAATGCAATATCAAGGCTTCAAGCGAGCCATCCTTTCGACCATGCGGAATGGGATGCTCGAATCGTTCCTTGACACCTACAAACGGATCGGGATGATGCAGAAACCCACCCTGCTGTTTTGGGGAAGGCAGGATGCGACCGTGCCTTTTGAACACAGTCGCGATATTCTTGCCACCATGCCGCACACAGAATTCCATGCCTTCGATCAGTGCGGACACATTCCTCACTATGAGCGCGCAAGCGAGGTAAACGGAATTCTGTTAGAATTTTTGAGGAAGTAATCCCCTCAAACAAGTTCATATCAATTGGGGGATAACAAAAGGAGAGATCATGAACAAAGGTTACATCCAAACCTTGTACCGCTATAACCAGTGGGCAAATGCCCGCATTCTCGATACAGCCGCCAAACTCAGCCCGGAACAATTTCTCACACCTGCTGAACATCCGCACCGCTATTTGCGCGGCGTGTTGGTACACACCCTCTTCGCCGAATGGATCTGGCGCAAACGCTGGAGCGGAGAATCACCCACAACGCGTTTGAAACCGGAAGACTTCTCCACCTTCGAATCGCTGCGCACGCGCTGGCAGGCAGAAGAAAGCGAGCTGATGAAATTTGTGGAAGAAGTTAGCGAAGAAAAAATAAATGCGCCATTCCATTACACCAGCACTGAAGGCGTGAAGTACGAAAACATCTTGTGCGAATCAATGGCACATGTGGTTAACCATGGAACCCAACACCGCAGCGAAGCCGCCGCGATCCTGACAGAATTGGGTTTCTCGCCCGGCGACCTCGATATGATCCTATTCCTTAGAAAGAAACTATGAACCTCAACCGTATCAAAAATTTCACCTACCGCAATCGTCATTCGATTGCCGTCTTTCTGCTATTAAATGTGGCATGTGCAGCCTGCATTGTATTGGTTGGGGCACGCGTGGCATACACCGATTCGACCCGCCATACCGGCTTGATCTGGAATCTCTTCCTCGCCTGGATTCCCTTCATCCTTTCGTATCTCGCCCACATCCTTTCATGGAAGCGTCTGTGGGTGTATCTTGCGATTCCCTTTGTGGCATTCCTCTGGCTGCTGTTCTTCCCCAATGCACCCTACATGCTGACCGACCTGCAAGATCTGGCACGCGGGGCAAGTCAGGATGCTCCACTCTGGTACGATGTAATCATCGTCGTTTGGTGTTCGTGGACGGGCACTCTGCTCGGGGTGATCTCACTGTACCTGATGCAAGATATCATTGCGCGAACCTTCAACCGCTGGGTGGGCTGGGCATTTGTATTTGTCATCTCTGGCTTGAGCAGTTTTGGCGTTTACATTGGTCGCTTCGTGCGCCTAAACTCGTGGGACATTCTCCAAGACCCGGCTGAAACCGCCATTACCATTCTGGGCATTGTCATTGACCCAACTCGCCGTCTTGCTGCTTTCACATTGGCTTACACCTTCTTCTTCCTGTTCATCTTCCTCTTGTTGTATTCGTTCAGCCACATGCTGCAAGAGCAGGTGCTTCGGGCTCAGGCTTCACCAGAAGAATTGGCATCGACCCAGCCAACACAGGCAAGTAGTTAACTTGGCGAGTCTTTGCAAGGGATTGAAAGCAGGCGTGCATACAATGAATGAAAACGCCTGGAGGTAACCATGTTCACAAAGATCTATGAAAAGCTTAAACCGTTCCGATTCCGTCTGACCATCATTGGGCTGCTGAGTATGGCAAGCCTGATCTCAGTGACCTTGTTCCGCATTCGCACCTTGTTGAGCGGCACGGATGATTATGCATTCTTGATTTGGAATCTCTTCCTTG
>JAFLCF010000320.1 GCA_017303735.1 Anaerolineae bacterium
ACCACCCAAGAAGACCACCGTACCCGTCCCGGCTGATAAGTTAACTCTCTATGCCGCTGAAGATGATCTTGCCCTGCGGGCAGACCCCTCGGTGACGGGTTATCTTTGGAAGCGCATGATGTTAAATACCGAGTTGATCAGCCTGGAAGATAAAACCAAAGCCAAGGCAAAGATCGGCGTACAAGGTCAGTGGATTCAAGTACAGGACCCGCAAGGCGATCAGGGCTATGTTGCTGCCTGGTATGTTTCGGATAAAAAGGGAACACCCGCCGCTTCAACGACTGCGCCCAAGCCTGGCACGGCTCCCACACCGGGCAGCGCGCCGAAACCGGGTACCGCACCCTCCCCCAGCAAACCTTCTACTCCTTCCGTGCCTGCGGGTGCTTTGGCATTGATCCCCACCACCCAGGTGACCTTACGCAGCAAACCTGTTGTGGCGCAAGACAATATCATCCGTTATGTGAACACTAGCGAACAACTCATCAGCCTTGAACCCGCGAATCAAGCCATTCCCAAAGTCGGCGTCGAAAATCAGTGGATCAAAGTCCGCGATGCAAGTAACAAGGAAGGCTACGTTGCCGCGTGGTTTGTGAAATATGTAGGCGGTTCCACGGCGCAAGCCAGCAGCCAGACGGCTCCGGCAACGAGTGGCGCAATAAAAGTCCGCACCACGGCAGAGGCGGTCTCGCTCCGCAACCAGACGGTTGTGAGCGATGCAACCCTGATCAAGCGCGTGCCCATCGGCTATGAATTCACCATCACCGAAGCAGGCGGCGAAAAGAAGATCGGCGCCAACAATCAGTGGATCAAGGTCAAGGATGCGACCCATGAAGGCTACATCGCCGCATGGTTCGTGGCGCGATAACAGGCTGGAGAAAAAACATGGAAACCCAAAACAAAACCCCCATTCTCGAAGTCGCCTGGCGCAAGTTTGCCCAGTATGATGACACCTCGGTCAAACGCACGGCATCTTTTACCCGCCTGAGAAGGTCGATCTTGATCTTTGGTGTGCTTGCCACCCTGCTCTCCATTCTTGTTACCATTTACCCCGATGAATTCCCCCGTGTGGGTTCGCTCATTTTAAAAATTCTTCTGGTTGCCTCTCCGATCATTGCTTCTGTACTTGCCGCGATTGGAAATGAATACTATTCCACTGGCGATTGGCTCGTGGCAAGAGCAGGTGCTGAAGAAATTCTCAAGGAAATTTATATCTATCGCACCATCCTGCGCGATAGTCCCAAACGGCGTGAGTGGCTTGAAAAACAACTGGCAAAAATTCAGCGCTCTGTCTATCGTGGCATGAACGGTGAATTGGTCATGGAGACATTCAAAGGCACATTGCCACCTGCCCCACGTTTCAGCCCGGGTGCGCCAAATTGTGACGACGGATATTCTGACCTGAGCGGTGATGAATATTTCAAGTACCGCCTTGAAAATGAATTGCACTGGCATGAGAAAAAGATCATCGGCAAGCAACGGGAGCGTTTCCGTATGCAGGCGCTCATCTACGTAACCGGTGCTCTCGGTGCAATTATTGGTGCCATAGCCACTTTTGAAAATGCAACCGCCAGCATCGCCATCTGGGTTGCACTGACGGCTTCTTTGACCAGCGCGTTTTCGGTCTGGCAGCAATTGAAGAACCTTGAATTGGTTGTCAAAAACTACAGCAAGGTCATCATTGAACTGGGCATCATCTCAGACCATTGGAAGAACCTCGAAGCCGAAGAACGCACTCAGACCGAAGTCAACCGCATGGTACGCGCCACCGAAGATATGCTGTGGAGCCGCAATGTGGAATACATCAAATCTATGCAGGAAGCGCTCAAAGACACCGGTCTGGATGAAGAAGCTAGACTGATCAACAACGTCATTCAACAACAACGTGAAGCCGATCAACGCTTCCGCCAATCCATGACCGATGCGATCGTCAACCAAACCAGCGAAGTGTTGGACAGAGCCCAAAATGACTTGAGCGAACAGTTCGAGCAGATCCTCGGTACGCTGGCAGAAGAAGCCTCCTCTGATGTGGTGCAGGCAGAACTGGCAGCCATGCGCGAGTCGCTTCAGGAATTTTCGGAACAGCTTGCCCAACGCCTTGGGTTGAGCGACGCACTGGAATCCATTGCTAACCAATTCAAAGATGTAGATGTCAGCGGCGATACACCCCGGGGTGTACTGAACGACCTGCTTTCACGTTATCCCAAAACCAGTGAAGTCAAAGGCTGAATTCAGCCATCCGCGCCACAGGAGCCACTCATGTCTGAACCCAGCGACAATGCCTCAGAGAAAAAAATCGACCCGGCGGGCAACCCCATTCCGGTGTCGAAAGAACCGGTGACCAAACTGCAACCCAATCCAGACCCTGATTCCAATCAGGTCATGGATCCGGTTCCGCTTACACCTGCCCCCGTAGTGAATGCGGCGAATACGCCCGCCTCAACCCCTACCCCAAGCCTGGCAGCTCAACCTCAGGCAAGTGCCACTCCGGCGGCTTCAACACCTCAAGCCGCCACGCCTGCAACAGATCCGCTCGCAAAGGTGGCAGGTGTTGTCGAACAAACCAAAGTCACCAAACGGCAATCGGATGATAAAGATGATGAAGCAGACTTCGTGGGCAAGGAACATAAATACCTGCGAGCAGAGATTCGTCCGCATGCATTTGTGGTGATGCCCTTCGGCAAGAAAAAAGGCATCAACGACCAGCCCTTCGATTTCAACGCCATCTACAAGCAATTGATCAAACCTGCCATCGAAGCCGCCGGGTTTGAACCTTTCCGTGCCGATGAAGAAACTTCCTCTGGCGATATTCTGACCGATATGTTCCAGGAACTATTGCTGGCAGATATGGTCGTGTGTGACTTGAGCATTGATAATGCCAATGCCTTCTATGAATTGGGCATTCGGCATGCCTTACGAAAACGAGGTGTGGTTCACATTCAGGCTGGGCGCGCCTATATGCCATTTGATATCTTCAATGTGCGCACCTTGCCGTATCACATCACCCCCGAAGGTCTGCCAGACCCGGAACACATCCGCAACGACATCAAAGCCATCGCAAGGTTGATCAGGGACACCGGCGCATCTGACCGTGAGATGGTGCATAGCCCGATCTACAATTTACTCACCGGCTTGAATGAGCCCAACCGAAAAGACCTGCAAACCCATCTGGCAACCGGCTTTTGGCGCGAATATGAAGAATGGAAGGATAAAGTCACGGTTGCTCAACGCGACAAACACATCGGTGACATCCTTCTTTTGACAGAAGAAATCAAAAACCCATTGCTCCGCGAAGAAGCCATTGCAAATGTTGGCAATGCCTTGGCAAAGCTTGGGCGCAACGAACTGGCGTTAAAGCAATACCGCGAAGGCATTGAAGTCAACCCAACCAACATAGAATTCCGCCGTGAAGAAGCGTTTCATCTTAACCGGGTCGGGCGTGTCAACGAAGCCATTGTCAAGCTGGAAGGCATTCTGAAAGATTACCCCACTGACACAGATTCTATTTCCTATTTAGGGCGCATTTATAAAGAAATGTGGACCAGCTCATGGGAAAAAATCAGCGACAAAAACAAACGTCTCAAGCAGGCGTTCAATACGTATCACTGGCTGATCCAGTCTATTGATATTTATCTCAAAGGCTTTCAGGTTGATCTGCGCGATTACTATCCCGGCATCAATGCCTTTACCCTCTCAATGCTTGCCATACATCTGGCAGACCGCTTCGACAGCAAGAAAACACCCGACCCCGATATCACCCGTATCCGAAACCTGATCCCTGGCTTGCGAGACACATTGCGTTTCACCCTCGAAGGCAGAATCAACATGGAACAGGAAAAAACCGATTACTGGACCCTTGCTTCACTGGCAGAATTACGTCTGCTCACTTCCAATGACCTGGCTGAAGTGGTGCGAACCTATCGCAAAGCAGTGGCAGCCCTACGCCGTGATGTTTTCTCCTTACGGTCTTCCTTGCAACAGTTAGAAACCATCGCCTCGCTTGGCGTCCGAACTGAATATGTTTCCGCCTGCATCGAGTTGGTTAAAGAAGAAATCCGGCATGCCAGCACAGGTGATGCTGCAGCCGCAGAGGTGACAACTCGCAATGGACGAAGCAAAACATCCGGCGCT
>JAFLCF010000321.1 GCA_017303735.1 Anaerolineae bacterium
ATAAGGAACTTCTTCATAGAAATAGGAGCAACGCATGGCTGTGCATGGAACTCATAACGCAGTACAAGATGATCGGAACGACAAAATATTGATCTACGTGAATGGGGAACTTTTCCCACGCAATGAAGCAAAAATTTCAGTATTTGATAGCGGATATTTGGTGGGTGATGGAATTTGGGAAGCGCTTCGTTTATATGACGGGGTGCTGGTCTTCCTCGAGGAGCATTTGAACCGTCTCTGGCAGGCGGCTGCCACCGTGGGCATGGATATGAAAATGACCCGCGAAGAATTGACCGAGAAGATCTGGCACACGCTCAAAGCCAATAACATGCACGATGGGGTGCATGTGCGCTTTATGGTGACGCGCGGCACGAAGAAGACTCCGTCACAGGATCCGCGCCTGGTGTTGACCGGACCGAACCTAGTCATCATCCCTGAATACAAACTTGCCAGCCCTGATTCTCGCAACCGCGGTGTGACCTTATTCACCAGCACCATTCGGCGCGGCTCGCCCGATTATTTAGATCCGCGCTTGAATTGCCATAGCAAGCTGCATGAGGTGATGGCATTGGTACAGGCAATTGAAGCAGGTGCAGACGAAGCACTCATGCTAGATATCCATGGCTTTGTGTCCACGTGTAATGCCACGAACTTCTTCATGGTCAAAGATGGTGAAGTGTGGACTTCAACCGGTCAATATTGCATGAATGGCATTACCCGCGCAAAAGTCATCAAAGTTTCGCAAGATCATGGCATTCCCTGCTATCAAAAGAATTTCTCGTTGTTTGATGTCTACGGCGCCGACGAAGCGTTTGTGACCGGCACCTTTGGAGGGCTGACGCCTGTGACCAAGATCGATGGACGTGTGATCGGAACGGGTCAACCCGGGGCGATGACGGAAAAACTAACAGCCTTGTATAAGGCTGAAGTTCAGCAAGCAGTTCAAAAGGCGAAAGAGGCGAAGTAGTCATGTCTGATAAATTTGTTCGCATCTGTTTGTGGAGTGGTCCGCGCAATGTATCCACTGCGTTGATGTATTCCTTCGCGCAACGGGATGATACGGTGGTTTATGATGAGCCGTTGTATGCACATTATTTGTCGAAGACACCGGCGCGCGCGTATCACCCCGGCGCGGAAGAAGTGATCGCCACGATGGAGAACGATGGCGAAAAAGTTGTGAGTGACCTGCTATTGGCTGACTTGCCAAAGCCTGTGGCGTTCTTTAAACATATGACGCATCATTTATATAACCTGGATATGGCATTTCTTTCAAAGACGGTGAATGTGTTATTGACGCGTGACCCGGTGGATATGCTGCCGAGTTATGCGGCGCAAGTGGAGAACCCCACTATGGGCGATGTTGGTTATAAGGCGCATACGGAACTGTTGAGTTATTTACAGTCGATCGGGCAGAACCCGCCTATTTTAGAGTCGAAACAAATTTTGTTAAACCCACGCAAGGTGTTGGGCGAGTTATGCGAGCGGATCGGCATTCCATTCCAGGATTCGATGTTGAGCTGGCAGGCGGGTCCGCGCCCCGAGGATGGTTCGTGGGCGAAGTATTGGTATAAGTCTGTGCATCAATCGACGGGCTTTGGAAAATGGATACAGAAGCAATCGCCTGAAGTTTTTCCAGATCGTTTGAAGCCATTGCTGGAAGAATGTAAGCCGTATTATGAACAGTTGAATGCTCTGGCGATCAAAGCTTAGTGATGAATAAATTTAGCGGATGGTGCAGAGCCATCCGCTAAATTATTTAAGGGGGCAATGTCTTATAATAGCAAGACTACAATCATGAATCGACTTTCTGAATTCTTCACCCAACGCATCAAACGCGGACTCGTCCGCAGGCTGACCCTTCTCAAGGTTGAATCTGTGGCGCGGGAAGTGGCTCTTAAAGAACCTCAGCCAAATGGTGCACCTGTTGTTTTCTTCAAAGCATCCACAGGCATTGATGATCTTTCGTGGAATAGCGGCTTTCATTTATTGACCACATGGGCGTTGCGATTGCAGGGTATCCCTGTGGCGTATTTTGCTTGTAACTCAGGCTTGAGTAAGTGTGTGCTGGGCACGAACCGCGATAACCCGCAAAAGGAAATGCCGTGTACGTCTTGTGTGATGCAGTCGAAGGCGTTGTATAAAAACGTTCCAACCTTTGAACGTTTAAACGTTTCAACGTCGAACGTCAATTGGTTCAATCTTCACCGAGACTCGGAACTTGTTACTCGTATCTCATCCCTTTCGGTTCCAGAACTTTCCACTTTTCACTTTCAAAACATCCCCCTCGGTGCGCTTTGCCTCCCCGCTCTGCGTTGGGTTCTGCGCATTCACCACTTGAACGACGACGAGAACACGCGCTATCTTTTGCGTGAATACATTTTGTCTGCGTGGAATGTGGCGCAAAAATTCTCGGATTTTCTCGATCAGACTCAGCCTCGGGCTGTAGTGGTCTTCAATGGGCAGTTCTACCCTGAAGCGACGGCGCGATTCATCGCCCAAAAACGCGGATTGCGCGTCATCACCCACGAAGTTGGACTTGAGCCTGCCACTGCCTACTTCACCGAAGGCGAAGCGACAGCCTACCCGATTCACATTCCCGATACATTTGAGTTGAGCGAAGCGCAAAATGCGCGGCTCGATGCCTACCTTGCCAAACGCTTCAAAGGTGACTTTACCATGGCGGGGGTTAAATTCTGGGCAGACATGAAAGGGTTGGATGAATCCTTTTTGCAAAAAGCTGCCCAGTTCAAACAGATCGTGCCCATCTTTACCAACGTCATCTTTGATACCAGCCAACCGCATGCCAATACGGTGTTTGAAGACATGTTCGACTGGCTCGACTTAACTTTGGAGGTCATCCAAGAACATCCCGAAACCTTGTTCGTCATCCGCGCGCATCCTGACGAGTTACGCGTCCGCAAAGCCAGCCGTGAGACCGTGGGGGGCTGGGTGGAAATGAATAAAGTCACAGAATTGCCTAATGTGATTTTTGTGCCATCGAATGAAACTCTCAGTTCGTATGAACTGATCTTGAAATCGAAGTTCGTCATGGTTTACAACTCCACCATTGGTTTGGAAGCCTCTATTATGGGCATGCCAGTTTTATGTGCAGGCAAAGCCAGGTTTACGCAATATCCTACTGTGTTCTTCCCGCAGACGGTGGATGAAGTAAGACGAAAGATGAAAGAATTTTTGGAGGCAGAGTCAATTGATGTGCCTACCGAGTTTCAACGCAATGCCCGAAAGTTTTTGTATTACCAATTATATAGAACCTCCCTGCCCTTTGGTGATTTTCTTGAGCCCTCTGTGCGTGTGACACAAACGAAGTTGAAATCGTTTGAGTTGGATGAATTGTTGAATTCCGCTTCTGTAAAAACGATCTTGGATGGCGTCTTGAATGGTGGAGATTTCTTGTTGAAAGAATAGAGGAACCATGAGCTATCAATTGATCCGCAATGGTACGTTGATCGACGGGACGGGCGCAGCTCCGCTGACGGATGCCGCTGTGCTCGTGAAGGATAACCACATTCAAGCCGTGGGCAAAGCGAACAGCATTCGTCTGCCAGATGCACAGATAACAGAGATCGATGCCAAAGGTGGATTCATCCTACCCGGCATGATCGATACGCATGTACATGTCATGTTGGAAGGTGTAAACATTGTCCGCGATATGATGACTCCCTTCTCAATGCGTTTCTATAATTCGGTGACGTATTTGAGGAATACCATCAATGCGGGTATTACCAGTGTGCGTGATGCGGGCGGTGCGGATGCGGGTACCAAGCAAGCCGTGGAAAGCGGTGTGATCGTCGGTCCACGTTTGCAGATCAGCATCAGTGTATTGACTACCACCGGCGGGCATGGCGACGGCTGGATGCTCTCTGGCATGGAGTATGACCTGTTCATGGCATACCCGGGCTTCCCCGAATGCCGCGTGGATGGTGTGGATGATTGCCGTCGCAAAGTACGTGAGGTGCTGCGTGCTGGGGCGGATGTGATCAAGATCTGTTCCACTGGCGGCGTGCTCAGCCCTACAGATCACCCGGAGTTTACACAGTTCTCGCCCGAAGAATTAGTAGTGATCGTGCGTGAAGCATCCTATCGGCGCGGGGTGAAGGTGATGTC
>JAFLCF010000322.1 GCA_017303735.1 Anaerolineae bacterium
CGGACGCGCGGCGTTATACGCGTGCAGTCCCTTCAACTTACCGTCCTTCTGCACAATCGACGTGTACGCATTCAAAATATCCGCCACTTCGCAATGCAGACTCAAACTGATGTGCGGCGCTTGTTTCGGGTTCGCTTCGATCATCTCGCTCAATTTGCGCATGATAAATTCAAAATGCGCAAAGTCATATTTCTCGTCGCCTTCGAGTTTCAAAAAATTATGCTGCTGGTCAGACTTGCCATGCAACCCATGCCCGCCGTAAAACATAAATATCTTGAACGACGACACGCCGAAGTCATTCATCAACATCGGCATCTCGTCAATATGTCCGCGATTGATCGGCGCAAGATGATACGCATAATCCACCCAATATTTATCTTTTGAAATTTCCAATACCTCAGGATAAAAATCCTTATATGCGCCGCCCTTGTTCAAATAATATTCGCCCGTGCGGAAATACGTGATTGCCGATGTCACCCCACCCATCGCCGCAGCCTTGGACTCCGTAATGGCATCTTCGGCTAACGGGGAATAAATACCGACATGCATGTGCCCATCGACAAGTCCTGGAAACGCCAACAGTCCCTTCGCATCATGGACTTGCTTCGCATCTTCCGCAGGGATGGCTGGTGCCACCTTCGCAACTTTTCCTCCGCTGACAGCGATATCCACCGACTCAACCGTCGTCTGGTTGGGTCGCACGAGTTTTGTGTTTTTGATGAGTAAGTCGAACATGAAGGACTCCTGTAATTGGTAATTGGTAATTTTCAGGCGGCTACGATATGGTTTTGAATTAACTTCTCAATTGTCGTTTGATCAATCCCGATTTCAGAAAGTATTTCTTTGGAATGTTCGCCGATCTTCGGCGGATTAATTTCCAACTCTGAACCTGCATCTTCCAAAAGAAGCGGCAGGCGCGGAAGTTGGGTCACATCGCCATTCGGCAAAACGGTATCTAGTAAACTGTGTCCCTGAATCAACTGTTCATCGGTGAACAGATCTTCGGGTTTGGAAATCGGCGAAAACGGCAGGTCTGCGATTTCGCAGCGTTTTAGCACATCGGCTTTGGAATATTTTGCAATTCGTTCCGTCAGGTTGGGGATCAGCCACTCGCGCTGGTCAATGCGACCGTTGTTCGTGGCGAGACGTTCATCCGCAAGCAGGTCGTGCATTTCAAACGACTCGCAGAAGCGCACCCATTGTTTGTCGCTGGTCACACCAATGAAGACAAGTTCATTGTCGCAAGTGTTGAAAGTGCGGTAGACCGCCCATGCGCTGACTCGGGCTGGCATCGGCGGGACGGGTTCCTTGGTCACTGCCGCGTATGCCATGTGATGTCCCATTAGAAAGGCGGCGGTTTCGAACAAGGCACTCTTCACCAGTTGACCTTTGCCCGTCGCATCGCGTTCGCGCAATGCGGCGAGGACGGCAATCGCGCCATATGTGCCTGTCATAATATCGATGATCGAAGCACCCGCACGCAACGGCTGACCGATGGGTCCCGTCATGTAGGCGATTCCGCTCATGAACTGCACCACTTCGTCGAGCGCAAGGCGGGAGGAATAAGGTCCGGGGAGGAATCCTTTCAGGGAGCAGTAAACAAGCGTCGGGTAGAGAGAGGCGAGAGCGTCATAGCTAAAGCCAAGACGATCCATGGTGCCAGGTCCAAAATTCTCGACGAGCACATCCGTCGATTCCAATAATTTGAAAATGATCTCTTTGCCCTGCTCCGATTTGATATCAACCGCCAAGCTTTTTTTGTTGCGATTGAAGAACGGATAATAGCCCGTGCCGAAGCCCTTGAGTTTGCGGGTCGGGTCGCCGTCGATGGGTTCAATGCGAATCACTTCCGCGCCCAAGTCGGCAAGGACGAGCCCGCAGGCAGGACCGAGCACAGCGTGGCTGAATTCGAGAACGCGGAGGGAGGAGAGAGTCTTTAGCATTATCTACCCCCTCCCATCCTCCCCCAAATACGACGGAAGTTCGTCCGTCGTATTTGGGGGAGGTGCCGAAGGCGGAGGGGGCTATACATAATCACCATGCTTCACCAAATAATTCACCAACCCACCTGCATTGAGAATGTCAATCATCTGCTGGGGCATCTTGGTGGCTTGATAGGTTTCGTTCTTTGTATGATTTGTGACAATGCCGTCCTCAAGATCAACCGAGATCGAATCACCCGACTGAATATTGTGATGTTCCACTTCGATGACAGGTAAGCCGATGTTGATGGCATTACGATAAAAAATTCTTGCAAAAGTTCGTGCGACCACCACCGACACACCCGCGGCTTTGATGGCGATCGGCGCTTGCTCACGCGATGAGCCACAGCCAAAGTTGTTACCTGCCACCAAGATATCGCCCTGCTGAACTTTCTTTGAAAACTCAGGGTCAAGGTCTTCAAGCACATGCGAAGCCAGCGCGGACATATCCAAGGTCTTGGTGTATTTACCTGGGATGATTCGGTCGGTGTCGATGTTGTCGATGGGGTAAACGTGGGCGGTGGTCATTCCGTCGGCTCCACAATCTCCCCCGCCAGCGCGGACGCTGCCACAACAGCGGGAGAACTCAAATACACAAGCGCCTTCGGGTTGCCCATGCGTCCTTGAAAATTGCGATTCGTAGACGAGATGACCACTTCGCCATCGCCTGGCACACCGAGATGTGACCCCACGCAGGGACCACAACCCGAAGTAATGAAGGTCGCGCCTGCTTCGGAAAGGATTTCAATCGTGCCATCTTTGAGCGCGTCGTTGAACACTTTTTTAGAAGCAGGCGCAATGATGAGACGTGTGTTCGTTAGTTTCTTTCCTTTCAACACTTGTGCCGCGGCATGTAGATCTTCGAGCCGCGTGTTGGTGCAAGAGCCGATAAAGGCATAATGGATTTTCGTACCTTTGAGTTCATCGATCGAAACGACGTTTTCAGGCGAGTGCGGTTTGGCAATTTGTGGATGAAGCATTGACACATCCACGCTCAACTCGCGGACGTATTCCGCGCCTGCATCGGGAAAAGTCGGCTTGAAGGGATACCAAAGGTCGAGCCCAGTTGGGTCAACGAGACCTGCCTTCGCGCCCATCTCAGAACTCATATTGGCAAGCACCATGCGGCTGGCAAGCGTCATGGATGTGACCGCTTCGCCTGTGAATTCAATGGCTTGATAATTGCCGCCTTCCGAACCGAGTTGTTTGATGAGGTACAACGCCGCATCCTTTGCACCAACATTTTTACGAAATGAGCCGTTCAATGTGACCTTGATGGTCTTCGGCACTTTGAGCCAGGTCTTGCCCGTCAACATCGTGGCGGCTAAATCCGTCGAACCGACGCCAATGCCGAAGGCGTTCAACGCACCATAGGTCGGGGTGTGCGAGTCTGCGCCGAGAAAGAGATCGCCAGGTCGGACGTGCGCATTCTCCACCATCAACTGATGACAGATCCCTTCACCGATGTCATACAGCCTGCACCCCATCTCTGCCGAAAAATCGCGCATGAGTTTGTGCAGGTTTGCCACCGTCTCATTCGGCGCAGGGGAAGCATGGTCGATGATCAGAGACACGCGTTCGCTGTCCCAGAGTTTCTTGCCGCCCATCTGACGAAATGCCTTGATCGCAAACGGCGACGTCGCATCGGTCGCCATGACACCGTCCACGCGGACAATGGCAATATCACCCGCTTTCACGGGTTTGCCTGCGTGCTGGGAGAGGATCTTTTCGGAAATGGTTTGGTTCATAAAATTCCTTGACGGCGGACGACCGACCGCTGACCGCAATTCTTTCGTCTTTCATCTTTCGCGATCAATCGTCGGCGGTCGACGGTCAAATCAAGTGCGACATCTTCGCAGGCAATTCCTTGCCCAAAAATTCTTCCATGCGGCGTGACAACTCAGCAACCTTCTTAATATCCACGCCTGTTTGAATGCCCATTTCGTGCAGCATGTTGGCGGTATC
>JAFLCF010000323.1 GCA_017303735.1 Anaerolineae bacterium
TTTATGGGTAATACATGTCTCGCAGAATCATCATCGAAAAACCTTCTTGAATCATGATATTAACCTGTGCGTATTTGAGGATAATTTTTTTGATTTCAACGAATGGTTGCAGTAAAAAATATTCACAGCCCAAAAAGATTGACACTCCACCAGTGCATAGTATAACTACTGCAACAGAGTCTGCTTAGAGACGGTTCCATTTGTTACGCAGGGATACATCCTGCGGATCAATGGGAAAGGTTTTTAGGCGGGTTCTTTACTTTTTAACCCCCGAGGTGTGAATGAACGCTAGTTTAAAATTAGGTGAACATTATATTTTTGATCTTTCCGATTGCAACCGCGACGTGCTCATGGATAGTGAGAAGGCATACGCGTTGTTTGCTCAAGCCGTGCGTGATAGCGGCTTGACCGTCGTTGATGAAGGATTTTATAAGTTTAGCCCGCATGGCTTTACATGTTTTCTGCTGCTGGCAGAGTCGCATGCGAGCCTGCATGCCTGGCCCGAGTATAATTATTGCGCCATTGACCTTTTTACCTGTGCCATCGGTCAGGATTTTATGCCCGTGCTGATGCGCCTCAAAGAAGCCTTTGGTGCAGATGATTTTGCCGTGCGCAAGCTCGACCGCGAAGCATCTGTTGAAACCAAACTGCCGATCGCGGCTTAAGGACATTGAATGAGCATCTGGTTTACCGAAGAATTACACCCTTACTATCGCAAGGGCATCCGCGTTAAGCGCGTGCTTGCCGATGAACAGACTCAGTATCAGCACTTGCAACTTGTTGAAACTGAATTTTTCGGCAACGCCATGATCCTTGATGGCATCATCCAACTCACTGAGCGCGACAATATGGGCTACCACGAAATGATCGTGCATGTGCCCATGCTTGCAGTGGGCGCGCCAAAACGCGTGTTGATCGTTGGCGGCGGAGATGGCGGCTCGCTTAAGCAAGTGTTGCGATACCCATCTGTGACGGAAGCCGTGGTCTGTGAATTGGATCAGCGCGTAGTGGATCTCTCTCGTGAACACTTCGCCGCCTCTTTCGGCGACCCGTGGTCTGATCCACGCTCCAAGCTGCTCGTTCGGGATGCCTTTGGCTTCCTAGAAGAAAACCCCGGTCAGTTCGATGTCATCATCTCGGATACAACCGACCCTATTGGCATGGCAGAGAGACTTTTTTCAGATGAGTTCCAAAAGTTGGTCGTGCGTGCTCTCACCCCCGGCGGCGCGGCTGCCACCCAATGTGAGCAGCCCTACTTCGACACGGCACTGATCAAGACCATTTATCAATCTGCCAAAAAGCTGACCAAGAATCCTGCCTATTATTATGCCAACATCCCCACCTACCCCGGCGGTGGGATAGGTTTCATGTACGTCTCCGATACTCCCTGGGAGAACGGGCTAAAGACGCCGATGCCACCCGGAGAGAATCAATATATCAACCCTGATATTCACAGAGCAGCTTTTGCCCTGCCTGAGTTTTTCAGAAAAGAATTGTACGGGTAATAGCGCTGTAAAAACAAAGTCTCCGAGTTCTACAATCGGAGACTTTTCATATACAAATCCAATGAAATATTTTACTGGTAACTGCGTCTGAAAAATAGGAGTAAAACATGAATCCCATTAGAGGTTTACACCATGTCACCGCGGTGGCACGTGACCCACAACGTAACGTGGACTTTTATCGAAATGTGCTTGGTCAGCGGCTGGTCAAGCGCACGGTCAATTTTGACTCGCCAGATACCTATCACTTCTATTTTGCCGACGAAACCGGCAACCCTGGCAGCGTATTGACCTTCTTTGCCTGGCCCAACATGCGGCGCGGAGTACGCGGCAATGGCGAGACCAATGTCGTGGCATACAACGTTCCGCTGGGTTCGCTTTCCTTTTGGGAAGATCGCCTCAAGCAAAATGGTATTACACCCGCAGCCATTGAAAAACGCTTTGGGCAAAACGTACTTCCATTTGCGGACCCCGATGGCATGAACGTGGAACTCGTCGAAGTACAAAATTTGCCCACAGTTCAACATTGGGAGGATGGTCCCATTCCGCAGGCGTATGCCTTGCGCGGATTTCACAGCGTCACCCTCTGGTTGGATGAGGTCGAACCAACATCTGCTTTGCTGACACAAGAGATGGGATATCGATTTACAGGTGCGGAAGAGAACCGCCATCGGTTTGAAGGAGATGGCAATGCACTCGGTCACATCGTGGATCTGGTACATCGCCCCGGCAAGATGCAGGCAGGTTTCGGCGCGGGCTCCATTCATCACATCGCTTTCCGCGTGGCGAATGATGAGGAACAGCTGACCTATCAATCCACGTTGAGTGAGGCGGGGTTTCGCGTCAGCCCTGTGATGGATCGCAGCTATTTCCATTCCATCTATTTCCGTGAACAGGGCGGCGTCTTGTTTGAGATCGCAACCGATACGCCTGGCTTTTTGATCGACGAACCCAAAGAGTCGTTGGGCGAAGCGTTGAAACTCCCGGCATGGGTAGAGCCGCAGCGTGCTGAGATCGAAGCCAGCCTGTTGCCCCTTACTCTTAATCCCATTGAAAAAGCGAGCCAATCATGACCCTGCCTCACGCAACCTCTCCTGTTTATACGGCAGGTGCAAAATTGGAAGATGCCAAAGCTGCGATGATTCTCGTCCATGGGCGCGGCGCTTCGGCGCAGGATATTCTTTCTCTGTCTACGCCTCTGAACTTCCCCGGGGTTGCCTACTTCGCCCCTCAGGCAGAAGGTTCCATCTGGTACCCGAATCGATTGATCGCCCCGGTCGAGTCGAATGAGCCTTATCTTTCGGCTGCCATCGCAAAAATTGACGGATTGGTCAAACACATTGAAGCCAGCGGAATTCCACTCGAAAAGATTTTCATCGGCGGGTTTTCGCAAGGTGCCAGCCTTTCCAGCGAGTATGTGATTCGTAATCCGCGTTCGTATGGCGGCTTGCTCATTTTCAGCGGAGGCTACATTTGGCAGAGCGGCAAACCCCGTGAAGCCAGCGGAAACTTAAACGGTATGCCGGTCTTTAACGGCTGTTCCAATGTAGACCCATTCATTCCGTTGGAGCGGGTGAAAGAAACGAGTGCCTTGCTCACCTCGATAGGTGCAATGGTCACTGAGAAGGTTTACCCTAACATGGACCATACCATCATTGACGAAGAGATCGAACTGGCAAGAGAGTTGATAGAAAAACGTTTATGACAAAAAACAGCCCTAGCAGACACCTGCTGGGGCTGTTTTTTGTCATGGTACGGGAATTGTATTTCCCGGTGCGCGTGCTATAGTAAAAAGGCAGGGTCTTTCTACCTTGTTATATAAACTATGAAAGCGTATTTTAAAAACATTCGCCGTTTTGTATCTTTCGGCATGATCGTTCTGATTGCCAGTTCTTTCCTCCTGCCGACCCATGGGGTTGCTGCTAATTCGGCAAAAGCATTTAGCCAGATCAGTTTTGTTGCCAATATCGAAACCGCAGGCGTCGTGGTGAGCGGAGTCAGCTTGCCAGCTACGGCTCAACTTTATTTTCGCCGCAGCGGTGACTTGGAGTGGCGCACTGCACATCACCTGGTGCGGATCGACGATGGGCGATTGGTGGGTAGTTTGTTCAACCTTTCTCCATCCACTGCATATGATGCAAAAGTAACCGACGGCGTGACAGAGATCCTCGGTTCGTTTACCACGCAAGCCGATGAACTTTTTTTTGCGCCCACGAATACACTCTATGTTAATGCTGGCGCACCAGTAGGCGGAGATGGCTCCAGTACGGCACCATTTCGCACGATTCAAGAAGGTGTCAATCGCGCCTTGCCGGGGACTCAAGTTTTGGTTGCAGATGGTGTCTATAAAGAGGCGGTCACATTTCCAGCTTCGGGAACGGCTGGGAATTGGATTCAGGTGCGGGCGCAGGGTGGAG
>JAFLCF010000324.1 GCA_017303735.1 Anaerolineae bacterium
TTCTCCATTTCCACATTGGCAGATGACGCGCCTGCGGGTCAATTCACAATCTCGCGCCTGTATCCATCCATCAAGTATTGTCTTAAACCGATCCGTGTCACCACTACCGATATGAAAGACACACGCAGTATCCTGGAGTTGGCGTATATTGTGGCTGGTGGGGTAGAAGCCTATAAGGCACATCCTTTTCTCACGCATCATTACTGCCCGGTCGTCTCGCCGTTGACCATGGATAATCTTTCCACCGAGAATGTGATGTTCTTTGCCCAACAAGGGTTGCCTGTGTACCCGACCATCGTACCGAATGCCGGGCTGACTTCGCCCATGTCTATGGCGGGGAGTTTGGTGCAAGGCAATGCTGAGTTTTTGTCTGCGTTGATGTTGATGCAAATGACGAAGGAAGGCACGCCCACGATCTATGCCACCCTCGGCACTGTGGCGGATATGCGTTCTGGCGCATATACCTCCGGCGCGATTGAGTGCGGCATGTTGCATATGGCATTCGCACAAATGGCTCGTTTCTATAATGTGCCTGCAGGCGGATATGTCGGTTTGACCAATGCTAAATTGAATGACGCGCAGTCTGGTTATGAAACCGGCATGTCTGGTATTGCTGGTTTGCTCGGCGGCATGGATATGTTCAACATCGGCGGTCTGATCGATGCGCTCAAGACCTTTGACTTTGCCAAAGCCGTGATCGATGATGAGATCGCTCAAATGATGAAACGCATGAAACGCGGTGTCAGCTTTAGCGATGAAGACCTGGGCGTGAACCTCATTAAAGAGATCGGTCCCGGCGGCTCGTTCATCACCGCCAAACACACCACCAGCCGCATGAAGACCGAAGCCGTGATGACCAAGATCGCAGACCGCGATGCCCGTTCTATTTGGGAAAAGAAAGGCGCTACCGATACGCATGCCAAGGCGCTGAAGAAGGCAAAAGATGTAATGGTTTCTAATACCACTCCATTGATCTCGCCCGAAGTAGACGAGAAGATCCGTGCTGCTTTCCCCGGCTTGGTGGCTGGCACATTAGAGCCCATCCCATCATAGGTTCGAAAGGTAAAAGGAATATTGATGTTTCGCATTTTTAAGCGCAAGGAAGATAAATTTCAAAAGCTGATCGAAGAACAGGCTGAGATTTCATTTGAGGGATTACGCTTGTTAGTTCGATATCTCGAAACTGGCAACCCTGAGATTGCTGAAGAACTATCACTGAAGGAAAAAGAAGCGGATGAAGTCCGCCGCATCTTGATCGATGAATTGAACCGCACCTTTGTCACACCATTCGACCGCGAAGATATCTTTTCTCTGTCGCGTTCCATTGATGATGTGATTGACTATGCCGATACCACAGTTGTGGAGATGGTCATCCTAAATGTCAAGCCTTCGCCTTTTATGCAGCGTATTGCATCGCTCTTAAAAGATGCGGCGTATGAAATTTGGCAGGGCGTGTTGCGCCTGCCCAAAAACCCCAATGTGGCTCTTGATCATGCGCAGAGAGCCAAAGCGCTTGAGAATCGTGTTGAGGCGGTGTATCGCGAAGCCGTGGCAGATCTATTCAGCGGACCTGAGGATGTCCATCATGTGGTTGAGATGTTGAAAATGCGCGAAGTATATCGTCATCTCTCCAATGCGGCAGACCGCGGCGATGAGGCGGCAAATATCATTGCTGATATTGTTGTAAAAAGAACTTAACCGGATGTTAATTTCTTTTTCGCTTGCGCTTGTTATCATTCTTGCGTTGGTTTTTGAGTTTATCAACGGCATGCGCGACTCAAGCAATATCGTTGCTACGATGATCTCTTCGCGGGCGTTTCGTCCGCAAACCGCTTTGGTGATGACGGCGATTGCTGAATTTGCCGGTCCGTTCTTATTTGGGGTGACGGTGGCGAAGACGATCGGAAGCGACATCATCGCTTCGGAGGTGATCTCGCTTCAAGCCCTAACTGCCGGGTTGCTCGGTGCCATCTTGTGGAATCTCATCACCTGGTACTTGGGCATACCCAGCAGTTCATCTCATGCGCTCATTGGCGGGTTGATCGGTGCAGCCGTGATCGCAGCGGGTTGGGAGGCGGTCAAGATTACGGGTCTGGTCAAGGTCTTGCTTGCTCTTTTTGTATCGCCCTTGGTCGGCTTTGTGGCAGGCTTTATTTTGTTGAAACTTGTTTATCTGCTTTCACAACATGCCACGCCGCACATTAATAATTTTTTCAAGAATAGCCAGATGTTCACAGCGGTTACGCTTGCATTCAGTCATGGGACCAATGATGCTCAAAAGACCATTGGTATCATCACATTGAGCTTGATCATCGGTGGCGAGCTGGATGGTTTCATTGTCCCATTCTGGGTGATACTCGTCAGTGCAGGAACGATGGCGGCAGGTACAGCATTAGGGGGCTGGCGTCTGATCCGCACTCTGGGCGGCAAGTTCTACAAGATCCGCCCGGTGCATGGGTTTGCTAGCCAGTTGACATCTGGGCTTGTTATTCTTGGCGCATCGGTGATTGGCTTGCCCGTCAGCACCACTCAAGTGGTTAGTTCATCCATTATTGGTGTGGGTGCATCGGAACGTTTTGGAAAAGTCCGTTGGGGTGTGGCAGGTGATATTTTGACGGCATGGATCATCACCATCCCCATCAGCGCGCTTTTCTCTGCAGGTATTTTTTCGATACTTCAGTATTTTAAGATACCTCTTTAATTTCTTTTGGTCATTCATTCAAGTCGAGCCAAAGCAGGTTTGACTTAGAATATTGATAATGCTAAAATGTTAACGATTTATTAACGGAACGGAGGTGCCGGGACCAGATAAAGATAGCGCAAGTGATTTCGTTCGTTTGATCCATCCACTACAAATAAGGAGAAAGAGATGCGTACGAAGAATTTTGCTTATCATTTACTAGCCCTGTTCGTGATTGCTGCCACAGTTCTCTCTGCATGTGGCGGCGGCGCTGCCAGCAACTATGACTGGAGCACTGCCACATCTGCTGCCGATGGCGGCGGAATGGACGCTCTGATCGCTGCGGCGAAAGCCGAAGGCACCTTGAATGTGATCGCCCTTCCTGAAGACTGGTGTAACTATGGTGAAATGATCAACACCTTCAGCACCAAATACGGCATTACCGTCAACTCCATTACCCCCGATGCCGGTTCCGCTGACGAACTTCAGGCGATCATCGACAACAAAGAAAACAAAGGTCCTCAGGCTCCTGATGTAATCGACGTTGGACCTGCCTTCGGTCCGCAAGCCAAGGAACAGGGTCTGCTCGCCCCGTATAAAGTCGAAACTTGGGATTCCCTCGATGGTGTGAAAGATGCCGATGGCTACTTCTACACCGACTATAACGGCGTGTTGGTCTTTGAAGTGAACCTCGATGTGATCTCCGATGTTCCCCAGGACTGGGCTGACCTCCTCGACCCGAAATATGCCGGACAGGTCGCTCTCGCTGGTGACCCCCGCTCCTCCAATCAGGCGGCTCAGACCGTCTATGCTGCGGCTCTCGCCAATGGCGGCTCCCTTGATGACATCCAGCCCGGTCTCGACTACTTCAAGCAGTTGAACGAAGCTGGTAACCTTCTCCCGCTCATCGCCAACACCGGTACCATTGGTAAGGGCGAAACCCCCATCACCTTCCAGTGGAACTACTTGGCTCTCGCCAACAAAGATACCTTTGCTGGCAACCCGCCGCTTGAGATCGTCTACCCTGCTTCCGTCAACTGGGGTGGTTTCTATCTCCAGGCTGTGAGCGCCTACGCGCCCAACCCTGCGGCTGCCCGCCTCTGGCAGGAATTCCTGTACTCGGATGAAGGTCAGTTGATCTGGATGAAGGGCTACTGCGCTCCCGCCCGCCTCGCCGACATGCTCGAACGC
>JAFLCF010000325.1:0-3119 GCA_017303735.1 Anaerolineae bacterium
TTGTTGTCTGCATGCGAAATCATTCATCATCTTTTTTGAAACCATGACCACTTCCCCCAACAAAAAACAACTGACGGATACCCTCTCAGAACGCAACCCCAGCGTGGATTGGAAAACCCGCCTCAACAACCCAAGCCGCAAACTGCTCGGGGTTCTCGAGGGCATTTCCCTACGCCTTGAAGCGCCCATCCAGTGGCTCATTCATGACCCGCGCTTCAACCCGCTCTATCACACAGGGACGATCACCATCTTCCTGCTCATCGTCATTTTGCTAACCGGCATCTACCTGACGATGTTCTATCCGTTCGGGTTCACCTTTTCGTATCTTGCCGTCTCAAAAATAGAATCGAATCTCATCGGGCGCATCATCCGCGCCTTGCATCGTTATGCATCAGATGCGGCGGTCATTTTCGGTTTATTACACGGCTGGCGCACCTTCTTTCAAGATCGCTTCCGTGGTCCGCGCTGGCTGGCTTGGGTGACCGGTGTGGGCATGGCGGTTGCAGTCTGGTTCATTGGCATCACAGGCTACTGGCTCATTTGGGATGACCGCGCCGGGCTCTTGAACCAAAGCCTGTTTAAAATTCTCGGCAATTTCAAAGCCGGTCAAACCTTCATCGTAGATTATCTCGTCGGCGATGCAGCAGGCACAGGCTGGGTCTTCATGATGATCGTAATCGTGCTGCACTTGGGTCTCTCTGCCCTGGTGGGATATTTCCTCTGGTTACACCTCAAACGCATGAGCCGCGCCAAATGGATGCCGCCCCGCTATTGGATGATTATCTCCATCGTGGTTTTGTTGCTTGCAGCGGCGCTCTTCCCCATTGGCATGCTGCCCCCGCTGAACGAAACCCAGCTTCCAGCCCAAGCCCCCATTGACTTATTCTATTTATTCTACCTACCCACCTTCCTGCGCGGACCTCAAGCCCTCTTCTGGAGCATTTTGCTTTTCATCATTGGTCTGGTGACAGCATTGCCGTGGATCATGCCGCGCGCCAAGGAACTGAAGCCCGTCAAAGTAGACCTCGCGAATTGTGATGGCTGCACCCTTTGCGAACGAGACTGCCCCTACCTCGCGATCAAAATGATTCCGCGCACTGATGGGGCACGTCCCAAATTCCAGGCAGATATTGACCCAAATCTTTGCGTCTCTTGCGGCGTGTGCATTGGCTCCTGCCCAGATAATGCCCTGACCTTCGGTGATATTCCGCTCGACCCGATGTGGAAGAATACCCTCACTCAGGTTGCCGAAAAGAAAGATATCAAAGTCGTCTTCACCTGTGAACGGCATGCCATGCATGGAGTTGGCGCACATTTCAACGACCCGAATGTTCATATCGTTCCGCTCACTTGTATCGCGATGGCGAATCCCAACCTTGCGGCGCAGGCATTGGCAGCAGGCGCAAGCGACGTGCAATTCATTGGATGTCCGCCCGAAGATTGTGCCAATCGTGAAGGCAACACGTGGCTGAATGACCGCGTCACTGGCGAGCGTTTACCCAAGCTAAAGCCCAACTTCATTCCCTTGGTTCACACGGCTTGGGCGGCGCCCACAGACTTTGGTCGGGCACTCAACTCGCAGATTAAGTCTGATGCGAATGCTTTTACTCTTAAGCTAAATCCAAGTCACGTGCGCTTCATCCTGCCGTTGTTGGGCATCATGGCGCTCGTGATGGCATTCCAACTTTGGTTAAGCGATCGCCCTACTCAATTCTATGATGAGACTTCTGCCTCGCTCATGATTCAGATGACCCATCACAGTGGCTACGCCATGCAAGATGTTGCGCCTCCTGCGACCATTGAGCCTGATCTTGACCAGCCGATCCGCATTACGCTGGAAGTGAACGGCGATGTGTTGCTCGATGAGACGTACAACGCGCAAGATAATCACATCAACCAGGGCGCACGTATCTTTGAGCAGATCTTTTTGCCGGTTGGCAAACATCATGTGACGATCAAGATGTATGACCGCGCTGATGCTAGCTATGAGCAAGTCATCTTTGATGACACCATTACTCTTGACCCTCAACAGGCGCTTACCATCAACTTCCGCGATGTTCATCTCCCAGACCCGAAAGCAGGCGAGCAACTTTATTACGAAACGACCTCAGGCGTGAATGCCGGCTGCCGCATCTGCCATTCGTTGACAAAAGATGAGCGCATCATCGGTCCTTCGTTCTATGGCATTGCAGACCGCGCCGGTGAGCGTATTCCCGGTATGACCGCTGAAGAATATTTACGCCAATCTATTTTGGAGCCGAATGCGTTTGTCGTCTCCGGCTACCCCGAGGGACAGATGATCCAAAACTTTGGCGATATTTTGACGGAAGAACAGATCAACGACTTGATCGCATTCTTATTGACATTGAAAGAAGAATAAAATAGGTGACAGTCACTTTTAAAGTGACTGTCACCTGAATCAACTTGAGGAACTATGAAAAAACTTTCACTCCTACTTTTACTACTTTCTCTCACGCTTACAGCTTGTTTTCCACGCCGCACCCCTGCTCCGCTCGGCGCGGATGCCCCCACAGACAATGTGCCGAGTATCATCGGTGAATATGGATTAAATGCCGAAGACGCCACAAAAGAACGCTATGGAGGCTCTCTCTTTATAACCGCAGGCAGCCAGCCCAATGAATACAACCTTCAATGGCTGGTCTCTGGCGATATTCAAGAAGGTGTCGGCACACTGGAAGGGAATCAATTGACCTTTACCTGGAAAAGTGTGGAAGGCACAGATCAATACCTGACTGGCTATGGAACATATACCGTGACCGTGAATGGCGAACTGTATGGCGTCCGCTATGTAGATGGGGTGGATGCGCCCGGCACCGAGTCGGCGTACCCGAACCCGAAGTAAATCTCTCTTCACACAAAAAAACGCCGGAAGTATCCGGCGTTTTTTTTTGATTAAGAATCGGAATCCTGAAGTTCTACTTCAGGCAGAATTCCGAAAGTAGAACTTTCGGATTCCTCTTTTTAAATTGCGCGAGATATAGATTACAATTGTCACATATTCTTTATGACATTGTACAGATTACTTGACAGCATATTTTCCCTAAAATAGTTCTAACGTTTACCAAGAAAGTCCAAATTTTATTAAGAGTCTTTAGCCA
>JAFLCF010000325.1:3279-3818 GCA_017303735.1 Anaerolineae bacterium
ACAACGAAACCTGATTCGTTGTCTGTCTTTATTTTTTTATTTCCTAAAGGAGGAAGGCACGATGGCAAAAGTTGTAGTGATCGGAGCAGGGTTTGCAGGGCACACGGCTGCGTTATACCTGGGGAGCCGTCTCGGCAAAAAGCACGATATCACGGTGATCAGCAACCGTGATGTGTTCGGGTACGTCCCCTCATGGGTTTGGGTGGGAGTTGGTCATATGAAACCCGAAAAGACCATCTTCAAACTCAAACCCGTATATGACAAGATGAACGTAAAATTTGTCCATGCCGCCGCCAAAGAGATCCATCCAGATGTAGGTGATCAATATGTGCTCGGCAACGAAGTCGGCACGAATAAAGAAGTGCGCCTTGATTACGATTACCTCATTGTTGCCCCCGGACCTCTACTAAATTTTGCAGGCACTCCCGGTCTCGGACCCGAAAATGGCTTCACCCATTCCATTTGTTCGCTTCCTCACGCCATCAAAGCGCGCGATACCTATCTCGCCTTGTGCGACCGCATGAAGAAAGGCGAGAAGG
>JAFLCF010000326.1 GCA_017303735.1 Anaerolineae bacterium
AAAGAAGGGCATCATCTACTAACCCTTAACTGTATTGAAGATGACGCCCTTGGGGAAACCATTCAGGTATTCTGGGAACTGGAGCCCGGGACAAGCATTGAAGAGAAGGTTGGATTGCCGCAGCCCGATGGATTCGATGCACCAGAGCGGTTGGACGCATTCATGAATGCTGTCCGCTGGGGAGCAGTATCTTCGGCGGATATGCGGGCGTTGCAAGCACCCTTCCGAAGCGGAATCGAGATCGAAGACTATCAGCTTGATCCATTAGTGCGCGCCATTCAGATGCCGCGCGCTAATTTATTAATTGCAGATGATGTAGGTTTGGGGAAAACCGTTGAGACAGGGTTGGTCATTCAGGAATTGATCGTACGCAACCGTGCGCGGACTGCCTTGATTATTTGCCCAGCTGGTTTACAGACGCATTGGCGCGACCAAATGCGTGACAAGTTTGGTTTGGAGTTTCGTATCGTGGACAGCGAACTCATGCGTACTCTGCGTCGTAGTCGTGGAATTCATTCGAACCCGTGGACGCATTTTCCGCGTTTGATCACATCCGTTGACTTCATCAAACGTGATACGCCATTGCGTTTATTCCATGAAGTGCTGCCTCAGCAAGCAACGTATCCGAGGCGATTTGACATTCTGGTCTTGGACGAGGCGCACAACGTCTCTCCTTCCGGAAGTGGTCATTATGCAATCGACTCACAACGTACCCAGGCAATCCGTGAAATTGTTCCACATTTTGAACACAAATTATTCCTTTCGGCGACACCGCACAATGGGTATTCAGAAAGTTTTTCGGCATTGTTGGAATTGTTAGATAACCAACGCTTTGCGCGCGGCGTGGCGCCTGACCGTAAACAATTGGAAACAGTCATGGTTCGGCGTTTGAAATCTGACCCGGAGTTTGTGACTTGGAACGGCGAACGGCGCTTTCCACAGCGCAAATTGGATGTAATCGAAGTCCCTTATACCGACGAAGAAAAACAAGTCCATCGCTGGCTACGGGAGTACAGCGAATCAAGACAGAACAACGCAAAAGATAACGAGGAGCGTTTTGCAGTTGAGTTTGTGTTGAAACTCTTGAAAAAACGTCTGTTCTCTTCGCCGGCTGCATTCTCATCAACACTCTCCAAGCATATGCAATCTATCCAGGGTGTTGGAAAAAAAGCTCTTCCTAAGCAAATGTCTTTGGGCGTATTGAGACGGCAATTGGCGCAAGTGGATGAAGAGTATGCTAATGATGATGAATATGAGGAAGCTACCACGGGCGCGGTTGAAGCGGCATCTCCGTTACTCAACAAGATAACCGCGCAAGAACAATCTTTATTGAAGAAGATGTACGATTGGGCAGAGTATGCTTCGAATATCCGTGATAGCAAAGCGAAAACTTTCATTCAATGGCTCAAGGATATTGTGAAGCCAAACGGGAAATGGTCGAATGAGCGTGTGATCATCTTTACCGAATATCGCGCCACACAAAATTGGCTGCAAACTCTTCTCGCTGCCGAAGAATTGACCGAGGGTGAGCGGTTGATGACATTGTATGGCGGCATGAACGATGATGATCGCGATCGGATCAAAGCGGCATTTCAGGCGAACCCAGAACAAAGTGATGTGAGGATATTGCTGGCAACCGATGCGGCTTCAGAGGGCATTGACTTGCAGAACTACTGTCATCGTCTGGTACATTTTGAAATCCCTTGGAATCCAAATAGGATGGAACAGCGCAATGGTCGTATTGACCGGCATGGGCAAAAATTTGAGCCGTTGATCTATCATTTCGTAATGAAGGGATATAAGAAACACTCCAAGGAACAGGCGCCGGTTGGTGAGTTGGAAGCCGATCTTGAGTTCTTGGCACGAGCGGTTGAAAAGGTGGATACGATCCGTGAGGATTTAGGCAAGGTTGGTATGGTGATCGCATCACAGGTGGAAGAAGCCATGCTCGGTAAGCGCAAAGGGTTGGATACTTCATTAATTGAAGATGATGCCAAGGCGCTGCGCAAGTTATTGAAATTTGAACGCGACTTGAAAAAGCAGGTTGAGCAGCATTATGACCAATTGCGCGAGACCCAGCAAAATCTGAATCTCTCCGCTGAGAATATCCGCTCTGCAGTGCAAGTGGCATTGGAGATTGCCGACCAGCCACCCTTGCAGCCCGTACCCGTGAATCATCCGTTAGCAGGGAAGGCGTTCTATTTGCCGCAGGGATTTCGGGGAAGCTGGATGTATACCAATGATGGCATCCTTCACCCGCATACGGGAGAGATCCGTCCCGTGGTGTTTGACCATGAACTCGCAAAGGGACGCGACGATGTGGTATTAGCACATCTCAATCATAGGCTTGTGAATATGGCGTTGCGACTCTTGCGCGCCGAAGTTTGGACTCCCGAAGGACGTCAGGGGTTACATCGCGTGACGGCAAGGGTGGTTCCCAATATTGCATTAGAAGGACCAGCAGTGGTGGTTCATGCGCGTTTGGTGCTCGTGGGAGGAGAAGGGATTCGCCTGCATGAGGAGATTATTTCAGCGGGCGGATTGATTCAGGATGGCAAGGGATTGCGCCGTTTCAATGTCGGCGATACGCGCTCTGCTTTGGAGGCAGGGACCTCAAAAGAAGTTTCAGCGAATACGAAGAACGAGTTGAAAGGGATGTGGGGTAAGCTGGAAGCGCCATTGGTGCAGGCGATGGAAGCGCGTATGAAGGATCGCTTGGAGAGTATGCAGAAGTTATTGGAAGAGCGAAAGCAGAAAGAGATCAACGATACGCGCGCAGTCTTGAATGAATTGAAGACCATGATTGAACGTGAACTGGCTGAGCCAGAATATGAGCAATTGGAGTTGTGGAATACCAGTGAGCGCGACCAGTACAACCGAAATGTGCAGGCGTTGAGATTACGCTTAAAGCAGATTCCTGATGAGCTGGAGAAGGAAATCGAGTCGGTGAATAAGCGTTATTCAGACCCGCAACCTAGGCTGTTCCCTGTGGCGGTGACATTTTTGGTTCCTGAGAAGTATAGCTAGGGAGATGAAAATGACTCGAAACACAAAACAATCGACATTACCAGGAATGGAAGGATTTGCCCCTCAATTCGGCGATGGGTTTCTGCAAGACCATGCTGGCAAAATCATTTCAGACCCGAAAATTGCTTTAGTGGAACTGATTGCTAATAGTTGGGACGCAGGCGCTGATATGGTAGAAATTGTTTGGCCTGAAAATCATGGTGATCTTTTTAGCATTTCTGACAATGGGACTGGAATGACGTTTGATGAATTTCGTCATCGTTGGTCACATTTAAAGTACAACCGTAAGCATGAACAAGGGGACGATGTGGAATTCCCATTCGATAACATGAATAGCAGCAGAAAAGCTTTCGGTAGAAATGGAAAAGGCCGGCATGCAATGTTCTGTTTTTCAGATTCTTATGTTGTTAAAACAACAAAAAATGGAACAAAATCTGTGTTTGAGGTTCGCAAAGCATTTGATTCCTCTGCGCCATTTTTAGTTTACCCAGTAGACCAAGTTGACGAGAGGGGACATGGAACATCCATAAGTGCCAATCTTTATTTGAACTATTTGACAATACAAGATATTAGAGAGCTTATCGGGTCGAAATTTATCTCTGACCCTGCTTTTAGAATTTCAGTTAATGGCGAACTAGTTGAATTAACAGATGTAGAAGCTCTCACAAAAATTTACGTTTTGGCAATCGAAAATATTGGCGAAGTTCTGATTCGCCACATACAAAGTGATATCGGAGGAAGAACCAGCAAGCAAAATGGTGTAGCTTGGTGGGTTCAAAAACGTCTTGTTG
>JAFLCF010000327.1 GCA_017303735.1 Anaerolineae bacterium
CCACAAAGCCGAAAATGCCGCCCCCTTTGAAGGCAACTGCTGTTATCGCGACGCCGCCTTCAGCCCCGATAGCAGCCATGTTATTTTCGCATTTCAAGATATTCGTCTCGGCAGCACCAGCCCGATTAACCTTTATCTGATCCCCACAGATTCGATCTCGACTCAACGTGAGATAGAACCCATTCCCCTGCCCGACCGCTTTTTTGTCGAGCGCAATGAAGCGCCGCACCCCATCCTGCGCCCGGCACAACCCTAGATCGCTCTGACGATCTCCTGCACTAAGCCGGGTCCACGATAGACCAAACCTGTATAGATTTGCACCAGCGCCGCCCCCATCTCGAGGCGGCGTTTTGCATCATCCGCATTCATGATGCCGCCCGCGCTCACCACAGGGATCTTCCCATTTATAGATTTTATGGTTTGACGAAGAACCGCCTCACTCTTAACTGTAAGCGGACTGCCACTCAACCCGCCTGTTTCCCCCCGATAGCTTGACTTCAATCCCTCGCGCCCCAGAGTTGTGTTCGTGACAATGACTCCATCCATGTGAGTATTTAGGATGGCTTCGAGTGATTCATCCAACCCAGCTTCGGTCATATCGGGTGATAGCTTCACTAGAATAGGAATACGCTTCTTAAGCTGTTCCTGCTCTACCATCCGTTGTTGATGCAAATGCAGAAGCAGACTCTCAAGCGTCTTACGTTCCTGCAACTCTCTCAGCCCAGCCGTATTCGGCGAACTGACATTAACCGTCAGATAATCAGCATAGGGTGCAAAATGATTCAGCAGAGCAAGATAATCAGTCTCCGCGGCTTCATTGGGAGTCTCTTTATTCTTACCAATGTTTATCCCCAGGATCGTGTTCCAATTTGATCTGCCCTTTAATTGCCGCATTACGAATTCCGCCCCACACGATGGGAATCCCATGCGATTGATAACGGCTTCATCTTCCACCAAACGAAACACCCGCGGACTGGGATTCCCCGGCTGCGGCTTGGGCGTGACTGTGCCGATCTCCACATGACCAAAGCCAAGTGCCACCAAACCACGAATGGCAAGTCCGTCTTTATCATAGCCAGCCGCCAAGCCAATTTGATTCTTAAAGGTCAACCCAAAGAGTTGGACTGGCTTGGATGGCGCTTGATACATGAGTTCAAGGATTTTTCGTGAGGGCAGAAAATTCCCCGCCATACTTAATGCGTGAAGTGTAAGTGCATGCGCACGTTCGGGGTTGAGGCGAAAGAGAAGAGGACGAAGAAAGTTATACAAAGTCAGCTACTCGTTGATCTTCCAATGTGTACGGATAGGGCTTCCCCCATCCGGGTATTCGGTTGTGGTGACTGCTTCAGGATGGAATTCAAAAAGAATATAGCGTGCCGCCGGTTTATAAGGTGAGACTCTCTCCGCTGTTGCACGCAGACCTGCATCTTCAATAAATTCCGCCCTGCCCGTGACGATGACTTCACCACTTTCTCCGCTCGTATCAGAAACGGAACAGTGAATGGCAAAGCGCGGATCGCGGCGCAAGTCATGTCCTTTGGGCGAGGTCGGTTCCATGAATACGAAGAAATGTCCCTCACCAATAATCGGTGTAAAGGGATGCACGCGCGGCGAACCATCTTTGCGAATGGTGGCAAGATAGGCGACCTTGCTATGAAGCCGCGTGCTTGCAAATTCAGCAAGTTCAGGAGATTGAGAGGAAAATATTTGCCAGGTCATGACGATTGTTTCAAGAAGGCTCTTGTCTCTTCGATCTTTTCTTTTGCTACTTTTCCATTCGTTTCCCAATGATCTAACAACTGCGTAATGGTCAGCACGGCATGGAGGTTATAGCCCGCCTGCTCCAAAGACTCTTTCGCACCCGATTGTCTATCCACCAGAACAACCACATCTTTCACCACCAGCCCAACCCCGGTCAATTTTTCGATGGCTTCGAATTTACTGCCGCCGGTCGTGGCGAGATCATCGATCACTACCACTGTCTCACCGGAATGATATTCACCTTCGATCTCAGCCTTGGTGCCGTAGGTCTTCACTTCTTTGCGCGGGTAGATCATAGGATAGTTTCCCGCAAGGCTGATGGCAGTCGCTATTGGAATAGCAGCATACGGCAAACCGGCAATGCGCGAAAATTGTAGAGTTTCAAGCAAAGGCAAATACGCCGCGCCGATCTGCTCCAGCAATTTTGGAAACGAAATGATATAGCGTAGATCAATGTAAATGGGAGACTTGAGTCCGGACTTGAGCGTGAACTCGCCGAATTTGATACAGCCCGCTTCGAGAAGTCCATCAGCAAGTGCGGCTAATTCGTGATTCGTAATTCGTAATTGGTTTGTCATAGTGTCTCCTGTTTTTTTAACTCGCGTTTGATTCGCAATATCTCATCACGTATCTCTGCCGCAGCGTTGCCAGGTTTTTCGGCGCGGGAAATGGCACGTGAGATCGGCAGCAATATTCCTTTTCTATCTGCCCGCAGCCCGGCTTGGAGTGTACTTTCCAATTCACCGCCTTGGGCGCCCACGCCTGGGGCAAGGAACCACAAGCTCGGCGCAGCGGCGCGGACTTGTTTCATCACTTCGATATGCGTCGCCCCGACGACCAGACCGATATTATTTTTTTCATTCCATGTCGCTGCCAGTTTGGCAACGTGGATATACATGGGGTCGCCATTTGAAAGTGTCACATCTTGCAGATCGCCCGAGCCTTTGTTTGAGGTCTTGCAAAGCAGGAAAACGCCCTTTTGTTTGTGACCAAGAAATGGCTCAATTGAATCTTTGCCAAGATAAGGACTCAGTGTGATGCAATCTGCACCCAACGACTCATAAGCGGATTGGGCATAGGCCTCGGCTGTGGAGGAAATGTCACCCCGCTTCGCATCCAGGATGATGGGGATGCGTGAGCCCATTCGGTCTGATTCTTCGTTGATGGCTTCGATGACCTGTTTGAGCGCGACCCAACCTTCTGCACCAAAGACTTCGAAGAAGGCGGCATTGGGTTTGAATGCCGCAGCGTAACGAGAAGTCTGCTTGACAAGATTCAGGCAGAAGGTCAGTGCGGAGGCGGCGGTAGGACTTGGGAGGTCGGAGATGTGCGGGTCGAGTCCCACGCACAAAAGGGAGGATGAGTCGTCGACGCGTTTTTCAAGAAAAGAGAAGAAGGTTTCCATGTTTATCCTTGTTATGAAAAGACCCAAAAGGTTTTGATTTCCTTTCGGGTCTTATTTTACTCAATGAAGGTACGCCATTTCTCGTCAGTTTGCTGGACGAATAATTTATCGAGCCAGTTGGTGAAATCCCAGTAGAAGGGATTCCAAATATCGGCGCCATAGCCGTTGCATTCGGGGATGAAGAAGTCAAGCGGAATGGTATCGGGCAGGTTGCAGACGGGAGAACTGCCATTATCCGGTGCGATGGGCGCTTTGCCTTCGCGGGTGTTGCTGAGATAGGGCGTTGGGATGCAGTCTTCAAACCAAGAGTTGCCGGGGGTGCCATCGGGCAGGCGGCAGAAGGATTTGTCTTCGGCGCGAGCAAGCTCGTAGGTGAAGGCATCGTAGATCTTGCCGCTTGGGTTGACGAGACGTAAGGTCTCGCCGCCATCGCTGAGCAAGATGCGAGTTTGCGAGCCATAATACACGATGCGCTCACCGGGTTTGAGAGTGACATCCGGCAAGGTATAGGTGGAGCCATCCACAGTGTTGAGCTTCCAACCACTGAGAGAAACATCGATGGCGGTCAGGTTCTTGATCTCGATGAATTCATCATAGACATCCACTACGCCGTCTTGATTCCAGTCAAAGCCGGGGC
>JAFLCF010000328.1 GCA_017303735.1 Anaerolineae bacterium
TGCGCCGGAGCAATTTGAAGTCATTGTCACTACGAATTTGTTCGGCGATATTCTCAGCGACGAAGCCTGCATGTTCGTGGGCGGGCTGGGCGTTGCGGCATCTGGCAATATCAGCACAGAGGCGGCTGTCTTTGAGCCGGTGCATGGCAGTGCTCCGCCCCTGGTAGGGACGGGCAAAGCCAACCCGGTTGCCATGTTCCTCGCCACGGCGATGATGTTGGATTATTTGAAAGAAACTGAATCTGCTGAAAGATTACGGCAGGCAGTGAACGAATGTATTGCCAATCTTGAAACCACGCCAGACCTTGGCGGCAGTTTGATGACCAAAGAAGTGACAGAAGCGATGATTGGTAGGTTAGTAAGTTAGTAAATTGCTGAGCAACCCCAATATACATATTTACCAATCTACCGACCTTGATACGGAAGGATAAATTATGTTGAAAATTGGATTTCTTTACACCCGCTTGCGAGCAGAAGAAAAATATCTTCTAGATGAATTTGAAAAGCAACCAGATGTAGAAGTGGTGCGCATTAATGATGGCGACCGCTACTTTGATATTCACCAACTCCCTGAGCAAGTAGATGTGCTCTTTGAGCGTTCCATTTCCTATTCACGCGGATTGTACATCTCGCGCATCTTCGAAGCACATGGCATCCCTGTTGTGAATTCGTCATTGGTGGCGGAGCGCTGCGGCGATAAATACGTCACCAGTCAACTGCTGGCGAAGAACGGTATCCCAACCCCCAGAGTGTATATGGCTTTTGATGAAGAGTCAGCTCTACAGGCGGTCGAGGCGATGGGCTATCCGTGTGTGCTCAAGCCAGTTGTTGGGTCATGGGGGCGGCTGCTGGCGAAAGTGGACAATCGTCACATGGCGGAGTCATTGATCGAACACAAAGCCACGCTGGGAGTTAATCATCAGGTCTTTTATATTCAGGAATACATCCACAAACCCGGGCGGGATATTCGCGCCTTTGTGGTGGGAGATGAATGTATTGCCGCGATCTATCGTTCTTCAGAAAATTGGATCACGAACACGGCGCGAGGTGGGGTTGCAACCAATTGCCCGGTGACTCCCGAGATCGCGGACTTGTGTCAGCGTGCGGCGCGGGCAGTGGGCGGCGGCTTGCTTGCGCTAGATCTTTTTGAAGATGAAGATGGGTTTACGATCAACGAGATCAATCACACCATGGAGTTTCGAAATAGCATCACAACCACAGGAGTTAACATCCCGCAAAAAATGGTGGAGTATGTCTTAGCTGTGGCACGGGAACGAGTTTTGGTTTAATAAACATCATTACCTCCAAATTTAATTTGGGACGCGGACGAGCGCGGATTTACGCGGAAAGGATAAAAAAATCCGCGTGTTCAGCGTTTATCCGCGTCCTATTGCTCTTAAAAAAGAACTCACCCGCGAAACATTAATTTCGGGGTGAGTCATGTTTTTCAAGACACACTATCTGCGACGACGACCACCGCGGAAGAAACCAACGACCCAGATCAAAATGACCGCGCCGAGGATTGCCACAATAAAACTGTACACATTGAAGCCGGTGACGCCTGCGGTGCCGAAGAAGTTTTCCATGATAAAGCCGCCGATGAATGCACCAGCGATACCGCTGACCACATTTTCGACGCCGCCCATTTGCTTGTTCTTGCCGGTGATGATGCTGGCGATCCAACCTGCCAGTGCGCCGAATACGATCCAAATAAGAATGTCTGTCAAAGTCATGTCTGCCTCCGAAATTGGTTTAAGTTTCGCGAATTATAACGTAGACTTTTAACCCGTGATCAATTCAGCGGGCAGATGATTGGTGCTATTGGTGTAACAGATCGATACATAATCGTTACGGAAATCAAAGCGGCTGATGGAGCAGTTGTTGAGCAGGAACCACGAGCGGAGTCCATGTGCGCCCTGCCGCCAGGGAAGTTGCAAGACCGAGCACATGAAGCGCATGAAAAATCCGCCATGGCTGACGAAAACAATGCGCTCTTCGGGTTGACCTTCTTTGTCGCCATGTTTTGCCAGTAACTCGGCAAGCACTTTGTCGGCACGCGGCTGGCGTTGTGGCTCATCTTCAAAGGGACGATGGTTCCACCAGCCGGACTCATCCAACGAATCAGGCAATTTCATTTCAGGAAAATTTTTCTCAAAGAAAGAACGCGGCTTGCCTGCCAAGCCTTTAAAGCGTTCCTCTTCTTCACGTTCGTAGATGCCGCCTTCTTCATGAATATCCACCCAGGCTTCGAATGGGATGTTCCCCAAAGCGCGGGCGGTGTACGAGGCGGTCTCTGTGGCGCGTTCCATTAGGCTGGCATAGATGTGGGTAAAGCCAAAGCCGAATTGATTTTGGTTATTCCACGAATCAGGGTTGGTGAGTGTTTGTCGTTCTTTCAAATATTGCGCTGTGATCTGCGCTTGCTTCTTGCCGATCTCAGTGAGATAGGGGTCTGAATGTTCCGTGTAGTTATCATTCTCAGAGTTGGCGTTATTGATGGACTGTCCGTGACGGATGAAATAAAGTTGCATGGTTTCCTTATGCGGTTTGAGATTTTGGAGTTGTGATGAAATACGTGGCGATCAACACGCCAAATAAAATTGTGAGATATACAGGAATGGCTTCAAGCGAAATATTTTCTGCCAGCACACCTGCGAGCCCAGGGATAACAGCCACCCCAAACCCGGCGGCGCTGATTTGCATGCCAATCGTGTTGGCGGCATGATGGTCACCCACGCGCAAGCTAGTCAATGACATCAATGCCGGGAAGATGGGCGCCAGTGCGAATCCAATGATGGATACGGCGATGATGCTGGCAGTGGGGAATGGATTCCACCACAAGAGCACGGCTCCACACGCCCCCGCTACCTGCCCCAATACCAGCAAGTTTTTCACTCCCAGACGGCGCGTGAGCAGCCCGGCAAGGATGCGCCCCAGTGTGAAGGTTGCCCAATAACTCCCAGACCAGAGCCCGGCTACTTCTGTAGGAACATTTCTGGACAGAGTCAGAAGCGAGTAGGTCCAACTTCCAAATGAGACTTCGATGCCAGTGTAAATGAAGAACATTAGTAGACTCATCCACACGCTCGATTGCTTCAACGTCTCGCTGATGGGGGTGTTGTAATCGGTGAGGCGTAGTTCTTTTTTCTCTTCTTCGTGTGGCAATTCAGGGGTTCGCTGCCACATGCGAATGGTTAGGAGAAAGCAAGCTGCCAAAAGGATCTGAGCCATGCCTACGTTTTGATAACCCCAATGCCAATCGTTGTACCAGTTCAAGCCTGCCGTCATGATCAGCGGACCAAGCGTGACACCGACGCCAAAGCTGGCATGCAACCATTGCATCAGCCCTTCGCCGAAATGCGAGGCGATGTAGGTGTTGAGGCCGGCGTCAATGGCACCGGCGCCCAAGCCTGCTACAACACCCAAGAGCACCATCATCCACCAGGCAGGGACGAGGGTGTAGCTGATCAGCCCGGCGCCTGTTAGAAAGCAACTGGCTGCCAATGTGCCGCCGACTCCCAGTTTGGCGATCAACTTTCCGCTGAGAAAGCTGGAGGTGATGTATCCGCTGGTGCTGGCGACCAATAAAATGCCGAGGGCATCGAGGCGCAGTGAGAAGGTCTCACGAATGGAGGGCCATGCCACGCCGAGCAAGCCATCTGGCAACCCGAGCGAGATGAAGGCGATGAAAGAGAGCAGGATCAAACCGATGTATGCGCGATATTTGTTCACAATGAAATCCTTTATGGGGTTAAAACCCTCGCGAGTATAGCATCAAAAATCCCCGCCTGAT
>JAFLCF010000329.1 GCA_017303735.1 Anaerolineae bacterium
CGCAATTGCTTGTGACCTTTTTCGCCGCCTTGATGTGGCTTGGCATGGGCTTGCCCGTTTTTATGCTGGCGTACTTTTTGCTTGGCGGCTTTCGTGCGGCGCGTCCCATGGCAATGGCGCAGGCGCGTGAGTTGGTTCACAGCTCGCAAATGGGAATCAGTTATGGCACCATGGAAACCGTCAGTGCCATCATCTTCATCATTGCGCCGCCGATTGCAGGTTTCATCTTTGAGCGCGACCCGTTCATCATCTATCCGCTGGCGATTGGGTTGATCGTGGTTTCTATTTTCATCAGTTATTTCTTTACGCCACGTAAATCGTCAATCGAAAATTGAAAATCGTAAATCGGAAGGTATCCATGCTTGAAATCGTTCAATTCACACTCGGTCCCGCTTCCACCAATGCCTATCTCGTTGCTGACCCTGAAACGAAAGAAGCCGTAGTCATCGACCCATCCTGGGATGGGCATATCATTTTAGGCGAAGCTCAAAAACGCGGATGGCGTATTGGTCACATGTGGTACACACACGCCCATTTCGATCACATCGGCGGCGCGGCGGCGATTGCCGATGCACTCAATCCGCTGCCGCATGTGGCGCTTCACCCCGATGACCATGTCCTCTGGCGTGAGGGGGGCGGCGGCAAAAAATTTGGGCTGGATATAGATCCCGGTCCAGAACCGACCATTGACCTGGTCCATGGCATGACGATGAAACTCGGCTCGAACGAATTCGAAGTCCGCTTCACGCCGGGTCACACCCGCGGTCATTGCGTGTTGTATGTTGCCAAAGAAAACATCTGCTTTTGTGGTGACTTGATCTTCAACGAAAGCGTCGGTCGCACTGATTTACCCGGCGGCGATTTTGAAACTCTGGAGAAAAGTATCCGCGAGCAAATTTACACCATGCCTGATGAAACTTTGCTGTTATCAGGTCATGGTCCGCAGACGACAGTAGGGCATGAGAAAAAGAACAATCCGTTTGTAAGTGAATAGGAAAAACAAATGAAACGAGCGGTCGGTATTAGCCTTGGAAGTTCAAAGCGCGACAAGAAAGTTATTGTCAACCTCAACGGCGTGGAGATTCAAGTAGAGCGCATGGGCACTGATGGCGATATCGAAAAAGCTCGCAATCTCTATCTTGAATTCGATGGCAAAGTGGATGCCTTCGGCGTGGGCGGCGTTGACCTATATCTACGTCTGGATGAAAGAGAATATCCGCTTCATGCCGCGCTCAAGCTTGTCTCTAGCGTCAAGCAGACACCACTATGCGACGGGCGTGGACTCAAACACACCCTCGAGCGACGCGTCTTCGAATTGGCAAAGGCAGAGCTTGGCAATGTTCGCTTCAAGCAAGCCTTCATCCCCGTGGCAGTAGACCGTATGGGGCTGGCAGAAGCGGTGGCTGAAGTATCAGACCAAATTGTCTCAGGTGACTTAATGGTGGCTTTGGGCGTTCCCATTCCACTGTATGGAATCCCTGCCTTCAAACGAGTTGCACGGGTGATGCTGCCCATGGTCAGCTACTTCCCCATGTCTATGATCTTTTACGGCAGTGACGGTGCCGAGCAAGAGCCAAAGTACGTCAAATATTTTGAAGAGTCTGATCTGATCGCTGGCGATTTCCTCTTCATGCGTAAATACATGCCGAAGAGTCTGGCAGGCAAAACCGTTGTGACGAATACCACCACTGAAGAGAATATTGCCCTGCTCAAAGAAAGAGGCGTGAAGACCGTAATCACCACCACGCCACGTTATGACGGTCGATCCTTTGGCACGAACACCACCGAAGCCATGCTAACCGCCTATGCAGGCAAAGGCAGGCGTCTGACAGATGCTGAGTTGAATGGATTGATAGATGAATTGGGGCTAAAGCCGAGTGTAATGCAGTTGAACTAAGGCAATTTGTAGAGCAGGTTTTCAACCCGCCGTGTTATGAAATTAAAAATAGGTCAGGCTTAAAGCCTGACCAATTTAGTAATTACGCCCGAATCATCGTCAGCAGCATTTTGAATTTCTGAATTGCTTTGAGCGCATGCGGTTCGTTGGCTGGCATGATGATGGCATCGCCAGCGTGGAGTTGATAGGGCGAGCCAGAAATTCTCACTTCTGCTTCGCCTTCGAGGATGTGGACGAGAGCATCGAAGGGTGCCGTGTGTTCGCTCAAGCCTTGATGAATATCGAAGGCAAACAGGGTGACATTGCCTGAGTCCGCTTTGGTGATCTGGCGACTGACGACGGAGCCTTCTTGATAATTAACCAGTTCGGCAAGATGTAAGATCTGTGATTTGGGGGAAGTGGACATTTTTCTCCATTCATTTGTATTTTTATGGTGATAACCGCAATGGTTATCCCTACGATTCTTCGGGGGGTTTAATCTGGCTAAACTCACGCCATAACAACAGGTCGTAAACGATCTTCAACCCGCCGCATAAAAAGAATGGCACGCTAAGCAGGTTGGGCATGCTGAAAAAGATGCCGGTGAGAGCTGGGGAAATGGAAGCGCCCACAGATCGAGCGATAGCGGTCACACCTGCAGCGGCGGAGCGTTCGTCTGGAGCCACAACAGCCATGGTGTAGGATTGACGCGTGGGCACGTCCATTTGAGAGATGCTAAAGCGCAGGAGCAGAATCCCAATGGCGAGCGGCAGGGATGGCATCAGCGGGACGAGGATCAAGAGGATGTTGGATGGGATGTGGGTGAAGACCATCGTATTGATAAGCCCAAATTTATCTGCGATCTTAACTGCCAATAGAGATGAAATTCCCGCGAGAATATTTGCGCCGAAGAAGATGCTGCCGAGGATGCCCGAGTCTACACCGAATTTGACGTGGAACCAGTAGGCGATCATGCTTTGGACGATGAGCCCGCCTGCAAAGGCATCTAACGCGAAGAAGGAAGATAGTTTGAAAACGACTTTGCGCGATTGATGCAAGCCAAGAACTTTTTTGGCTTGATTATTTTCATTACGCGCTTCGATGGCGGGAGAGATCTGCAGGAATAGCATGGCAATGAGGAACCCGCCCACTGCGTAGCCTGTAAGAATATAACGATAGGAGTCGAATGCGCTCCAGCCGCTGAGTTGCAAAAGTTGAGCCAGCCAGCCGCCCGTCAGTGCGCCGATGGCAGTGGAGAAGGAACCGGCAAGGTTGTACCAGGCGAATATTTTGGTGCGCAGTTTATCCGGCAGGAGTTGACTCAAGCCCGCCTGCTCCACCGAGAGGAAAGGACCGATCTCATTTCCGCTTGGGCTGATGACACCGATGATGGCGGCGATCATCAAGACAATGAGGTTGTTGGTGAGCAAAAAAACAACACCTGCGCCCAGCATGAGCAAGGCACCGATGACGAGGGTTTTCTTGCGACCGAAACCATCGGCATGAGTGGTGAGGTAGAGAGAGATGGCGGCATCACCTGCAAGGGTGAAGGTGAAGAGCAGACCGGCTTGTTGCTCCGTCAGCCCGGCTTCGGAGAGATACAGCACCAGCACAACGGATAAAAACCCGTAACAGAACATGCGGATGATACGCGTGGTGAAAAGCAAGGGGATGTCGAGTGTGGGTTTCATGCAATTTTCCTTCCCCTTTGATTATATGCCCACTGGGCGATGGTGAGTTATCAAGTAAAATCAGCCCCGTATGAAAGAGATCATCTACTCACGCAACGCCGTCCATGAAGCCCTGCTCGCCAGACGCAGGCAGTTCTTTTCGATTGAGATCGCCGAAGGGGCGCAAGAGAAAGGCAAACTGGCA
>JAFLCF010000033.1 GCA_017303735.1 Anaerolineae bacterium
GAAAAGGATTTAAAAATCTGCGTTTCACCTGCCCTTGCGGGCGGTGCAAGGGTCAGCGTTTACACCGCACTTGCGTTCGGTGCAAGTGTCAGCGTCCCCTTTGCTCTTAAAAACGAACTCACCCGCAAAACATTAATTTTGGGGTGAGTTATGTTTTACTTATTACTTGTCTACTTATTACTTGTTTGCTTGCTACTTCCCTACTTCTTCAACGCATTGATCTCAGCCAGCACCTTCTTGACCATGTCTTCGGTGAGACCGGCGTCTTTGGCTTGCGGCATGGCAAGGATCTGTTTGAGGGTGAAGCCTTTTGCCATTCCGATCATGGGGTTCTTGGAGATGCCCGGGATGTGCTTCTCCAGAACTTTCACGGCGCCGGTGTCTTCCAGAATGTCGCCTACGGTGGTATCCATTGTGTATGCCATTTTATGCTCCTTGGTTGGGTGGGTGTGAAACGCTTCACACGGTCTCTTATTATAAACAGTTGGTTGAAATAAATCTTATGAACTTTCTCTGCTCTAGTGAGGGCTTAGCCCTCACCAGAGCCAAAAGGATTTACTTGCTCACAGACTGCAAGTACAACTCTTCCACTTTTTTGCGCGCCCATGCGGTTTGACGTAGAAACTTGAGGCTCGATTTGATGCTTGGGTCATTCGTAAAGCATTTGATCGGGATGCGTTTACCCAGTTCTTCCCAGCCGTATTGACTGACCAACTGGGTAACTATCATTTCAAGCGTAATACCGTGCAGGGGATTCTTGGGTTGGGAAGTTTCTGTCATAAGCAATCATCCTTCAATCATAAAAAGAATAAATACAAGCAATGCTTTCATAGGTCAACTCCCTATTAATCATACCCGTTATCTTGTAGAGATGCTGCAAGTCAGACGATGCCTGAACAGGAATACAATCACTCAATGGCATGACCATATGCGGGTACAATCACAAAAGGCTCATCTTTAGGAAGGATAACAAAATGAGAAAAAACATCATAATGACCCTGCTAGTAGCTAGCCTTCTATCGGCTTGCGGCATTAACCCGTTCATCCCCACGCCTACGACTACATTCACTGCCACCCTGGCACCCCCAACGATTCTGCCAACGACTACAGCCACGTTCACCCCCACAGCCACACCCACCCTCACACCCACTCAAACCCCGATTCCCTCGCCAACCCTTGAGGTTCCACCGTTGGATACTGCCATCCCTGTTCCGCCGGGTGTCTTTGATCTTCGCGAGGGATTCTTCTCAAGTGAGGGCATCGACTCGCTCCTCTTCATGCATCAAACCATTTTTCTGGATGATCTGCGTGATTTTTATATAACCGAATTAACCAACCGCGGCTGGACCTGGGTCTATACCGAAGAAGGCTCATCCCATATCCCTGCAACAGGGGCGCGGCTCTTGATTCTCGAATTCAAGAAAGACGGACAAAAACTGGGCATATTGGCATACGGATCTGAAGAAGGCGGCGCGCTCGTCTCTGCGGCGGTCGGCTTTAGCGGATATTTTCAGTTCGGAGCTCTGGTAATTAGTTCAGTAGATGGCACGGTTTCTTCACCATCACCCGAAGAGATTCAACCAGCTTCCATGAAATTCTCCTCGCCATTCCTGAGTTTCAACCATCCATCCCATTGGGTGGCACAAGACCGACTCATGCAAAGATTTTATGGCGACGATAATAGTACCTACCTACTTGAAGGGGAAACGACCTGCTCGGTCGAATTTGACCCCTGTCTGGTTGCTTTTGCCAATTTATCGAACAGCCATTTCGATGTGCCTGTTTCCATCCGCCTCTGGTCTGACCTCGCCGGATTGACCCTCGAAGAAGCAGATGCCCTACGCTGGCAGCAATTAAATTCCCCTTCCAATCCGTATCGCTTCCCCGAAGATGTAGCAGTGCCGGGTTCGTTGACATCGCTCGAAACCCGCAATTTTACGCTTGTAGATGGCACACCCGCCCTTCAACGCATCTATCAATGGAAGCAGCTTAAATTTAGCGGCATCATGATCGGCACATACACCCTTTTTTCAACCCCAAGCGGTTATATCGAATTCCACACCGACTACCGCAGCGATGAATGGGACTTTATGAAGCCGCTCATTGAACAAGTCAACGCCAGCATGTCTGCCCAGCCGTAGCGTTCTACCAATTGGGTGACGATGGTTTCGAGGGTGATGCCGTGCAGGGGATTGTTCGGTTGCGGGGAATCTGTCATGGGTGGCTCCTGCCGCTTGTGACCACTACAGCTCACCCGTAGGGAAAAGAGCCGCCCAGGCGCGTTCATCACCTGCCAGCAATTGCAGACCGGCGCGGGTGGGCGTGTCACATTCCTGGGCGTCTAACGCGCGGGCTAGCTCGCTGCAAGCCGGGGAAAAATAAGCGATCACTTCACAATGCAATCGTCCTTCGGATTCTGAGCGGGTAAAGACCGCCATCTGCGGCGGACTGCCCGCTGCGAGGAAGTGTTGCCGAAACAAGGCTTCGATTTCATCAGCAGGGATTGCCGCTGTGATCCCGTCGCCAAGGCTGAGCGTATGCCAATCGTTCATGGGGTATTGCCTTTCTGTGCCATAGATCATGCCCGCGCCAGAACCACGCGCCTCTTGCGGACATCCACCTTCGCGATCTTCCAACCTGCATTTGCCCACGCCCGCAAGTTGACGTGGTTGCCTTCTTTCTCGTGCAGCCACCAGCGTTCATCTTCATACGCAGACGCGGGCAGTTTGAACTTCAATATCTCTTCGATCTGTTCAAAGGAAAGGCGCACTTCTTTTTTGCTCTTCAGAAGCGTCAGAAGGTAGGTTTCAAGCGGAGCATATTTGCCAGGCATAATTATTTCTCTTGCCTCACATCTATTCGGCAGACAAGCTCTGGCTTAACCACAAAGCCGCCAACAAATAATGATCGGACTCGGGCTTACTCTTCTGCGCGGACAAGTCCGTAGCGAGTTTATCGAACTCGGGCGTATCTTCGCCTTGCACAAAGCCATAACGTGCCTGCTGCCAGCCCCAGCTCTCAGGGACGGGGATATTCGCCTCGCGCGCCGCCTTCGCCAGGGACTCGATCAGCTCGTGTTGTTTCTCTGCCCATAAACAAATGACCGCTTCAGCCACATGTTCGTTGACCTTGAACTCTTTCACCACTTGTATCTTTGCCATCTGCGCTGGAATGCTTTGAAAGGACCGAAAGCCATTCACTTGAATCGTCTTCTTGAACACATCCAAGGCAAATTTATTGAGTTCCGGCGACGCCTTGGGGTAGTGACCCAGCGCCTCCGCCACCACCAGTTGACGATACTCATCGTCCATCATTTCGTTGACTTCGATCCACGGTAGTACATTTGCTTCTGTCATTGCTTCTCCTTTGAATTTAAAAGTCTACCTCTCCCCGACCCTCCCCTAAAGGGGAGGGAGAACCCCACGCCCTTCCTCCTCCAAATACGACAATGAAAGACTTACAGAATTTTCCAAACTCTAACTCGTCGTATTTGGGGGAGGTGCCGAAGGCGGAGGGGGCTTAGACCTTCGCCTGCAACACATCCAGATAGGCGACAATGCGCCGCTGTTGAATGGGCAACTGAAATGGGTGTATGGCATTTTTGTTCATAGTTTCAATGTTGCTTATTAGTTTCTAATTGCCTACAGTCACACATAACAGAGCTTTCCCAGACAGTTGTTGTCGTATCTAATTTTTTGCTCTTTGTCTTTCCAGTGTCGAGTACAAGAAGCCAATGAATCAAGTATATTTTTCCAGTTTCTAAGACATAATGTTCTTGAATTTTCCAAGCTACGTTTGGCTCAAATTTATAATTAGAGTAATTTCTAAACAAGCGAGTTTTGTAAAGAGGTTTTTCAAGATCTAAAGTGTTAATATGACCAATCGATTGATCAGTTGACATAGCATAAATCATTATTTTCGATAAATTCACATCAATATTTACATGATACGGGCTTTTGTTATTCCATATTCCTTCAACCGTAAGTATTGTTTTCTCTTTCCCAAGCTCAATAGAGCTTACACTGATAGTTCCTTCCAAAGCTGGGACTTCTTTGTTTGCCTTTTGTTTTTCCATCGTTATCCAATTAAAGAAAACCCATATGCCTCCAATGATAATTGATAAAGAAGGCAACCAATCTCTGATGAAATCCAAAATTGAGTTAATGCTACTCATTTACACCTTCCTTAATTTTTCACAACTCTCCCTTGAACGCTTTATCTAATACGCTCGCCATCAGCGCGGACAACTCCTCCCCGCCCTTGACTTGCAACCCCCACAGCGCGTTGACCTTCGCCTGCAACCCATCCAGATAAGCGACAATGCACTGCTGTTCAATATTATTCATGGCTTACCTTTCACTCAAAAGCAACATTTCACAACCAATAAACGTCCTTGCCAGATAAGCAGCCTGCAAAATTGGTCGTCTATCAGCAATCAAGTTTTCTCTGGATAATCCTTTCCAAAATCCTTGTCCAATAGCATGTGAAATAACTTCAATAACTTCATCACGAATATTTAGTTCATCGTTTTGTGTCATTTCTTTCTTTTTTTCTTTCACTTCCTCCCTTACCTTGTGAACAAAGTATTTAGAGCCAATTTTTTCTACATTCAACCTCTTTGGCTCTTTTGAGTAAAAGCCATGATCGTTGGCAGCATTGAAGGCAATGTAATGATCATCATAATCCGTTATAGCCCCAATTGTAGACGGTTCGATAAAAAACGAATCTTCTATAATAGTTCGGTTTAGATATGATGTATTGAATTCCTCAGGCGTATGAAATTTTGGTGCAGCATAAAAAACAGTATTGCCGCTTGCCTCTAATCCAAGCAACATTGGATGTTGTTGCGAACGGATTAAAGAACGAATATGCATTCGAAAGTAGGGCAACCCAAAGTTCACCGCTTCTAATGCATTATCCCTTACCATACAATCAGACAACTTGAACTGAAGAAAAAGCACGCTTCCTGAATATTGTATTTGTACATCATACCCGCCACCTTGCTGTCCTTCTTGTCGCAAAGAGGGAAAGATTGGAGCAGCGGATAAATCTCCTAATCCAGAAAAAGCTTCTGTTAAAGCATAACCGTATGAAAATTCAGAAATTGATGGTCTCATAATGCCCTATAAATACCTAGTTCAGGATAGATTGAAATAATATTCTCAAAAGCTAGCTGTCCTCAGCAGTTTGAATGTTCAATAGGTTATCTTGCAATTTCGTTATTCTAGGGACAACCCATTTCTCTCTCCAATATTCAACTAGTTGGGTCTCATCGAATATCTTCCACTTAACTCTCTTTTCTTCCCCCAATAAAAATGGCTTCCAATTATCGGCGAGTACGCAACGATAATATCCTCGTTGCCACCCAATACTCATAATATCCATTGGAAGATCAAGAATCCTTAACCCTTCACGTAAAATTCTCATTTTCCAATTTGGACCTTGTCCATATTTGTAAGTTTTGAACTTCTTTTTTGCAACAACCTTCTTTATTAATTCCCAGCTACCATTAGCTGTTATGTGAATATGGCTTTGCCCCTTTGTATAACCGATGAATTTCCAATTAAATAAACGATTGTAAATAGCAGATTTTCCAAATGCGCCAAGTGTATCAATATAAACAAGATATGGTTTTTTCTTTTTTTTAGAAATCAGAGGTGTTGTCTGACTATATTTTTTTCGAAAAGTATCTCTAATTTTTGGAAACATTAAAGTTAAGGCAACTAATTTCGAGCCAAGTATCAGGTTATAGGGAGGAACAGCTCCTAAAATATAGGCAGTCATACAATTATATAAACGATCAAGTTTTTGCTCTTTGGTCCATCCAATAGAATGTTTATCTCTTGTTTCTAGACCAATAACAGGGTCACAAAGCCCAATTATCCCAATAAGCTTTTCATTTTGTCTATCAAAAACAAAAAACCTTAATCTTCGACCATAACCAGTAGTTACAGGCACTGACCAAAAAGAAGTAGCATAACTCCATAATCGAGCATGTTCAGTTGAGCTATTTACCTCGACCAAATAAGGGAAAACCTTAAGAATGTCAATTTCATCTCGTGTAGCAATATACTTTTCGACCTTTACCTTGTGTCCACGACCCAAAAGATTAGTTTGAACAGCAAGTTTTCCTTGCATTGTTCGAAAATCGCTAACGACTAATTTGTTCTCCTTCTTGTTCCAGAGAACTCCATAATCTTTCAAGTTTTTTATGATTTTTCGCCGAACTTTTTTCTTATCGTAATTCATGATTTTTGTTCGATAACGTAATTTTTTCCTGTCTCGTCTTTTGAAAGCTTGAATGGCATATCCTTGTCTTGCCCAGAGAGTTTAGCTTCGGCAATGCTGATTGCAGACTTGCTGGGATACAAATTTCCTTTGCCAGTTTTATATTTACTTTTGTGCGGGTGATTGTCAGGCAAACGATTGTTCACATCACCCCATAACTGCACCCAAGAGGGCTTAAGGTTGTTCGATTGCTGAAAATCAGTCAATACTTGAATTACAATTTTCATAAAATCATCATTTTCTTGCACCCTTTGTTTGTTCACACTTTCCCAAGCTTTTTTGGGTTGCAATGCGTCTATTTCTTTAACAACATCATCATATTTCCGAATCTTTGCACCAAAAATCACCGTAGTTGGTTTTATGCTACCATCTTCTGAATATACATTTGAATAGAAATAAGCATAGCCTCTTAAAGGTTCACTCTGTATGTAATGCGCTACAGGCTTATAAGTTGGATTATTATCTGTCAAAGCCCTAATATCTCCCTGTGTAAGAAGATGAAGAACAAAGAAATTGTTAGTCTGACTCAATATCGTGTCGTCGATTGATGATGGCTGTTGAGTTATATAGATTAAACCGAAGCCAAACTTACGTCCTTCCTTTGCTATTCTGATTACAATATTGCCTTCGTCACTCCTAAGCGCAGATTGAGAAAGAAAATTTTGCGCTTCTTCCACCATAACTAATACAGGTACAGTATCTTCACCGTTAACAAATTTTGTTTCATTGTTTCTAAAAACCTTGCTCAATACAATTTCAACCAAACCCTCCGCTGTATCTATTGGCATACGAGACAAATCCATTACGACAATTCTTCTATCTTCCACGGCTTCTTGAATTGTAGATAATAATTTCGACTCTGCATCATGGTGGCTAAAAACCAAGCGAGATAACACTGTCCTCAACCCAGAAGCAGAAACTCTCAACGAGTTCATTTCTGACCCATTGCCGTGCATGCCTAAAACTTCTAATATTTCGTCAAGGTCGGTTTCAAAAAGTTTTTCAGAAATTTTATCTACAAGCTTGTGCCATTTACTCTCAAGTTCAGACCTCTTTATTGACATTAGCCAAACAGCATAATTTGTTCCCCGCTTTCCAGAAGGAAATAAATTTTCAACAACCTCCTGAGGAAGCAAATCCTTTAAGTTCAAGTTCGGCTTTCCTGCAATTAAATCAGGATAATCTTCGTTTCGGTCAGCCCGAGAAAAAACAACCAACCTATCCTTTATGTTTTTGATATCTGCAAGCCCAGGACTTTGTTGGGTTTTAAAACTGTATTCGCCATCAATATCAAAAATAATAATGGCAGTATCATCGCTATGATAACCAATCTCAGCCATAAGCGATTTTATTAGGTTGCTTTTTCCAAATCCCGCTTGACCAAGAATGGCTGACCTGCGTTTCAAGAATCTACTCACGCTCAACTTCACATGAACATCTTTATGTACTTCATCGCCAACTGCATAATCGCCTAAATAACTTACATTTTCTTTTCCTGAGTCCAAAGCTGTGATTTGTTGAAGTTCAGCTTTATTCGGATATCGTACGATGGCTGAACGATTTGGATACGTTCGAATAACAGGATTTATGCCTTTCTCTTCAAGCACGCCAACTAGCCTGATAATAAATTCTTCAGCAAAATAAATATTCTTCTCTTCAGCAGACAAATCTTCGTCAACAATAACCTCTTGTATTTGCGCCTCCGAGTCTCCAAACGAAATCTGCTTCTCTTCTTCAATTCTTGCGACCCACTTAAGAGCACCTCCATCTACAACAAGCAAATCCCCTAAACTTGGAGCTAAATCTAATTTTTCGTACTTTACTCTAATCTTGAAAGTTCCCCTTTCTGACCAACTTCCAACGATATTTGTAATCTTTCCGCCAGTAATAGGTGAAATCCGAGACATAATTTAATCCTCCTTGCTCTTTATTTCTTTTTTAATTTTTATTTCAATACCTTTAGCAGTTACCTTCTTAGTTCTAGCATGCTCATGTGCTCTTGCCAAAGGCTCTGGTGCTCCATTAAAGCGGTCAGGCAAAGTTCTTTTTGGAAGACCTGCAATTAAGCTAACCACATACTCATAGCTTCTATCTTTGTATTGTTTTCTGCGACCTTCTGGAACACCTTCCCAGTTTGTTTCTGCAAACTCGGGGATTTCCAGAGTAAAAATATCTGCACGAATGTTTTCTTTAAATCTTGCCAGGTGAAGGTTTTGACCAAACACAACTTCGCCTTCTCGATACAAATCATAAGTATAAGAGAGCGTCATAAGTTCATGGTCATTTTCGACTCTTAAGACAAAAGGTTTCCCACTCTTGTAAACCAGTGTGTCTTGAAGATAAATGTCTAAGTGCCGAAGCAAGCTTGACGATTTTGCTACTCCAACGATCAAATTTTCATTTTTTTGGCAAATTTCAGTTACTTTTGATTGCAATTTGTAATAAGCACTATTTGGGTCGCGCACTTCTCTTTTGAATATTTTGTTTCTAAGTAACCCATCTCTAAGCAAGATAACTTTTGTGTTCTTCTTAGCATACCCAAGAAGCACTGCCCATTCTAGGCATTCACGCAAAAACTCCCGAAGGTTTCTTGGTGGTTTAGTTGAATTGTTTTTGCTTTCCTCGAGAGTAACTAAATAACTTAAGTCGCTCCAGTTTTTGATCTCAAGAATATCTAGCAAATCTTTTAACGGTTCTTCTTTAAAAAGACCATCAACAAAATCGATCACATCTTCTGATGGCACTTCTTCAGGAATTGCTCTATCAACATATACCTTTCCATCCGAGTCTGCACATCGAAAATAACGCCCCGTTGTGTAATCAAGTTCGATAGGAAAATCACCAGTGTCAACTGAAAAAGCGTGGAAACGATAATAATCTCTGAGTTCCGAAAGGTATTCTTTTCTTTCCTCAATGAATTCCTTGATAGCTTTAGCCTTTTTCTTTTGCTTAGCTTCAATTTCTTGAAATTTTTCTATACCTTGAATATTTCCCAACATAGTATTTATTCCTATAAGTACATTCTACTAGCATTGGCTTCTGTCGGCATGGGTCTCCCCATTTCTTCTATTTTACCTGAGCTTTAGACCTCCGAGGTCTTAAAGACCTCGGAGGTCTGGGTTAAAAGTCTACCTCTCCAACCCCTCCACATACTTCCGAAACTCCTCATCCACCTTCCGGTTTTGAATATACTCCGTCACAAACTTCTTATACTCCTCCCCCGTCCCAAAATTCTCTGCAATAAACTCACGGTTCACCAGAGTCCCATTCCGCAAGCCCAGCCACTCCAGATAATTCGAAAAATCCCACATCTCCGGCGAAGCCGCCAGCCCATCCTTCACCGGGTTGGCATGAATGTACGCGCACAAGGTCAACAAATGCTTATAGGTTGTAACCGGCTTGGCTTGGAACTGTCCCTGAAAAAGAGCGCCCGTCCGATCAAAGCGCTTGTTGATGGCTTTGGTGTAAGAGATCAAAAACTTTTGCATGGCGAGGGACACTTGCTTCGAGACTCCCGGTGTCGAGACTTCCGAAGTCTTAAAGACTTCGGAAGTCTGGTTTACACCCACCACCTTTACCAAAAGATGATAATGCGTCGGCATCAGGCAATACGCAATGACCTCCACCCGTCCGCGCAGGTAACGCTTAATGCCCTTCAAAAAATAAACATAGTTCTCACGTTCCATAAAAACAACCTGACGGTTATTTCCGCGATTGTAAAAGTGATAATACTGATCAGGAACAAAAGGAATTTCTCTGCGTGGCATGAAAGCCTCCAAAAGACTTCCGAAGTCTGCGACATCGTCCCCATAGGGGAGACTTCGGAAGTCTGGTGTCGAGGTCTCAACATAAGTTACCCCGTTATAAAAAAAGTATAGCATAAACGTAAAGAATTCTCTTGGCTACCCGAAAGAAAAACCACCGCTCATACTCCATCCATCCTTCGTCCATCCTATATCCCCCCTTTCAACCTGAAACCGCCCTCTATCCACCCTCTTACTCTCGTCTTACCATCCTCTTACTGTCTCTTACTGCCCCAATGTAGCTCCACAGTAGCTCCACAGTAGCTCCAATCAAGTCCCAAGCCAACCGCCACCCCCAACCTTCCAACCTGACACTTGGCACCTGACACCTCGCACCTTCCAACCTTCAACCTTCAACCTTCAACCTTTGACCATTATTTAACCCAACTATTACCTATTACCCATTCCCTAATCCCCAATCCCTCATAAAATACAGCCAAGGAGAAAACACCCATGGGCGTCATGATGCAAACCTTTTATTGGGACTGTCCCAAAGAAGACGGCAAAGAATTTCAATGGTGGAACTATATAACCCGCGAGATCCCCGGGCTGGCGAAGGCGGGCATCACCTCACTCTGGCTGCCCCCCGTCCACAAAGCCGCCAATCTATTCGGTCCCTCCATGGGCTACGACCCCTACGACTATTACGACCTCGGCGAATTCGACCAAAAGGGCGGCGTCCCTACCTGGTTTGGCACGCGCAAAGAGTTGGACGCGCTCATTGAAAGCGCACACAAGCACGGGCTGAGTCTGATCGCGGATATGGTCCTCAATCACAACTCCGGCGCCGACGCGCAGGAAGTCAACCCCATCAACGGGCAGCAACGCTGGACCGTCTTCAACGCCAAGAGCGGACGCTTCCTTCGTAACTGGGAGTCGTTCCACCCCAGCATGTATGAGTCTTGGGATGAAATGACCTTCGGCGACATGCCCGACCTCTCGCATCGCAACCCCTACGTGTATGCCGAGCTGCTCAAGCTTGCGCGCTGGCTCATCGAAGAAGTCGGCTTCGACGGCTTCCGCTACGACTTCGTCAAAGGCTTCGCCGCTAACACCGTCACTGCCATTCAAGAATATCGCTACATGAAGAACGGTGCGTATCACAAACCTTATGGCGTTGCCGAATATTGGGACAATGCCTCAAACACCCTGCACTGGGTCAACGAAGCCAACGAAGCCAACTACAACCCGGTCGACGCCTTCGACTTCCCCCTGCGCGAACTGCTCAAAAACGTATGCGACGTGTACGGCTTCAGCCTCAAGAACCTAGTCCACGGCGACTCGGTGCTCAAAGCCCAACCGCATAACACCGTCACCTTTGTCGAGAACCATGACCTGCGTGACGAAGGTCGCCCGATCACCAATGACAAACTGCTCGCCTACTCTTACATCCTCACGCATGAGGGCTATCCCTGCATCTTTTGGAAGGATTACTTCAACTACAACCTCGCCCTGCGGGACACCCCCAACGGCATCGACGCCCTCATCGCCGCGCATGAAAAACATGCCGGAGGCAACACCTCCATCCTCTACCTCTCCGACGATCTCTACATCATGCAGCGCGGCGGGCACGGCGACCAACGCGGGCTGATCTACGTCCTCAACAACCGCGGCGACGACTGGCGCGGAGAGTGGGTCACCACCCAATGGAGCAACGCCTCTTTCTCACCCGTGGCTTGGTGGGGCAAAAAAGACCTTCACCGCCCCGACGACCAAACCACCAACCCCGAAGGGCGCGCCCAATTCTACGCCCCCGCAAGAGGCTATGCTGTTTATACATTGAAATAAAAAAACGCTCTGGCTGGGGCTAAGCCCCAGCCAGAGCATTCACTATTCCCTATTCCCAATTCCCCACTCCCCATTCACTTCCTCCCCTAACAATTCCCATCCTCACCCGGCATACACATATCCCCCTGATACAACTGCCAGTGAGTCATCAGCTTCTCCAACGCCTTAATATACGTCGGGATCTCATCTCCACTCACAACGCGTTCATTATTCGTGATCACCGGCAACGCCAGCCCCTCAAACATCGTCTGCGCCTCCGCAGGCTCCACGATCACCCGGTCATATGCCAGCACCAACTCACGGAACTCCGCCTCGATCGTATCCGCCAGCGGACTCTTCTCTTCGCGATAAAGTTTTATCATTCACACATCTCCTCCCCTATCAGACGATTTCACCCACCCATATCTTCCACCACACCAACAACCACACACTCCTTCGCGGTTAATTCTTTGATCTTTCCTTCGCGCACTTAGCGCCCTTCGCGGTTAATTTTCGTACGCCCACCAATACCCCTCGCCAGAATGTTTCTAATCCATTCACCTCTACTTAAAATCTCACTATACGCCCTCTCCAATCCCGAAGGGATGACATAGCCTTTAGGAAAGCTTATAACACCCCTTCGGGGTTACCTACAAACCTTATGAAAATCTATAATCCTTGCACTCCTTCGGAGTTAGGACATACTCAGCAGCGCCCAACAATCTCTTCTTTAGCGCACTTCGCGCCCTTGGCGGTTAATTTTTTATCTTTCCTTCACCCTTAAAGGTACAATGATAAACATGCAACCTGTTCTCAAACAATGGCTCGGCATCCTGCTCTTTCTACTCGGCACAGGCATTGGGCTAACCCTCACCGGCATCATGACCTGGGGCGAAATGGAATCCAACCTCGCCATCAACATCCCCGACGCCAAAGGGCTCGACCTATCCTGTCCGCTTATGCTGGCATATAACGAAACCGGCATCGTTCAAGCGGTCATCGTCAACGAAACCGAAAAGGAAGTCAAACCCGTCATCAAAGCCGGCTTCGGTCAACCCGACTCACTCTCTCAACAAAAGATCGAAGAAACCCATATCCTCGCCGCAAGAAAATCCCAAACCATTCAATGGTCCATCGACGCATCCCAGTCCGCATTTGGGCGCATCATCCCCGTCAGCATCATCCAATCACGTTACAGCAGCAACCCTCCGCGCTGGGGCGCTTGCGGCGTTCTACTCTTTAGCCTCTTCGGCTTGAACGGCGCCACCTCTCTGGCACTCATCATCGTCACCAGTCTGCTACTGCTCGCCGCAGGCATTTTCCTAACCTATCCCATCCTCATTGCCCGCGGCGACGCTCTGCGTAGTCTGCGCCAGGCAGGCGGCTTGCTCACCTTCCTCACCATCACCGCCCTCATCAGCGCCCTCTTCCGCTGGTGGGGTCTCAGCATCCTCATCGAAACCATCAGCCTCATCGCCCTCGGCACCTTCCTCATCGACAGTCTCTTCGGTCAACACAAATTGATATAAAATTCTATACGCTCCAGCGGGGGCTAAGCCCTTACACTTACGATCTCTAACACCCCTTCGGGGTTGAATGGATCTAATTTTCACATCTATAATCATTTGACCCCTTCAGGGTCAATAGGTCTCTTCTTCTAAATCCCGAAGGGATGATAGGATTATAGAAAACAATAAATAGCCATACCAAATCCCGAAGGGATGACATAGCCTTCCATGCTTTGTCACCCAATCAGGTCACAACACAAGGTGATGTATTCTTTCTGAGACTTAACATATAGAGGTGTATCATGGATCAATACGAAAAGAATGTAGATGCCGCCGCCAACAAAGTCTTTAACACCGCCGAAAAGGTCGGGCGCGGCGCGAACAAACTCGCCATCGGCTGCACCACCATTTTTGCCAACCTGTTCTTTGGCGCATTCTGTCTGTGGGGCGTCTATGCCGCCTACATTGCCTACCGCCTCGAAACCACCGGCATCGTCACCACTGGCACCGTCACCGGCTTGGAAGAATCCACCACCGACGGCTCCACCACCTATTCCCCCGTCGTCGAATTCACAGCCAATGGGCAAACCTACACTTTCGAAAGCGATAACGCCTCCAGCCCGCCCGCCTACCAAGTCGGCGAAACGGTCAACGTACGCTACGACCCCGCCGACCCCAACACCGCCCAGATCGACAAACTCACCGAACGCTGGCTCATGCCCATCCTGCTCATTCCCTCCATGCTCTGCGGCTCCATCATCCTCACCTTCGCCATGGTGCGTGCCTGGCGTCGCGGAGATGACGTACTCTCTCAAGTCTTATGACCGAACTCGTCCCCATCCACTTCTACGACGAATCCATCGAAGTCCGCTTCGAGGAGCCGCCCGTGCGCGAGAAAGCGCCGCACTGCCCCAACGCCTTTATCTGGAACGGCAACACCTATCCCATCACCGCTGCTCTCGCCGAATGGACAGATTTCACCCGCCGTGGCAGAATGGCAAACAACATGCGTCCTGCCCATGCCGCCGCTGCCGCCACACGCGGCTCCCTGAACGTCGGGCGTTACTACTTCCGCGTGCAAGTGGCAAACGGGCAGATCTTCGACATCTACTACGACCGTGCCATGAAAAGCGTAGACGACCGCAAAGGTCAATGGGTTCTATATAGAGAACTGGAACAACATGAATCAAGCACCGGATAATTTCACCACCCCGCCTCCCCCTCCGCCCGCGCCTGCCACCTGGTCCGCAAACGATACCTGGCTCGGGCTGGCACTGCTCATCCCGATCGTGTTTGGCTACGCTTATGCGTTCTCCCGTCTCGAACCCACACCTGGCTTGAACCTGCTTTTTGTCGCCCTGTTCGAGCTTCTCCTGCTCATTCCCATCGCCATCATCTTTCTCTGGCGTAAGGTCTCCTGGGCAGAGCTAGGACTCAAACGCTTCGACAACCGCGTCTTATCGCTTGGCTGCGGCATGCTCATCATGATCTACTTCATCACCATCATCAACAACCTGATCATGATCGAACTGAATGTCGTCATCCAAGCCGAGCTCATCACCGAGATGTTCAACGAAATAGACTCGCCCTTCATCTTTGCCTTTTCCACCGTTGTCTTGGCACCCTTCGCCGAAGAGCTTTTCTTTCGCGGCTTTCTCTTCAAAGGCTTGCGCGAAAAATACGGCTGGGTCAACGCCCTCATGTTCAGCTCGATCATCTTCGCCTTGTTTCATGGGCAGCTTGCCACTCTGCTGCCCACTTTCTTAATGGGCGCCTTATTTGCCTATATGTTTCAGAAGACCGAGTCAGTCTTGCCGGGCATGCTTCTGCATTTTTCCATCAATGCCTTCAGCACAACCATGTTTTTGATCGCCATGCAAATGGGACTGATGTAATCCAGTCACTCACGGGTGATCAACCGCACCTGATTGTCGTAGAAGAAATAATCCCACGCCCAGTTGAACATCACGATAATGCGGTTGCGAAACCCGATGATGCGATAGATGTGCAAGAAGACCCATATCACCCAGGCGATGAATCCGCTAAAGGAGATGCCGAAGATACGCGCGACGGCGGCGTTACGTCCTACCGTGGCGAGTAGACCGGGGTCTTTGTAGTGGAATGCTTTGGGTTCTTTCCCTTCCATCATTAACTTGATATTCTTCGCGGCGGCTTGACCCTGCTGAATTGCCACAGTTGAAAGCATAGGCAGGGGTTGTCCATTCCCATTGGCGAGAAAAGCGGCGTCACCAATCACAAAGGCTTCAGGAAACTGAGGCAGGCTCAACGTCGGTGTGATGCGAACGCGTCCCATCCCACCTTTTTCTGCGGGCAAGGCATCGATGATCTCGGCAGCTTTCGCGCCCGCCGTCCAGATCAGCGTTTGGGTTTCAATGATCGCGCCATCCGCCAAGGTCACGCGTTGACCGTTGAAGTCTTGCATTTTGGTATTCAAACGTACATCCACTTGTTTGTTTTGTAAAAGCCGCAACGTAGCCTGACGCAATTCATCGGGGTATGCCGCGATCAGGTTTGCACCGGCTTCAAGCAGAATCACCCGCGCCTCACTCAGGTTCAAGCGCGGATAATCCTTACGCATCACATGCGTGATCAACTCGGCCAGTGCGCCTGCGGTTTCCACGCCAGTAGGTCCGCCGCCCACAATGACAAAGGTGAGCAGGGATTTGCGTTTCTCGGCGTCGGCTTCGCGGCTGGCTTGCTCAAACATCGAAAGCAGATGATTGCGCGTCGTAACTGCGGTCTCAAGATCTTTTAACTGCAAGCCATGTTTCTCAAGCGTGTCAAAGCCGAAGAAGTTCGTGCGTGCGCCCGCCGCCAGCACAAGATAGTCGTAGGCGATCACCGAGCCGTTTAGCCTCACAAACTTCTCCGCGAGATTAACATCGGTCACTTCGCCCATTTGAAATGTGAGATTCTTTTGTTTGCGAAAGATGGTGCGCACCGGCTGGGCGATCTGCGAAGGCAGTAACCCGGCAATGGCAACCTGATACAACAAGGGTTGAAATAAATGATGGTTGTTCTTATCGATCAGCGTGATACGAACCGGGGCTTTGGCAAGTCCGCGGGCGGTCTCAAGCCCGGCAAACCCAGCACCAACGATGACGATATGGGGCTTTTGTTTGGTATTCATGGTTTCCTCTAACTCTCAGGTGACAGTCACTTTGAAAGTGACTGTCACCTACCTCTAATTGTGAAATTATTCACCAATATTATAACAAAAATACTCTTATTTGTACATATTCTCACAAAAGAGGATGGATATTAAATCCCCTGCTCCACCCCAATAAACAAAACAACCTCCCGCATCTTTCTCAAGCGGGAGGCTGTTGTTAACCATCAAGCGGAATCATCCGCTGAAAACTCTACGACCTATTTTTTCTTCTCTTTGGCGTGTTCTTCTTCTTTCGGTTCTTCCTTCTTTTTCATGAACTGCATGATCAATGCTGCACCTGCACCGATGGCAAAAGTTCCCATCGAAGCCGGGCTGGAATAATGTGTCAGCCCGATGAGCAGGAGGAAAAACCCGGCGGCGAGGGCGATCTGCACCTGCCAGACAGCTTTGTAATAGGCATCCAACATGAACCGAGTTACGCCCAACCCGAGCAAAAGAAAACCAATGGCGCGGATCACAAACCCTAGGGTAGCAAGAACTTCTTGAAACGTTTCCATGTCTCTCCTTTTTGATGATCGTGTATATCAATCTTTGAATGGTACACCAGAGTGAGGGTATTGTACCCCGCCGAGATTACGGTTTTTACCATCATCCAGAATGGACATCTGTTTACGCGACCACCCAAGCCCACAGACCCCAGAAGGCGATCATCACGGCACCAATGCCCATCCGTGCAGCGACAGACCAGCCCCAACCCGTCATCCACGCTTTGGTGTTTGCCATGGCTAATGCCTTGTCTTTCAACCTATTCCACTCGGCAAGATATAGCGCCACAGGCGAAGCGATGATGCCCATGATGGGTGTAAAGAACAAGCTCACCACGATCCCCGCTGCAAACGACCACAAGATCGAGCTCCACGGCACATCCTTATCGCGGACATGTTTGGCGATGATGATGTTATCTGAAATATTACCGCCGATCATCAGCAGGGTGATCAGAACGAACAGCAGCCAGCTGACCCAGGTCATGTTGCCAAGGCTGGCCTGAACAATGGCATAGACCAGGATCGCGATCCACATCACCACCAAGCCAGGGAAGACGGGGATCAATAAGCCCAACAAGCCAAAGATCAGCACAGCAAAGGTTAAAACCTCAAAAAACACTTGCACGAACAGTTCCCAATCGACAGGATTCATATCGTTTCTCCTTGGATAGAAAAGGCATCAGAAAAAGTAAGGGCGACCCTATACGTTTCATTGAGGTCATTCACTCTCAATGGACGGGTCGCCCCTACATTTAATATATGTACGGATATTAACCCGTTTGGTTCTTTATCGTCACGGCTTGATGACGTCGATGCCGCCCATCCACGGACGCAGAACCTCGGGGACGATAATGGAGCCATCGGCTTGCTGGTAATTCTCCATCACGGCGATGAGGGCACGCGGCAGACCCAAACCGGAACCGTTGAGCGTGTGCGGGAATTTGACCTTCCCGCCATCGGCTGGTCGATATTTGATGTTGGCGCGGCGGGCTTGGAAGTCGGTGTCGTTTGAGACCGATGACACTTCCAGCCATTCGTTACAGCCGGGTGCCCACAATTCGAGGTCATAGGTCATGGTTGCGCCGAAGCCGATGTCGCCGGTGCAGAGCTGTTTGACACGATACGGAATGCCTAACTGTGCACAAGTCTCTTCGGCATCTTTCAACATCTTCTGGTGCATCGCCTCTGATTCTTCGGGTTTGCAGTAGATGTACATCTCAACCTTGTCGAATTGATGTCCGCGTTTGATGCCGCGCACATCGCGCCCAGCGCTCATCTTCTCGCGGCGGAAACAAGGCGTGTATGCCGTGTATTGACGCGGTAGGAAGCTCTCTTCCATGATCTCGTCCATGTGCAAACCGGTGAGCGGAATCTCCGCAGTGGGCACGAAGTAGTAATCTTCCTCGTGATCTTTGTAGAGATTATCGGCAAACTTGGGCAGTTGACCTGCGCCATAGACAGTCGCGGTTTTGACCATGAATGGCAGGTACTCTTCTTGATAACCCTGACGAGTGTGCAGGTCGAGCATCCATGCAATGAGAGCACGTTGTAAGCGCGCGCCTGCTTTTTGTAATACGTAAAAACGGGAACCGGTCAGCTTGGTGCCGCGTTCAAAGTCAATGATGCCGAGCGCAGGTCCGAGGTCCCAGTGCGGAAGCGGGGTGAAGTCAAATTTGCGCGGCTCCCCCACCGTCTTGATGACGATGTTCTCGCTGTCATCTTTGCCATACGGCGTGCGCGGATCGGGGATGTTCGGCAACGTGGACATGAGGTAATTCAGTTCGGATTCGACCTCCGCCACGACCTTATCCAACTCTGTGATCTTGTCGCCCACCACACGCATCGCCTCGATCTTGGACTGGCGTTCTGCGGCGTCTTTCATTTTGCCGATCTCTTTCGAGACGACGTTGCGCTCCGCTTTGAGCTGCTCCACTTCACTGAGCAGACCACGGCGCTTTTCATCCAACGCCAAAATGGAGTCGACGGGAGCCGGGTTGTCCTGGCGGTCTTGCAATGCCTTGCGGACAACTTCTGGGTTTTCACGAAGCAAATTGATATCGAGCATGTTGCACCTCCGAGTGCATAACACCATGAAAGGTGTTAAATAAAATACGCCCCATTCCGTTTGCAGGACGAGGGGCGTCTCGTGGTGCCACCTGCTTTCGCCACGCCTTGGCGTGACCTTGGATGCGCGCTAACGGGCGCTCCCGATTCTCTTATGACTTGCGTCTCTCCGAGAACGACTGGGCAAAGTGGATTTCATCCTCTGGCGGATCGCCTCACACTGACCGGCGACTCTCTGTACCGTTGCTGAACTACTTATCTTTGCGCTTGTCTTTGAAATCGAACTGGCGAGATTATACCAAAAAAGAAGTAGGTCACGCTTGAAGCGTGACCTACTTGATGTGCAAAACAAAAACCGCCTTCTCAGGCGGTCGCTGCTAAATAGTGCCCCCACGGGGATTCGAACCCCGGTCGTGGCCTTGAAAGGGCCGCGTCCTAGTCCACTAGACGATGGGGGCATTTCTTAAGCGGGCGAGATTTTATCATCCAGTGCGGAATGCGTCAAGAAATTTTAGAGATTGGTTTCCGGCTTGGCACGCTGGTTCAAGAGTGCGATCAGATCGATCAGTTTGCGGTTGATCAGAATCCCGGCGCTTTGTACGCGAAAACTGGGGATAAGAATGGCAGATAAGGTTGCGTTGAAAATGGGTATAAATTCACGCGAACCATCGGTAACCAGGCTGGCAAAATCGAAACGCCCCGGCAATTCCATAATGCCATCCACCTCAAACATGGAAGTGGTCAGGCGGATGGGGTATTCGATGGCGTTGGTATAACCGCCGCGCACAATTGCATGCGGGCCCAGGTCTTCACGCCGCGGCAGACATACGGCATGGATCTGCTTCTTCAACGTCCGCACCAGTTCGAAATGATCAACCAGTTTGGTCGGCATATGCAGGCGCGCCATGCGTGCATCGTGAATTTCAAGGGTCGAATGCGAGGGATCGTTCAAGAATCCCATGGCACCGTGTGTGGTCACTGCGATCTTGCCAGCCACACGATACCCGGCAGTGAGAATATCTGACAGGACAAAACGATACGTACGCGGAGAAGTATCAAGCGACATGCGAAAAGATCCAGTTAAGAGTCAGGCATGGGCGGGCGTGAACCAGCCTGAGGTCGAGGGCGAGGCGGGGTACGTCGATGAGATGAGGTCGGCTTGCCTGCATTCGGGTCCAATAACATATTCAGCCATTGGATCGCCCGTTCATCATATTCACGACGCCCGCAAACATCACAAACCCAGGCGGGGAAATGCGGCACGGTGATCAGCTCACGCCCCAGCCAGGTAAAGTAAGTAACATGCCGAGGCTGAAGCACACCAGCATGACATTCATTACAAGGGATCATTTCGTCTTGAGGATTATTCATCGATAGCCTTATTGCGAGGCAGCCACTTCGGGATGATCGAGCACACCCCACATGGGCGGGGGCCAATAGATCACGACCGCCTTGCCAACCACATTTTCCTGGGGCAGCAAACCCCAATCTTTCGAGTCGTTTGAGTTGTTGCGATTGTCGCCTAATACAAAAAGGAAACCCTCGGTTACAACCCACTCGCCAGAGTACGCCGGTGACTGGGCAATATAGTCTTCATTTAAGAGTTGACCGTTCAAAAAGACCTGACCATTTTGTACGCTGATGCGGTCGCCGGGCAGACCAATAATGCGTTTGACCAATTCTTCTTCGGGGTTGAGCGGAAAATGGAAGACGATGATATCGCCGCGTTCAAACTCGCCAAGCCAATAAGTCATCTTGCTGACCAGTACGAACTCACCATCTTCAAGGGTGGGGCGCATACTGAAACCGTCCACACGCACACGAGCCGAAACCGAGTTGATGCCGATGAACAAAATGACAGCCAACACCAACGTTTCGATAATATCAAGGAAGAAACGCTTCCAATTTGTAGTTTCCGCCGCAGGTTGTTGTACTTCTTCTGCCAACGGTTCCTGATTAAGATTTTCCAAAATGCCTCCAACTGCCTCGAAATTATACTGCCAATTTCCAGACAGCCCTCCAGCCTTAAGTCTACCCTCATACAAACGCTTCACACCCCGCCGCTGCCTGCTTCTGTTCCTTCAGGCTTGTGCGCCGCCTCAATGTTAGCACGACCTTGCGTCTGCTCCCCACTTGCAATGGAGTTTCAACCCACCCCGCTCACCCCTCGCAAAAGCGCTGTTTGGATTTGTGCTCGTCTGGCGGGGTTTCGCGCCAGTTGCGCACAAAATCGCATTGTTCCTCGGTTTCAGGCGAACGGACGAGAAAATAATTATGCGGTCTTGTTTGGTAAAGCGTGTTCACTTTTTCCAAGGCGTTCTTTGCCGTCATGCCGTGCCGCACGAGGTAACATCCCGCCACTGTGCCGGTGCGCCCCACCCCGCCCCAGCAATGGACATATACCGGGCTGCCGTTTTGTATCGCCGCATCGATCGTATCAAGGATCAGGCGCATGGTCTGCGGCGATGGCACTCTGTGATCGCGAATGGCAAAGCGATGATAAGCAACCTCATAGCCATAGATAGCGGCTTGTTCTTTTAATACAGGTTCGTATGGCACAAGCTCGTTCGGCTGGGTCAGGTCAATGAAGGTGCGAATGCCAGACTCGAGGAAGGCATCCATGCGCCTGCGAGCAGATTCAGGGTCGTACCCGCCTGGGTATTCGCCTGCAAGGAAGAGGTTTTCTTCCAACCAATAGGATTCGATGATGGGGAGTTGAGTCATGTCGTTCGCTTCTCTTTAAGGGTTTATTGTGGGAAGTTTTCGCACAGACTCGAAAGAATCTCTGAACGGAGTTGCACCAATTCGGGATACCGATAGAAGAATAATATCTTTTGTTCAGCAATGGTATTCCCTGCGGGCTTTTCAGCAAAGACAAAGAAACCAAAGGCTTCGGCAATATCTTCGGCGGGGTGGGTTACGGAGTAGTCGGTGAGGAATTGGTCTTCATACTTGATATAGAACTCATCGAGCTTTTCGTAATAGAGGTCTTCATCTTCTTCGAGGTTGATCTCATTCCATTCGTCGTAGATGTCGAGCCAGAATTCTTCGTAAAAGGCATTGATATATGAATCCGGATTCGAGCAGCCTTCACCGGGGAAGAAGGTGGAGCAGGCAGAGACTTCATCCAAGTAGATGTCGTTGTCATCGGGGTTGTTGAAGATGGCAAGGCTGGGAGTTACCTGATCGGGAGCGAGGGTCATGAGATGGGCATATTCATGCACAAGCGTGAAAGTGAGATAGTAGTAGTCGCTGGTATCGGCGATATCCACTTCGAGACCCCATAGATTTGGGTCATCATAGGTTTGCGCCACGGCAGCAAGTACGTTATCTGTGCCATCGGTCATGATCGAGAACTCTGCCAGGGTTGGGCGATATTCGAGCGGGATCAGGGCGGTGAAATACTCCCATATTTTTTGATGGGCTGCGGTATCGTCCTGTTCATCTTGCAGGTCGGCAGGGACGGATTCGTAATAGGGGTCCTTGATCTCATTCCCCGATACAAGATAGGTCACCAGATAGTTTGTCTCTTCGCCATCGCTTGGGGCGTTGTTGAAATCTTTGGCGAGGTCGTTGGAAAGGTCGATGGATGTATTTGCATCCACGATCTGTTGGGTGATGATCGGGCAGGATGCTGTTGTGTCTGAAGGCGCGGCAGGCAAATCGACCGGCGGCTCGCTTTCAAAGGAAGCGGCCTCGCCTTCAGTGTTGGCTCCCTCTCCCAGTACGGTGACACAGGCAAGGGTGGAGAAAAGAAGCGCTGAAAGGGCGAGGAGTAGGTTTAGTCGCGGCATATCAATATCCCTGAAAAATTTTTCCAAGGATACCATACCCACCCCACTGCCCTATTCAAGCGAGCAGGCTCCGTTCAAAATGTCAGAACGGAGTTGGACCAGTTCGGGGTATTCATAGAAAAAGTTGATCTTCTGTTCTTTGATCGAATTGCCAGAGGGCTTGGGGCTGAAGACAAAATAGGTAAACGATTCGGCAATATCTTCGGTGGGATGGGTCACCGAATAATCATCAACGAATTGGTCTTGATGTTCTTTATAAAATGCATACAGTGCCGCGTAGTATTCCAGGCTGGCATCTTCATCATATTGCATCACGTCGATGACTGACCATTCTTCTTCGAGGTCTACCCAAAAGCGATTGTAGAAGGCATTGACATAGGAATCTTCGTAACTACAACCCGTGCCGGTGAAGTAATAGGCACAGGCTGCGCCTTTTTCTATTTGCAGTTCAGGGTTGAAGGGATCATCAACCAGTTCCTTATCTGGTGCGACCTGTTCAGAGTTCAATGTAAGCAGATGAGCGTATTCATGGATGAGGGTGAAGATCAGGCTGTCTTTATCTTCCAAGTCAGCGACGTCAACTTCCAACATCCAGTCGGTCGGGCTTTCGGAGAGCTGCCCTACTGCTGCAAGAGTATTTGAGTATCCATCGGTGAAGACGTTGAATTCGACGACCATGTCGCGATCTGCGGGTGGGATGAGGGTAGCGAAGACCTGCCAGGCTTCTTGCTGCGAAGCGGAGTCTGCTTGTTGAGGCTCGAAGGCGGCGGGTACATCTTTGAGCTCGGGGTTGGTAATGGAATCACCATCCACCGAGTACGAGGTTAGGTAGCGAAAGTCAGGCGCAACGTAGTCTGCGGCGGATTCATCCATGGCGTACACATCGCCTTGAGCGCTGGCGATGATCTCGGTCATGGTCAGTGGGCAAGAACCACCGACCTGTGGGGTTGCACCGGGTTCTGGCAGAAAGTGCCAAGCCAGAAACACAGCGCCGATCGTAATAACCAGCAAAAGTGCAAATGCCTTGTTACCCATAAAACCTCCGTAGATTATTTGGCGGGGATGGTGATCCAACCTGCATCGAGCAGATATAAATAAAGATATCCGATCAACATGATCATCCACAAGAAAAGCTGAATACGATCCATTAGATTTTCCCATGAGATCGAAAGATTGTCACGAATGGTTTGCATGACACTTTCAAGGTTATCCAACTTGGTGCGGACGTTATCCTTCCAGTCTTTGAGATAGAACTGTTCATGAATGGCTTCGTACAGATCGGCGGTGTACCAATCACCAATGAGCAGCATGTTCTGTTCGGCACGTTCAAAGTCGAGCATGATCTCTAATTTGTGTTGGGCGATCTGGCTGATGATGCCACGTGTGGCACGCAGGCGTTTGCGGCTGCCAAAAAACGTTTCGCGGATCTTATCGAGCATTTCTTCAATGGATTGATCCAACATGCGATAACGCAGGAGCTGATAATTGCCGATCTTGATCAATGCTATATCGGAACGATAATCGGCATTGGGTGCAATGATGACGGCGCCTTCCCAGTCCACCATGGTCAATTCGCGATCCGAGTAATGCACACGCGCCTGTAAGAGTTCTTCGATCTCCACATTATCCAATGACTCGCGCTGTGAGCGAATGAAGGTGGCAATGGCAACCGCATTCTTCTCCAGCCATTTATCGGGCGCGGACTTCACCTCTTGCACCAGCAGAATGCTGAATTCTTCATACATCCCAGCATGACGATAGGCATCGGGCATATAGCGGCTTTGCAACGTCTGCTGGATCTTCATGCGGTCTTTAAGCACCGACGAGTCGAATGGATCTTTCAAATCGTAATGACATTCGATCATTTGCACGCGGTCATCATAGCGCTGACGTGACACCGCAACGGCATAGCCCTCAACGACGATGGTCTCTTCGCCCAGGGTCACCAGGTCAATATCCACGGGTTGGAAGTAAGGCGCATCTTTCAGCCCTGTAAACTGCTCGGGCGGCGGCACCTTTCCTTCGGCTGAATCAGGAAAAGCAAGTAAATAACAGATCTCCATAAAACCTCGCTTCAATAAGTGTAGCACAGGAAGATGATTGATGACTTTTTACTCGTATGTATGTGCTGCTTGTCCTAGGATGAATTTTCGGTTGGCTTTATACTTGGAAAAGACTTAAACACGAAGGACACAAAGAGCACTAAGGGTTAAAGCTCTTTGGGCTTATGTTCTTCCTTCGTGAACTTCGTGCCCTTTGTGGTGAAAAGGTTTTTTATTATGACTCTCATCGACCGATACAATAAATGGAAAGAAACAACTCTCAAGAAGTCTTTGGATAAGTTCAAAGAGCGCAAGGAACGTTTTGAAACCAGTGCAGGGATCGAAGTGCCGCGCCTCGCGACTCCGACCGGAGCTGATTCAACCTACGAAGAGAAGCTTGGCTTCCCCGGAGAATATCCCTACACTCGCGGCGTGCAACCGACGATGTATCGTTCGCGTTTTTGGACGATGCGCCAATATGCGGGCTTTTCTACGGCAGAAGAATCGAACAAGCGGTATCGCTATTTGCTGGGACAAGGTCAAACGGGGCTATCGGTTGCGTTCGACCTCCCAACTCAAATTGGGTATGATGCGGACGATCCCATCGCGCAGGGAGAAGTTGGCAAAGTAGGCGTGTCCATTTCGTCGATCAAGGATATGGAGCAGTTATTCGATCAGATCCCATTGGATAAGGTTTCGACCTCGATGACGATCAACGCGCCTGCGGGTGTGCTGCTTGCCATGTATATTGCCGTTGCCAAACGCCAGGGCGCGGACATGCACCAACTGCGCGGCACGATTCAGAACGATATTCTCAAAGAATATGTGGCGCGCGGGACGTATATCTTCCCCCCTGCCCCGTCGATGCGACTGATCACCGACATCTTCCAGTTTTGCTCGAAGGAAGTGCCGTATTGGAATACGATCTCGATCTCGGGCTATCACATCCGCGAAGCCGGTTCGACCGCCGTGCAAGAAGTGGCATTCACCCTCGCGAACGGAATCGCCTACGTGGAATCGGCCCTCGCGGCGGGACTGAACATCGACGATTTTGCGGGTCAGCTTTCGTTCTTCTTCAACGCGCACAACAACCTACTCGAAGAAGTTGCCAAATTCCGCGCGGCGAGACGAATGTGGGCGCGCATCATGCGCGAACGCTTCAAAGCACAGAAGCCATCTTCGTGGCAGTTACGTTTCCACACCCAAACCGCCGGTTCGACTCTCACCGCGCAACAGCCGGAAAATAATGTCGTGCGTGTGACCTTGCAAGCACTTTCTGCCGTCCTCGGTGGGACGCAAAGCCTGCACACGAATTCCATGGACGAAGCCTTGTGGCTGCCCACCGAAAAATCTGTGCGCGTGGCGTTGCGGACTCAACAGATCATCGCGCATGAATCGGGCGTAGCGGACTCAATCGACCCGTTGGCGGGTTCGTACTTAATCGAGCAGCTGACCGATGAAATTGAAAAAGGCGCCGAAGCCTACATTGCTCAAATTGACGAAATGGGCGGAGCGATGCAATCCATTGAACGCGGATTCATGCAGAACGAAATTCAGAACGCAGCCTATGCGGCACAGCAAGCCATTGAAAAGAAAGAGCAAGTGATCGTGGGCGTCAATCAATTCACGGTAGACGAGACCTTGACGTTGGAACGTTTGAAAGTGGACACGTCGATTGAGTTGGGACAGCGTGAGGAGTTGCGGAAGTTGAGAGAGGCGAGGGATAACGAGAAGGTAAATTGGTATATCGGTAGATTGGTGGAAGCCGCGAAAGGCACCGAGAACTTGATGCCACTCTTCATTGAATGTGTGGAGAATGATGTGACCCTCGGTGAGATCTGCAATACGCTGAGAGGCGTTTGGGGCGAATACGTGGCGGAAGGGTTTTAGTCCCCCACCCGTCCTCCCCCAAATGCGACGGTACTTCTGTCGCATTTGGGGGAGGTGCCTGCGATAGCAGGCGGAGGGGGGCGGGGCGGTAGTTAATATTTGAAAAAGCAAGGAGCTTAAGAAATGAAAAATTGGGAATATTTGTATGCACTCGCTGAAAACAACGAGGTGATTGAAGTCAACGGCGCCATGATCGGCACGGCATTACGAGGGTTTGTCACCACCTATTCAGGCAGACCAACGCTGACCGACTTTCTAAATCAATCTGGGCAAGAAGGCTGGGAGTTGGTTGGGATGAGCCCCATGGGCGAAGTTGGAACTACTTTACGGCTCATTTTCAAAAGACCGATGAATTAAAGAAAACCATGCAGGCGCTTGATTTTTGGAAGGCAATCACCAAGGACAAAGCCAATCACTTGGAATCTTTTCTAGCGATGCTAGAAGAGAATGGAATTCGCTTTTGTGTCATCGACGGGCAAGGCGTCAACGCCTATGTTGACCCGCTCGTCAGCCTTGACTTGGATTTGGCGGTCACTACAACACAAGCAGAATTGATCGAATCCCTGCTTACCAAACACTACAAAGTGACACGCTTTCCGCACAGCCTTAATATTGAATTACCGGACTCTGATCTGAGAATTCAAATTCAAACCGATTCCCGGTATGGCGAATTTGCCGCCCGTGCCAGCCGAAGGGAAATCCTTGGGCTGACATTGCCTGTTGCCCGCCTGGAGGATATTTTGCAGGGAAAGGTTTGGGCAATTCAAGACCCTGACCGCCGCGCAAGCAAACGCCAAAAAGACCTTGCCGACGTAGCGCGGATTTTGGAGTCGTACCCCGACTTGAAAGCCCAAGTTCCCGCAGATGTTCTGGCGCGATTGTTGTAAGGCTTGATAGTGGGGGGAATACCTGACGGAGGAGTTTTGAAAGTATATATTTTGGTGTCACAAAACCTTATTACTAGATTAGAATTTGAGTTGAGGATTATTAATGACAGAAAACCTGACCAACGAAGAAAAACGAGTAATATTTTATTCTGATGAGACTCAACCTACTATAGCCAGTAGTGTTAATCCTGACACATCTCTATCAGCACTAAATCTAAATTGGCGCGAAAAGGACCTGCCGGAACGAGAAAGAACAAAGCATGTTCATCGCCTTCACCCATATTTAGGAAAATTTATTCCCCAATTAGTTGAAATATTTTTGAGAAAATATTTCAAACCTGGGCAAACAGTATTAGACCCTTTTGGCGGCTCTGGGACTACTCTTGTTCAAGCAAATGAATTAGGCGTTAATTCCGTCGCCTACGATATATCTGCCTTCAATGTGCTTTTAATGCGAGCGAAAACGGATAGATATGATTTGAAGAAAGTCAAACTCGAAATTACTGATATTTTGGAACGAGTTAATTTAGAAACGCAAACACACGCTCATCAATTGACTCTTTGGGAAAAAGGCGGGGAATACAACGTTAATCTTCAAAATGAATATTTATCCACTTGGTTCGCTCCTCAAGCGTTACGAGAGTTAATTACCTATCGAAATTTAATTGAGCAATATGAATATCAGCACCTCTTGAAGGTTATTTTATCTAGATCTGCTCGCTCATCTCGTCTTACAACTCATTTTGACTTAGACTTCCCAAAGAAACCTCAGACGGAACCATATTGGTGCTATAAGCACGCCAGAACCTGCGTACCAATCGACAATGCATTTAAGTTCTTGAAGCGTTATAGCTTAGATACAATTAAAAGACTTGAAGAATACTCTGCTCTAAGAACTAATGCTCAAGTTTCAATATTTCATGGTGATAGCAGGCTTGAAAAGATTCCTCCAATTGACGGGTTGATTACTAGTCCGCCTTATGTTGGTCTTATTGATTATCACGAACAACATCGATATGCATATGAACTCTTTGGTTTAGAAGATCGCCGTTCCAATGAAATTGGACCTGCTGAACAAGGTTCTAGCCAAAAAGCAAAAAAAGCCTATCAAGAAGCTTTATCACAGGTTTTCATTAATGCTATGAAATCCATGACTCCTGGAGGCTATTTGGTTGTAGTAGCTGGAGATAAGCATGGACTTTATGATGAAATAGCGGAAAATTGCGGTGTAGTTGTAGAAGCTATCGTGAGGCGACATGTCAATCGTCGAACAGGAAGACGTTCAACAGAATTTTATGAAGATATATTTATATGGAGAAAACCATGATAAATCCACAACTACGAGCAACAATCAAAGGATATTTAGAAGGCTTTATTGATGGTTTGGTTCAACAGCATAAACCTACAGATAAGCCACCTCGGCTCTTGAGAGAAGGCTTTGAAGAAGAACCACCGACTGACGGAGGGTATAAGCCTTTTCACGAAGCTATTATTCCAGAACAATTGCTGCGAGTTAGTGCTTTTGAAAGATCATTCTCAACTAAACTGGGGTCAACATTTGAAGAATGTGCTCGACTTATTGCCTCTCAAACTTTCAAAACTGCCCGCCGAAATTTTGTCGCAACAGGTCAAATGCCAGCGGCAGCAACGGTGAGAATTGAACAACTTGTAAATCAAATTACTTCTGAACACAAACCAAACTTTTTAAATTTTATCGATGAAGTACTTAAAGTAGAAGATAAAAATTGGGTTGAAAGACCAGTAGTTGCAGATTTGTTTTTGGAAAATGACAAGGGTGTTCGCTATTTCTTTGAAATAAAGTCTCCTAAACCTAACAAAGGTCAATGCTTAGAAATAGCTGAACGGCTACTTCGAGTTCATGCAATAACCCAAGAAAAACGTCCTAAAGTCAATGCATACTTTGCTATGGCGTATAACCCTTACGGTAATCGGCGAGAGGATTACAAACATAGTTTTAGTATCCAATACCTTGATATGAAAAACGAAGTTCTAATTGGTGATGAATTTTGGACAATTATCGGTGGAAAAGGAACATACGAAGAACTTCTCGATATTTATCGTGAAGTAGGATATGAAAAATCAAAAGCCATGATGGATGCATTATTATTTGGATTTTAGAGTATCTGCGGAAGGAATGAAGGGAGAGCAGCCCCCCTCCGCCCTAGCGGGCGCTTCCCCAAATGGACATTACTCACGTGACAGTCACCTGCGAGGTGACTGTCACTTTTTTTACACAAAGCTGACAGGTTTACCTATTTCCTCCCCCATCCCGGCAAAAATGACCCGTCATTTTTAAAAAATGTACTGACATTTTCCCAAACATGTACTGACATCTTTTAAAAGATGTCAGTACATGTTTTTAATTTGAACCTGACAAGTTTTCCAGAA
>JAFLCF010000330.1 GCA_017303735.1 Anaerolineae bacterium
AGGATGGCTTCGTCCGGATCTAGTTGATCAGGAGGTCGCAGCGTGCGAACTTTCGCGCCGCCGTGTCGGATGGAAGCCGACACGCATTGCGCCCATTCGACACCCGCTTTGTCCGGGTCACGCAGCAAAACATAGTCGTATTGAGGATGTTCACTCAACCACCGATGCATTTTTGCGGATGGACTGGCGCCGTTGGTGTAGACCGCGACCGTGTCGGCTTCGCGTCCGAGTTGATGGATCTTCTGGGCTGTGATGAGCATGTCGAACAGTCCTTCCAGCACGATCAACGTGTGGGTGCTATTCGTGATGCGCCAGCTCCCAAGCGGTTGCACACGATTGCCCCAGGTCTTGTGATTCTTCAACGGCGTGAAATTGCGTGTGCCTTTGGGAAGTTGATCCTCGGGGATGTAGCGCACGTTCATCACGGATAGCTGTGTCGGCGGGTCGGCATACACCACACCGCCCGCCCACAACCAGGTACCGTCACGGCGCACCATCATCGATTGCTTTGCGGCTTCGATGATCTCACGATGGACACGTGGAGCGGGAATGCCGTACCCGAGTCCATAGACTAGAGCGGTGTAGGGTGTCACACCTCTTCCTGCCAGATAGTTCCAAGCAGGCGAGCGCTGTACAACGGAGCGCGCTTCCGACACGGCTTCATCGAGCAATTGCACCTGTGTCGGTGGGCGTTTGGGGCGTGTCGGTGCAGATACCGACACGGGTGGTTTCCATTCCTGCCCCAACTTTGTTTGCAGGGATTTCAACGAACCGCCACTGGCGCCGCAGCGCAGACACTTCCAGTATCCGCTCTGCAGGTTGACGCCAAAGTTGGGCTGACCACCTTGCCCCTCCCGACTCGCGTCGTTATGGAAGGGACACCAGAAGATGGCCCAATCCCGATGATCCTCCACGCGAACCGCCGTTCCGAGGATCTCTTGAGCGGCGGAGAGGATATTTTCCATGTGCTTTTCTGCGACCTCCTTTTCGTTTGACTATCTGCCGACCATATAAGCGATGGCAGCCAGGATGACCGAAAGCCAGTGATGGGGCTGGCTGGCGGCTATGGCGACCAGGATGAGAAGCAATGCGAAGGTTCTCATGATCATTCTCCTTGTTTGGATGGATTAAATAGTTCCAGGGAGAGAGCATGATCACGCATCCGCGCAGTCCGGTGTGTCGGCTCATTCCACCTCCACACTTGCCCAGCATGGGGCGCTGGTTTCAATAGGCACTTCGCGCAGCAGTGTAACGGTGGCCGAGTATAGGTACTCCCCCTGCTGTCGTCCGGCATTATCTGCGATATTGAGCGCTCTGCCTTCGACGATCACAAGGCGTTGATATGCCTTGAGTGGGGAGGGCGCGGAAATCTTGACGGTTTTTACGGTTGTGGTATCATCTGAATTGAACATAATCGTTCTCCGAAACCGTCCAGTTACAGCTGGGCGGTTTCTCTTTTTTAGAACCGGGCCTCTCACCCCGGTAAGTCCTCACTGTGTGACGTGTGCCGCACCACCGGTGCGGTGAAATAAAAACGGGCGCTGGCATGGGATTTCCATGCGCAGCGCCCGTTTGGTTTACTTGGGGATATTCAGTTATGGATTTGGTTCGACTTGCCTCCCAAAGGGATTCAGATAAGGATTTGATACCGACACACCTCATCATTTACATGGGTGTGTCGGCTATGAAGTGGGGCATGTTGGTGAAACTTGATCCTGCCTTCCTTGCAGAATTGCTGTTCCTAATTCCCGTTTGGTCTTGTTTTATTCATGCAGAGTCTGCGAAGTTTCCAAACATGCCTGGTTCATGAGGTGCGGGTGGGGAATATTTTCTTGAAGTGACGGGGTTATGGTGAATATGGTTTCCTTTCGTTCAGTTGAGATTGGGGATTGGGTACAACAGCAGAAGCCCGGCGGTTTGCCAGGCTTCTTGAAGAGAGGGATGGATTGTGGAAAATAGGAACAGTGCGGATTATATGGAATTGCGTGGAACTGTCAAAGCACGTAGGCGGTACATATTCCTTTGAATATCCTTGAAAACACGCCCCTATTCCCTACGGGCGAACTCTCCATCTCGAATGTTTCTTTTCACCAAAAAAGCAACCGAAAGCTGGCAATCCGATGGTTTTACACCAATCACTCCTACAATGTTTTACAAAATGAATGTTGTAGACAGGCATGCGGTTATCAAAGTTGGACATTGATAGTAACAAGGACATTGAACAGAAAGAAGATTGATCGGAATTCCACGGGAGCTTGCAATCCATCCAGTAAGCGACACATTCAGCCCACCTTACCTTCCTGAACTGTATATTCGCGCCCATGAGTGAGACGTATCAGTCTAAGCGAGATCGCCGTCAACGAATATTGGAAAGCCTGCCATTAGGTTTGCGCGAACATATTGCCCAACGCAATATCGATGCAGTGACAGCGCTTTCCCCACAGGCACAAACCCGTTTGTTGGAGGCTGTTCAAGCAGGACTCAAACGAGTGCCGCGCGCCATTGAACAATTACGCGCCGATCCGGATACATCCATTGCCGACCTGCTTAACCCTCCTGCGCAACCTGAAACAGAATTGGCTACACAAACCGACTCTTCATTCATTGGACAGGAAGTGGCGGGTCTGATCCAGGAATGTTTTCCGGATATGCCGCGTGTGTCGGCGGAAGCGCTGGCAGATGCGGATGTCATGCAGGTCGTGCGATCCGTTGCAGAGACCCATCAGCAGGTGTTCAAGTCCAGTCATATCAAAACAGATTTCGTCATGTTGACCCTTCATGGACTGATGCGTCAAACACTCGAACAATTGGAAGAAATCATTGAAGAAACTCCTGCCTTACGGCAGGCTTTTGAAAAAAACGACGAATGGAGAAAAGAAAAAACATGTTGAAACGTATTGCCTCGACCGGTGTGAACCTGGTGGTATTGGGAGTGTCGGTTGGAATTTTTCTTGTAGCGTTTATTGCACTGAACGCTTTAGGTGCGGCACAGAAGCCGCCCACGATTTCGGTATTGTCGGCGACACGTGACCTGAACATCGGTGATGTCATCACAGCCAGCGACTTGGCGGTCAAGACGGTCTTTCAGGATGACAACGCCAGCCTGTATATCCCCGGTGAGGAAGTGACCGGTGTCGTCGGTGGTATTGTCGCTCAACCGATTGGGAACGGACAACCGGTCTTCCGCAATGCCATCGTGGCGCCAGCAGCAGAAGGCACACGCCTGTCGGCTGTCCTTGCGCAATTCCCCGGACATAGTTTATTCCCTCTGCCATTGGACGCGATGAACTTGGTATCGCCTGATGCAGAAGCATTTTTACCAGGTGACCTGATCGGTGTCACCGTGGTGATCAGCACCCGTCCGCAACAGATGAGTACGCCTACTCCCATGCCGGAAATCGTCATCGACCCTGGGTATGTTGAGCCGACCGTCCAACCTTCGCCGCTTGAACTGGAGCAGGCGGATGCGATGAACCGGACGTTCCCGCCACTTGCCAAAGATCTGTTCCCAATGGGCGTACGCGTGATGGCGGTACAAGGCTTGCCGGCAAAGACTGACTCTACAGAAAACAGTGAAAGTGGGTCCTCCTTCACGCTTGAAGATACGCAGAAGATGTTGATCCTGCTTGTCCCTAATGAGAGTCGTGAAGTGTTGTCGCTGGCTCTGCAGCAGGGAGATCGTTTGGTGATTTCCCTGTTGGCACGCGGTGAGGAAACGCCCTCTGCCGGCTTTACC
>JAFLCF010000331.1 GCA_017303735.1 Anaerolineae bacterium
AAGCCATTGGTATGGCAATGCGCGGATTGCGCCCCATTGCAGAGATTCAATACCTTGATTATGTTTTGTATGCCTTGCAAACCATGAGTGATGATCTTGCTACTCTGCAGTGGCGCACGGCTGGCGGGCAGAAAGCTCCAGTGATTGTTAGAACTCGCGGACACAGACTCGAAGGGGTTTGGCATGCTGGCTCGCCGATGTCTGGCATTTTGAGTCTCACTCGCGGCATGTACGTTTTGGTTCCGCGTGATATGACCCGCGCGGCTGGTTTCTACAATACTCTTCTGAAGTCAGATGAGCCTGCTATTGTTATTGAAGTTTTGAATGGCTATCGCGTCAAAGAGAAATTGCCAGATAACATTGGCGAGATTACATTGCCATTGGGTGTTCCTGAAATCATTCGGGAAGGCAAAGACATGACCATCGTCACCTATGGAGCGTGTTGCCGTATTGTGTTGGATGCTGCTGAGAAATTAAGCAAAGTTGGCATCGATGTAGAAGTCATCGACGTCCAATCGCTGATGCCATTTGACATTCATGGCAAGATCGTCGAATCCCTGAAGAGAACCAACCGCATCCTATTCATCGATGAAGATGTCCCCGGCGGCGCGACGGCCTACATGATGCAAGAAGTCATCGAGAAACAAGGCGGCTATTTCCATTTAGACTCGCCTGCGCGCACATTATCTGCCAAAGCGCACCGCCCGTCCTATGGCTCAGATGGAGATTACTGGTCGAAGCCTAATGCTGAGTCTGTTTTTGATGTGGTGTACGAGATGATGCATGAAGTTGACCCATCAGCGTATCCGCTTTTTAGTTGATAGCACCACCAACTGGAGATCTTATGGCAACCAAAGTTTATGTACCCCGGCTCGGCGAAGGTGTTGACGAAGTTACTGTTACAAAATGGCTCAAGCAGGTTGGAGACTCAATCAATGAGTTGGAGCCTTTGCTTGAAGTGAATACAGATAAAGTAGATACCGAAATCCCGGCCCCGGCGACGGGAACTCTCTTACAAATCATCACACAAGAGGGTGTACCTGCAAAGGTAGGCGAACTATTAGCAATCATCGGCAAACCTGGAGAGACAGTGGACAGTGGACTATCAGCAGCAGATAGTGTTGCTTCTTCCCCAGCCCCTGTCACTCAACAAGCACCTACTATCAGTCACCAACTCTTACCGACCAACCGCGACCTCGGCTTCATCTCCCCTGTCGTAGCAAAAATCGCCGCCGAACATGGTGTGGATTTGAGTCAAGTGACAGGCACGGGGCTAAATGGACGGATTACCAAGAATGACGTGTTGAACTATATTGAAAGTGGAAAGCCGAAAGCAGCAAGTCAAACTTCCAGCATTCCAACTTTCAAACCTTTTAACCTGACACCCGAAACCGGAGCAAATGACACCTTAATCAAACACACCACCATGCGCAAGTCCATTGCACAGCATATGGTCGAGTCGAAGCATACTTCGCCGCATGTGTTGACCGTCATGGAAGCGGATATGTCTCGGGTGTCCAAACATCGCGCTGCGAATAAATCCGCTTTTGAGCGCGATGGAGTCAACCTCACGTTCACTGCTTACTTCATGATGGCAATCGTGGCAGGACTAAAAGCCTACCCGCAGACCAACTCCTCATGGACAGACGAAGGGCTGTTGGTTCACAAGAATGTCAATCTCGGCATGGCGGTCTCACTAGGTGAAGACGGATTGATCGTGCCAGTTATCAAAAAAGCAGAAGACCTATCGCTGCTGGCAATGGCTCGTGCAGTCAATGACCTCGCCAATCGTGCCCGCACGAAAAAGTTACAACCTGATGACGTAAAAGGTGGCACATTCACTCTCACCAACCACGGCGTCAGCGGATCGTTGTTCGCTTTCCCGGTCATTAACCAACCACAGGCTGGTATTCTCGGCGTGGGAGCCATGCAAAAACGCGTAGTCGTTATTGACGATGCAATTGCGATTCGCCCGATGGTGTATATGTCCTTCGTCTTCGATCACCGCATCCTCGACGGTGCATCTGCTGATTGGTTCCTGGCGAAGGTCAAAGAGACGTTGGAGAATTGGGCTTGAGGAAGTGACGAGTAAAGAGAAATGAGTGATAAGTAGCGAGTAACAAGTGAAGAGTTATGTTGGCAAGTTAGAAGCGTATTATGAACAGGGCTGGGAAGGCATGATCGTTTTCAGCTTTATGCCTGATGATGGCAAAGGATTAAACGACCTGATTCCTTTGCAAAACGGGTATCTCTTAACAATCTATTCCGAAAATGAAGAGATGCTTTGGTCTGGAGAGATCCATTTCGTGAAGCGTGGATTTTTTGACAAGCACAAACTGAAAGCGGAAATCTGGTCAGACAGCAAGCAAAAAGGCGTTTCATACGCCGATTGGATGGATTGGTTCTGGCGCAAGCCACCGTTGAAAGCAACACTTGAAATGAAGGATTGAAAATGAGCGACAAACAATACGACAAACCAGCGATCAACAAATATGTCCACCCGCCTGTAGTGGCGATATTCTTCATTATCCTAGCCCTGCTCTTGGGACTTTTCGTCCCAGCATTGGCTGGCATGTCGCAACTGATAAAAAATATCGGGTTAGGTGTAACCTTCATCGGTTTCCTTTTTGGTGTTGGTGCATTTCTGGAATTTCGCAAAGCACGCACAACCCTCGACCCGCATGGCTCGGTCAAAACTGTAGTGACGGGTGGAGTTTATCGTTTCTCGCGCAACCCGATCTATGTAGGGTTTCTCTTCATGGTGATCGGCTTTCCGCTTGCATATGGGTCGCTGTGGGGGGTGGTCGTATCGCCAATGTTCATGTTCGCACTCACACGGCTTGTCATAGAGAAAGAAGAAGCCTACTTGGAGAAAAAATTCAAAGAGGGCTACACCAGTTATAAGTCTAGAGTGAGGCGTTGGTTGTAAATCCCAAAGGCGGCGAAAGTCGCCTTTTTCTTTTGCTTGTATTTTAGAACAAATGTACTTATAATCATTTTAGGAGATTGCCATGTCTATTCAAACATCTGACCTTCAATTGAACGTGAACGGAAAACAAGTGTATGCCTACCTCGCAGACGGAAAGGGTCCTGGCATATTATTATTGCACGCCTGGTGGGGCTTGAAGCCCTTCTTCAAACAGACCTGTGACCGAATTGCAGAACAAGGCTTTACCGTTCTCGCTCCCGATCTACGTGATGGACAAGTCGCGAAAACCATCGACGAAGCCAAAGCCTTGATGGAAAAAAGCGATGGTCAATTTATCGGCGACACGGTCTTTGCCGCGAAGGCGCATTTGGAAACGCTGGTAAAAGGTAAACTTGGTGTAATCGGTTTTTCGATGGGTGCGGCATGGTCGCTGATCGCCGCCGCATATAAGCCAGAAGATTTCGGCGCTGTCGTTCTCTTTTACGGCAACGAAGGCGTGGACTATGGCAAGATCACTGCTAAAGTGATGGGGCATTTCTGCGAAGTGGATGAATGGGAACCCACCGAATTTGTGGATAATACTTTTGCCGAGTTCGCCAAAGCCGGTGTGGATGCGACGCGTCACACCTACCCGGGAACTGCCCATTGGTTCGTGGAAGAAGATCGCCCCGAATACGACCCCGCTGCCGCGCAGTTGGCATGGAGCCGCACATTTGAGTTTTTGAAGACAAATCTGTAGGTCACGCTTTTAGCGTGACAATCTCTTGATATAAGGTGCGTCACGTTGCAAACGTGACCTACGAGAT
>JAFLCF010000332.1 GCA_017303735.1 Anaerolineae bacterium
CGACTGCCGAAAGGCAACTCACGCGAAAGCGTGACGACGCAAAGCCATGGGTCTAAAATCGAAATTCGTTTTCCGATCAAGATCGCCAGGCTGCCGAAGAGCAAACTTATTTGCAGGGATGACTGTTTTATTGGTCATCCCTGCTTTTGTTCTTATTGATATAATCTTAGTTCGCAGTTCACCGGCTGTCAAATTATCTGCTGGAAATCTTGATCTGCTTGGTCTATTGGTTTATATTCATGTCATTTAATTCACCAACGTTTTTATTCTTTTTTCTCCCCGTTTTTTTTCTGGTTTATTCTGTTGCTTCTGGACGTGCTCGAATTTTCATCGGCATTGTCGGAAGCTTGTTGTTTTATTCCTCAAATCATGTGGAAGATTTGCCGATTCTTTTAGGTTTGCTTTTTGCAACCTACTCGCTTTCAGTAGGGATTTCTCGATGGAATGGTCGGATATTTGCCGTTTTACTCCTTTTAGGTGGAATTCTGGCAAATGTAGCATTGATCATATTCTACAAACTCTTACTGAACAACTCGTATCCTTTTGGATTATCGTACCTTTCTTTTCAGTCTATTGCTACTTTAGTAGAATCGAAGAAGTACCCGTCTGGGCAGAAAGAAGACATTCTTTCTTTTGCGTTTTATTTTCTTTTATTTCCAAAAATTGCTGTTGGACCGATTACTCGTTATAGCCAAGTTCGGGATCAGATTAATTCTCTAAAACCTGACCTCGAAATCATGGTAGATGGTTTTCGTCGGTTTATACGCGGACTGGCAAAAAAGGTCTTAATTGCAGATACTCTATCTATTGTGGTCACTCCTATATTTTTGTTATCCTCGCCAGATATTTCTATGTTCCATGCTTGGCTTGTTTTGTTTAGCTATGCACTACAACTGTACTTTGATTTTTCAGGCTATGTAGATATGGCGATTGGGTTGGCTCTGTTGATGGGGATTAAGTTACCTGAGAATTTTGACTTTCCATACATCTCGAAAAGCATTTCAGAGTTTTGGCGTAGATGGCACATTACTCTTTCCTCGTGGTTTCGTGACTTTGTTTTTTATCCACTAGAACGAAAACGGTTAATGTGGGTTGGGCAGCCATTAAATATCCTGATTGTATTTGCGCTTACAGGATTGTGGCATGGCTTGACTTTGAATTTCTTCATTTGGGGGCTAATTCACGGATTGGCTTTAATATTCGAAGGGACATTATTGGGGAAGAAAATGAAGATGCTCTGGGCTCCGCTTCAACATCTATATGCATTAATAATTATTTTTGTTAGTTGGGTATTTTTTCGTTCACCAACTATTGAATTTGCTTTTTCGTATTTACAAAGGCTGGTGGGAATTCCTGGTGAATCCATTTTGGGGTATGACGCAATCGCTCCTTTGCCAATAATTGAGCCTACTTTTTTGATCGCTTTCAGTGCCGGGCTTGTACTCTCCTTTCCGATCAAAAAAACAATAACGATGCTAACCTCCAAATATGGACTGAATAATTCTTGGTTGTTTCAAGTTGTTTATGATGTTTTCATGGTCGCCTTGTTGGCGATTTCAATTGCAGCGATTTCTGCCCGATCATTTGTTCCCGGTATCTATGGATCTTTTTAGAAAAACTATGAAAACTTTCACTGAAATTCAATTTCGCACAGTATATGCCAGAATTTTTCTGCTAATTTGTGCTGGAATACTTTTGTTTCCCCTATGGAAGGCTGATTTGTCGCTTAAGACTTTGGATACTAACTTCCGCGGGAAAATCGCTCTCACTGGTTACTTCAACAAGGCACGTTTAATATTAGGTGATAAGTATTTTGGAAATGTGATTGCTGGGAAGGATGGTTGGTTGTATTATGTTGGCAGTAATGGAAAAGCGGCTTTTTGGGATGGAAGTAAATTTGAAACTGAAAAAATAGATACAGTCGTGAACGAGATTTCAGATTATGACAAAAAATTAATTTCGGCTGGAATACGCCTATTGATTGTAATTGCTCCTGATAAAAGCACGATTTACCCTCAATATCTTCCTGATGAAATTCTATTTTTAGAGAAACCTTCTTATACAGACCTGCTTATTGAGCGATTGAGGGCTGAAAATGTTCATGTCCTTGATCTAAGAGAGAGAATAATGAAGGCAACTAATGAAGAACAAGTATTTTATAAGACAGATAGTCATTGGAATTATTCTGGTGATTATGCAGCTTATAAAGCAGTTATTGACGAGATATCAGCTTATGAGCCAACGCTAAGCTCAACGGATTTTTCTGATTTAAAGATTGTCTCTGTAGGGAATATCACTCGCGATATTCCTACGGTTTTACGAGTTAACAGCATTTTGGAGGAAACTTTTCTATTACAACCTAAAAAAAATAGAGATTTGGCAGTGGCTTCTCTACCTTTGGGTTTAGAAAGAGAGTTTTTATTTGCGAAAAATTCTAAGATTGATCAGCCTACTGTATTGATTTATCACGACTCTTTTTTTGCACAAGTAGTGCCACTTCTACAGCAAAACTTTAGCCAAACCCTGTCAATATTTTATCCTGCTGAACTTCCAGAGGTCTGGAATTCTGGCTGGGTGGATCAATTTCAGCCTGATTATGTGATTATAGAATTTACAGAACGTGTCTTGCCAGTGGCAGACTGGCCCATTTATAGATAACCTGCCAACTTTTTCTTCATTTTGCATTGGTATAATCACTTAATATGACCCCTTCCCGCCAACGCCCGCTTGACCCAGAATCTAAACCTGATGACCGTGTGGACAATGCTCTGCGCCCGCAAAAGCTAAATGACCTTATCGGACAAGATCAGGTTAAGGAGAATCTATCCATTCTCATTGCAGCGGCGCGGCAGCGTGGTGAAGCCTTGGATCATGTGCTGTTTTATGGACCTCCCGGTTTGGGCAAGACCACCTTGGCGCATGTGCTGGGTAATGAGATGGGTGTTAATGTCAAAGTGACTGCCGGTCCTGCCATCGAACGTGCTGGGGATCTGGCTGCTATTCTCACAAACCTGCGTGCGGGTGACATTCTCTTTATTGATGAAGTGCACCGCCTCGGACGTGCTGTTGAAGAAGTCCTCTACCCGGCGATGGAAGATTTTGCTTTGGATATTGTCATTGGAAAAGGACCTTCGGCTCGTTCCATCCGCCTCAAACTGCCTCGGTTTACTGTAGTCGGTGCCACGACCAGACTCGCTCTCGTCACGGCTCCGTTGCGCGCAAGGTTCGGCGCAGTGTATCGTTTGGATTATTACGATTTCGAAGCTATGAAGCAGATTGTCGGGCGGGCGGCAGGGTTGCTTAAGGTTCAGGCGGACGAATCAGGCATCAGCGAAGTGGCGAGGCGCGCACGCGGGACTCCGCGTATTGCGTTGCGTTTGTTACGTCGCGTGCGTGATTTTGCCCAAGTCCGTGCGGATGGAGTCATCACCCAAAACGTTGCAAGAGAAGCCCTCGACTTGCTTCAGGTTGACCCGCTTGGGCTGGATGATGTGGACCGCCGCGTGTTGAAGACTATCATTGAAAAATATAACGGCGGACCAGTGGGCTTGAATACCATTGCCGCTTCGATCAGCGAAGAGCAAGATACGATCATGGATGTCGTTGAACCCTACCTGTTGCAGTTGGGCTTTTTGGATCGCACCCCACAAGGACGTGTGGCGACCAAATCTGCTTATGAGCATTTGGGGTATCAATATACAG
>JAFLCF010000333.1 GCA_017303735.1 Anaerolineae bacterium
TTCTTCGTCTTTTCTTTCGTCTGTGCGGATACTTCTTTGACGCGGAACTGAGTGATCTTCCCGATCAACGCATACGGAATCGGCTTATTCAGCGGAAACTTGACCGATCCCTTCGCCCATTCATACGCGGACAATTCCTTCTTAAATTTCTCAATGCCCGTTGGCGTGGGGTAAAACCCAATATGCTCCTTGAACGCCGAGAAATGGACAAGGTTCTTGCCATTGAGTTTGAAGGTGGGAATCCCATAACTCATCGCCTCCTCCGCCCCCGGCGCGGACTTTTGAATTAGTGCCCGAATCTTTTGGAGGATGGTTTGGGTTTCAGGTGGGTATTGAGAGATGAATTGGTCAATGGGGTTTGAAGGCATGGAAGGATCCTCTATTTCCAAATCGGCTAACTTGGCAAGTGAACAGGTTTTGTTGGAATGTCTTACTTATCCATTAATCTTTTTAATTTTACTGCAGGTTTCTCTATTACTTTCACGTACTTCATAAAGATAGGATGACCGAACGTCAGAGAAAATACTCCACGAGTCTGAGTCTGCGATCATGAGTGGACCAAGAACCTTCATATCACTTAATGTAAGCGAATAAGAAAGTTCTTCATCGGTAAGTAGAACGGCATTGCTCCATTCTTTCACTGTGGGTAAGGATTGGTGAAGCAATACTGCTTTTAAAACGCGTGTTGCTGGATTATCCTTGCCCCAACACTTATAAATGCCATCAATAATTTGTTTCAGTGAAGAATGGTCATGAATCATTCTTTCGCCGTCTGAGCGTTGAGCAGCCATTACAAGTTTTGACCATGTTTCCAAATCGGTTTTGTGAATGTTCGGTAAAAGTTCAAAGCCTAATTCGGGCATGATTCGCGCAACCACCGCCGCCGAGCGAAAGGGATGAGCAGTATCACTTCTGGCAAGATTCTTATCCAAATCATGCAAAACTGCTGCCCATTCGATTTCTCGGCAAGTTTGTTCGTCCGCTAAAGTGTATTCGGATAAATTTAGACATAAGGAAAATACAAGTAACGTATGAAGTGCAGTCTGCCCCTTATGCAGAGTTGCAATTTTTCTCCACCCAGGAATAACTTTATCCATACTCTCAATAAAAGATTCATCTAGGAGTGGTCGTATCTGTTGATTCAATGACTCCCTATCAGAAAACTTCCCTGCCAGCAAAGCGGATGCAGTTTGTTGGGATAATTCCCAAAAGGCTGGAAGTTTTTCTTTGACTGTAAGCATGTTGTTAAGGGTTATCAAGTAACGATTCACATTGCAATAGGGCTTCCACCTAGCGTGGACTTTTGAATCAGCGCCCGAATCTTTTGCAGGATGGTTTGGGTTTCAGATGGGTATTGAGAGATGAATTGGTCAATGAGGTTTGAAGGCATGGAAATTTCCTTTTATATAGGAATTGGAGCAGGGACAGCGAAGCCAGCCAGAAAAAGGCTAAGGCGTAGAAAACTGCTTAGGATGTGCACAGAATCCCAGCATCAGACGCGTGCTTTGTTTAGAGGCACTTTACGCGGAATCTGAATTTGGGTTTTTAGTTACATGCATCTTATTTTCGTTCCTACTCGTGTATTGCGCCATCTAGCATAGTTGCGCCTTTAAGAGATTTTACTTTTGCTAATTGTTTTTTAGTAATGTTTGTCACATTAAACAAGTCCATATCAAAGTCATCAACAAACAAGTTCGCACCTGCCAAGTCTGCATCTTGCAATTCTGCACTCTTTAAGTTCACACCTCTCAAATCCGTACACCGCATGTTCGCACCATTCAAGTACGCGCACCGCATATTCGCACATCCCAAGTTCGCATCCTGTAAGTTCGCATTCTTCAAGAATGCGTTCTGCAAGTTTGCATCAAACAATTCCGCACCCCGTAAGTTTGCACCAAGCAAGCTTGCATTCTGTAAGTTCGCATAATACAAGTTCGCACGTTGTAAGCTCGCATGTCCCAAGTATGCACGCTGTAAGTCAGCATTCTCCAAATCTGCACCATCTAGGTTCAAATACCCCAGGTTCAAACCCTGCAAATTCATTCCCCGCATATTTGCCTTAATAAGAATGGATTTATTGTTGGTAACGAGTTCTGCTTCGCGAAGGAATTGGATAATTATGTTATTTCGCTTTGTATCTAATACTCGCATTATGGATAATGTCCGTGTCCTTGCAACGTCTCGCACTTCTGCTTTTTTGGTAGTTCGTAGTTTTTCCTTCAACAATAATTCAGACATTCGGTCAAAATAGGTCTGTAAAGCCACATCTTGTTGGCGGTCAGTCGCAATTTCACGCTCGGTTTTTCGTTCAGATCTATTTAAGAAAAATGCACCTCCAGCCAAGACCAACGGTACGATTAACAAATCCATCCAATCCCATAGCGTTTTTGTCTCAAAGCCTGTGTTCTTTCTGTTTATGGTTTCAACGAGAATATATATTAATCCCCCAACAACTAAAACAACACTTGAATAAAACAGATAATTTTTCCATCCTAGTTTCACATTGCCTCGCTTTCAAAAACAAGCATTTCTATAAGTCGATCAACCTTTAGAAGATACATTCTATAAAATAGCCACCGAACTACGGTATATACAGCACAATGCCGTAAAACAATCTTATATCTTTCAACATCTTTATTTCCCATACCTCTTGCGTATCTCCGGGAGGAAATAATGATCGAAGAAGCGATCCACATCGTAATCGGGTTTCCAGTTCCAATCCTTGCGGGCGCGGGAGTCGTCCACGTCTTCAGGCCACGAGTCGACGATTCCCTGGCGGCGTGGATTCGGCTCATAGGTCACCTGCGTATTCGGAAAAGCCTTCAACGCACGCTGACGGAAATCTTCGGCGGTGATGGCAAATGCCGCCACGTTGTACACATTCGTCGTCAACGATTCGCGTGGGGCGTCCATTAACATCAACAAAGACTTAATCGCATCCGGCATCGCCATGAAGGATATCTTCGTATCGGCGCGCACGAAACACGAATACGGTTTGCCTTGCGCCGCCGCATGCAAAATTTCAGGACCGTAATCACTCGTCCCGCCGGTGGGCAAGGTAAAGGCGCTGATCAAGCCCGGGAAGCGGATCGCCCGAAAGTCCAGCATGACCGGGGGCACTTCATCCAAATGTTTTTGACCATAGAACTTGCTGTAATACATCCCCAACTTTTCACAATACAATTTATTGCAGCCATACATCGTGTGCGGATAATCCCAGTCCTCTTCCTTCACAGCGCCTGCAGCCTGTTTCGCATCCAACGTCGGCATGCCATATGCCGCGATCGAACTCGGGAATAAAAACTTCACCGACTTGCCATACTTCTCCGAACGATACGCCGCCAGCATCAGCAGTTGCATCGTCCCTTCCACATTGATGCGATGCGCCTCCTCCGTGGCAACCTCAGCCTTCGAAGAAAGCGAAGCCGCTAGATGAAAGATCACATCGAAATCATAATCATAAAAAACTTTTACCTTATAAACCAGGTCGCCCTGCACATGCTCTGCCACCAAACTTTTGATCGAGTCCGGCAAGGGAGCCATATCCGATGTCACAATGCGATAGCCGCCCTTCTTTGCCAACTCTTGCACCAGCGCCTGACCAATTTCTCCACACGCACCTGTTATCAGCACTTGCTTCACGGTCATCTTCATCTCCTGATATG
>JAFLCF010000334.1 GCA_017303735.1 Anaerolineae bacterium
GGTGAGGAATTCCCACGAGATGGCGGAGCCGCCCTGATACAAGATAAAGAGAACCGTTCCAACGATGGGCAGAACCGTCATCAGTGCCATGAGGGTGATAAAAATATACCCAAGACGCTGAACGGTATGACGATTGCGGGCGAAGAGTTTCATCATGAGAGGATCCTCTCTGCGCGTTTTTTGGTTCGGAAGACAACAGATGAAGCAATGACATTCACGGTTAATGAGATCAAGAACAGGATGATGCCGATCAAGAACAAGGTGTGATAGTGAACACTGCCATTCGCAACTTCACCCATCTCAGCGGCGATGGTGGCGGTCATGGTGCGGACGGGGGAGAAGAGACTGCCGAGGCGGGTTGCCAAAACAGGCGCGTTGCCTGTGACCATCATCACGGTCATCGTTTCGCCGATGGCACGACCGACTCCCAGCATGATGGCGGTCAGCACACCAGACTTTGCAGCAGGCAAGGTCACACGCCAGATGGTCTGCCATTTGGTCGCGCCCAATGCCCAGGCGCCTTCACGATAGGCACGCGGAACTGAGTCGAGCGCATCTTCGGCAACGGAGACAACGGTGGGGACGGCGATGCCGCCCAAAAGCAGCGACCCGGTAAACGCGGTCAGACCCGTTGGCAGGTCCAGCAAGATGCGGAGATTGGGAGAGACCACAAGGATTCCAATGAAGCCCAATACCACCGAAGGAAGTCCACCGAGCAATTCCACTAAAGGTTTGAGAATTTCGCGCATCCAACGCGGAGCGATCTCGGAGATGTAGATGGCGGTGCCAACCCCAAATGGAACGGCGATGAGTGCCGCGCCAAACGTGACGATCAACGACCCTGTGATCAACGGCAGGACGCCGAACATATCTTCGATCGGATACCAACGCAGGCTGACAAAATTGCTTCCTTCCACTTCGCTGAGAGCAGGCAAGCCTTCACGCATGAGGAAGAAGAAAATGAGCAGGACAAATACGATGGCGGAGTATCCACTCGCTTTGATGGCTCGGGTAATGATAAATTCACGCCAGTTTAAAGATTTTTCCATAATTACCTTATAAGACCTGACAGGTTTTTAAAACCTGTCAGGTCTATTGATTTATTTCACAGGCACAAAGCCAAGTTCTGCAACAATTTCTTGTGCTTCGGGAGAGAGGATCCAGTCAAGATATTCTTTCACCACGCCCACGGGCTCACCATCGGTATACATGTATAGGTCGCGCGCAATGGGATAGGTCTTGTCATTCACAGTAGCTACTGCGGGCAACACATACACACCGCCAGCCTCTTCGGCAATGGCGATCATCTTCAGGTCATCGGGCACATAGCCAAGACCATCATAGCCAATGGCATTTGGGTTGCTGCGCACTTCAGAAATGATCCCCTCCGAAGAAGGAAGCAACAGCGTATCGGTTGAGAACAGCGTCTTATTCTCACTGTCTCCAAGCCGCAAAACGGTTTCAAGAAAATACACATGCGTGCCCGAGTTGGTTTCGCGTGAGAGTTTTACGATCGGTCTATCTTCACCGCCGACCTCGCTCCAGTTGGTGATCTTGCCGCTGTAGATATCCGCGATCTGTTGCAGAGTTAACTCGCTGACAGGGTTTTCCATATTCACGATCACCGCAATCGCATCGCGTGCAATGATGTGCTCAAGCGGTTCTACCCCTTTGCTTTGGGCTTCGGCAATTTCTTCATCTTTGATCTTGCGTGAGGCGTTCGCAAGATCTACAGTGCCATTGATGAGCGCCGCAATACCTGTACCTGAGCCGCCACCCGTCACCGAAATGCGCACATCGCTATGCTCTATCTGATACGTCTCTGCCCACGCCAGCGCCAGGTTGACGATGGTATCAGAGCCTTTATTCTCAATATATTGAGCCGGGGAGTCAGATGTGCTATTGGTGGAAGTAGAACCACAGGCTGTAATGAAAAAAGAGATAAGAAGAAAAATAGTTAGTACGCGTTTCATCGGCTGGGATTATACCGCCTCAAACTTGACTTCGACTTGATTCTGCTTCGAAGGCTTTCTTTCCTCTTTCATCCTTCTTTTTGATACAATCACCTCCATGACCGCAGCACAACCCGCCTTCACCGTCCAAAACATGGACTTTTATTACAGCGCTCCCAAGAAGACGCTTTCCAATATTAATCTTGAAATTCAGCCACAAAAAGTGACCGCGCTTATTGGTCCTTCAGGCTGTGGCAAATCCACCTTTTTGCGTTGTCTCAATCGCATGAATGACACCATCCCCGGCACAAAAGTGGAGGGAAAGATCCTGCTCAATGGGCAGGATATCTACGACCAGAATATGGATGTGGTCAATCTCCGTCAACGGGTGGGCATGGTCTTTCAGAAGCCGAACCCGTTTCCTCAATCCATTTTTGATAATGTGGCATTCGGTCCGCGGGTGATGGGGCTGGATGTGAACTTACATGAAGTTGTGGAAAAATCGCTGCGAGCGGCAGCATTATGGGACGAGGTAAAAGACGACCTCAAGTCTGATGCGATGGGCTTATCGCTTGGGCAACAACAGCGATTGTGTATTGCCCGTGTGATCGCCGTACAACCGGAGGTGATCTTGATGGATGAGTCCACGTCTGCGCTGGACCCGATCGCTACCCTCCGTGTGGAAGAATTGATCGCTGACTTGAAAAAAGAATACACCATTGTTATTGTGACACATAATATGCAGCAGGCTGCCCGCGTTTCTGATTACACCGGCTTTTTCTGGCTGGGGGAGATGGTTGAATTCGCGCCCACAAACCAAATGTTTACCGTGCCAAAACAGGAATTAACCGAGGCTTATATTACAGGCAGAATGGGGTAAGTATCTCGCTCTGGTGAGGGCTTAGCCCCTGTCAGAGCGGTGTTAAACAAAGCGAGTGGATGAGGTTCCTCATCCACTCGCTTTTTATTTCTCGTAACGTATTACTTATTCTGGCTCTTCCAAAACTCATCGTCGCTGGATTTGATCTCGCCGAATTCACCGGTGGCGATGAAGACGGTGCGTTCGCAGATGTTGGTGACACGGTCTGCGAAGCGTTCGAGGTTGTGAGCCACCCAGAGCAACCAGTTGGCACGTTCGATGTTCTTGGGGTCTTCAATAACAAAGATCATCAACTCGCGGTAGATCTGGTTATAAAGCGCGTCCACTTCATCATCCTCAATGGGCAGGGCTTGGGCAGTTTTTACATCTTCCTGGACGAAAGCAGTCAGGGCGCGGTGGAGCATATCTGCGCCTTTCTGTGCCATGCGCGGAACGTCGATCAGCGGTTTGAGGAGTTTTTCATTGCCCATGCGGACATTGATGTTGGCGATGCCTTTGGCATAGTCGCCCATGCGTTCAAGCTCAGAGATGATCTCCATGGTCGAAGCGAGCAGGCGCAGGTCATGTGCCATGGGCTGCTGGGTGGCGATCAAGATCATCAACTGATTTTCGATGGCAAAACGCTTCTTGTTGATCTCTTTGTCTTCGGCAATGATCTTTTCGGCGGCTTTGATGTCGCGCTTCTTTAACGCCTCCACCGAGCCGATGATGGCATGTTCGACCATGCTGCCAAGCAAAAGCACTTCGTCTTTTACCTGCTGAATATCGCTCTCAAAAGTTTTTCGAATCATAAGTCCTCTTAGGGTTGGTGATGTTCAT
>JAFLCF010000335.1 GCA_017303735.1 Anaerolineae bacterium
AAACCTGCTCAGGTGTTTGCTCCGTTTCACGCCCAATTCGTTCCCACAACCTGCACAACATGGGTCCCACAAAACTTTTTGAAACCCGATATGAATCCTTTGAGTATTCTACCGCCTTTTCCCAATCGCCCACGTGAGCAAATCCTTCGATATAAACAAAACGCTCTACGGGGTCATTAGGTGTATCGTTAAGGGCAAAAGCCAGCTCGGCAATGCGGATGACTTCGTCCCAATCTTTTTTCTGACGCGCCAACTCTGCCTGCGCAAAATAATGACACCAGTCTAAAGCAACGCCTCCATAAAACTGACCGGGTAACTGATTCTGTTTCTCAAACAGAATCACACTCTGATTCGACGCCCTCACTGCATCACGCACCGCAGGCGCGAGGAGACGGTTATCCACTTCCACTTCTGCATCAATTACCCGGAAACATCTCGGAGGCTCAAAGTTCACCACGAGAATATTATCCGTATTCCCATAAAATGTTGGACCAATATAATACAACTCATGTGGCTGACCGGGTTCGATACTGGGCAATGTCTTGCCCACCCGAATGGACGCAAAGTACAGCATCACATTCATCTCACCTGGCGGGCTGTATATCCAGTTTAGCGGACCTGTGAGTGAATTATCAGAGTAATATGTCACCGGAATGTCATTAGATAATAAGATCGTGCCCGGTGTTAAACCCGGAATGCGCTCGCTCATTTGTGTAAACAATTCCTGTTGGGTCAGCCAGTCACTGCGATAGATCTCCTCCAATTGGAAGTGACGGCTGCCTGCAAAACCAACAAGCAGTGCCACCATTATCATTTGTGCGCGTGTATTTTTTATCCATGTGATCATACATGCCAGTAAAATACTGGACCCCAGCATGAATGGCAGCATGAAACGATCTAAAGAGAAGTTGAATTGCGGCACGATGCCAATGATCCAAACCGAGCCGCCCGAGAGCCCCCAAAACGCCAACCCCACCCAACCGGCTTGTTTTATAAAATCACGTCCATTGGCAGAGTCAGCTCGCAAGGCGAAGAGATATAGTCCAGTGAGGAGAATGCTCGAGAATAACAGAACCAGCATCAAAGACAGTGTGAGCGGACCGAATCCAGTCGTGCCAATGGTGAGGAAAGGCAATATCCACGCTTCAAACACGGTGCGCCAAAAACTGAGCAGGATCTGATTCAGGAAGTATAAAATCCCAGTGAACAGGTCTGCTCTTAATTGATCGAGCAACACATAAGGGTAGCTGGCATTTTGATATGTGAAAAAGAACATGCGCCAAAATGTGATGCCAAGAAATATAGCAAGATATGGCAGAAAAAAAAGAAGGGTCTGTTTTGCACGTTCTTTGAAATTGCCTGGCAAAAGCTGATAAAAAATGACCAACAACCCGAATTGGAGGAAATAAAAATATTCCATCGTCAGTTGATTGACGGCAGCAAGGAGATAGGATGCCGCAAAATACAACCAGCGCCGTTTCTCATCTTTGATCGCAAGGATCGAAAAATAAACAGACAGTAAAAACGCCGAGAGTACAATGTAGAAATGGCTATACATCAAGGCGATGAATTGCTGCCCCATGCCGGGATGAAAAAGAAAAAACAAACTCGCCCACAAGGCGGGCTTGGGGTGAGCTGGGTAGAGTGCTCGTAAAATTTTCCAAAGCAATACCGCTGTGACCCAGCGCAAAACGACAACGAGTAATTGCCAGATCCACGGGTTGGGACCGAGAACCGGAAGTGTGAGTTGATAGATCATGCCCCAAAATGGGCGGCTTGTGGAAAAGGTTTTGGTAAGCATTTCGGGTCCGAGGCGAAAATACGTCCAGACCCAGGGGAATTCATCCCAATAAAAACCACGCTGCCAGAAGAACAATACGTAGGTCAGAGCGGCAACGAATAACAAGAACCAAACCGTACTGCGCGGTGTAAATTGGATATTGTTCAAACGGCCAGTCAATTTTTTCATTGAAACAATTGTAAACGAATCCGCTGCCGAAGCTGGCAGCGGAAATGAATCGTCTATGGAATGATCCAGGTACCGGTTTCGCCTTTGAGCGCGCGCCCGATATTTTCAGGGTTGGTGATCAGTGCTTTTCCATTCGGCATGGCTTCGAGATACCAAATGATGGCTTGGATCTTCGGTGCCATGGAGCCTTTTGCAAAATGGGTTCCTTCTGCGAGATATGCTTTCGTTTCGGCAAGCGTGATCTGATCTAGCCACTTCTGTTCGGGTTTGCCAAAGTTTATGGCAACTTTCTCAACTGCCGTTGAAATGATAAATAGATTTGCACCAATCGATCGCGCTAATAATGAAGATGCATAATCTTTGTCAACTACAGCGGCAATGCCTTCATAATTTCCGTCGCCTGGGTCTATGACTGGAATACCGCCGCCACCGACTGTAATGGTGATGATGCCTTTTTCCAACAAGGTTTGGACAGTTTCCAACTCGACGATCTCTTTGGGCTGCGGAGAAGCAACCACACGCCTCCACCCCCGCCCTGCATCTTCCACCACCGACCAACCTTGTTCCTGCTGACGGCGTTCCGCTTCTTCCTTTTCCATAAAGCTGCCAATGGGCTTGGCGGGTTTGGAAAACGCTGGGTCATTTTTGTCCACCAGAGTTTGGGTAATAACGGTGACAACTTTTTTCTTGATGCCGCGCTGATAGAGAATATTTTGTAAATTTTGTTGAATGGCATAGCCGATCGCACCCTGGCTATCGGCGCCACAAACATCCAATGGAACTTCATGCATGCCAGCCGTTTTGGCAGCAATTTCAGAGCGACGCAAAATATAGCCAACTTGCGGACCATTGCCATGCCCAATGGCAACATCCCAACCTTGTTCGATCAAATCAGCAATATGCAAACAGGTCTGCTTTGCCGCTTGATACTGGCTTTCTACGGTCACATGTTTGTCGTCAATAATGAGCGAGTTACCACCAACTGCGATCACAGCAAGTTTCGTCATTAATAAAGCCTCCTTGTGTAAATCCGTAGGGGCGGGGGTATACCACTTCGTGGCACAAGTCCCGCCCCTACGATTTAATTAGGACATCGTCAACGCCATAACCGCCTTCTGAGCATGCAGACGGTTCTCGGCTTCATCATAGACCACTGAGTGCGGACCATCGATCACGCCATCGGTCACTTCGAGTCCGCGGTCGGCGGGCAGACAGTGCATGTAGATGGAGTCTTCCTTGGTCAACTTCATGCGGCGTTCATCGGTGATCCAGTCTTTATATTTGTCGATAAGCGCCTTGCCTTCTTCCTTACCTGTGGTGGTGAGCATGGGACCCCAGCTCTTGGGATAGACCACATCGGCATCTTTGAAGGCTTCATCCATGTTATCGGTGACATCGAACCCGACGCCATATTTCTTGGCATTGTCTTTTGCCTGCTGCATGATCTCAGGCATAAGCTTGAACTCTGGTGGATGAGCCAAAACCACATCACAGCCAAAGCGGGTCATCTGAAGGATCAGAGATTGCGGCACCGAGATCGGCTTGGAGTAGGAAGCCGCATACGCCCAGGAAACCACAACCTTCTTTTTCTTAAGGTCGCGTCCCTTCTTTTCTTGAATGGTCATCAAATCCGCGAGGCATTGGAAGGGATGATAGACATCGCATTGCATGTTAAGGA
>JAFLCF010000336.1 GCA_017303735.1 Anaerolineae bacterium
CACTGCGCGATGAAAATCAAGTTCGAGGTCTACGCCATCCACCGCTTGAACAATTCCATTTTGGGTGCGAAAGTGCAGTTTCAGGTTTTTGGCATTCAGAAGTTGTACAGTTTCATTCATTGAGTTTATCCACGAACGGTTTATATATCGCGCAAGCGCGGGTTGAAAATTCGGTCGAGCACAAAGCCGAGGAAGGCAAAGGCAAGCCCGGTAATGACCAGCAGAACCGCGGGTTCCAATATCCAGTAGTAGTAGCCTTTGTATAATGCGCCATTTGCCTGCGCATCCTGAATGATCTTGCCCCAAGTCGGCAGGACAGGGTCGCCCAGCCCGATCACTGCCAGCGAAGCTTCAAGGAAGACAAAGGCTGGCACTGCCTGCACCAAACCGGGGATCAGTAAAGGAATCATGCGCGGGATGAGGTAACGAAAAATGATGCGCCAATTGCTCGCCCCGTAAGCTTTCGCCGCCTCGATGTACATCGCTTCCTTGACTTGCAGGAATACGGCACGGAACGCGAGGATGCCGCCAGTGAAAATGGATAACAAGATCGTCGCACCTAGAATGACCCAGATACTTCGAGAGTAGAAGGTACCGATCATGATCATGATCGCAAAGAACGGCAGGACAAGATTGACCTCGGTAATGCGCTGGATCAACTGGTCCACCCAGCCGCCATACCAGGTGCCGATGGCAGCAATCACCATTGTCAGAACAGAAGTGCCGATGGCTGCCATCAAGCCGAATGCAAGTGCAACTGGCGCGCCCCACAACAACGGCAGGGTCAAATCACGGCGGGCGTGGTCGGTACCGGCAAACCCAAATACCTGTCCATGCACGACGAACTCTGCATCGAGTGTCGAATCGGGTTCGAAGGTGGTGCCGGTAATGACAAGCTTGTAGATTCCCTTAAGGATCTCGCCGGTTTCCGGGTCGGAGAACAAGGCTGGGATGGGTTCCTCTGCCCGTAGTTTGGCTGCCAGCTTATCGTCTTGAGAGAAGCGGTAGGTATGTTGATTCCCAACGGCAAAATTTGCGATCCGCACGGTGCGTCCATCCGGAGTTAACCATTCCATCGAAAGGAAGGGCTGTTTTTCTGCGAAAGAGGCATCGACATAAAGCAGCATGTCCTGCGGGTACACGTCGTATGAAAAATCGAATTCATAGGTGATCGTATATGTTGTGATGCCGTCATTGCCGGGCACGGCGCTTTTGCTCATTTCGTTATCTGCTGTGCTGACAGCAAAAGACTCGGAATATTTTTTACTCGAAAAAAGATTGATCCAGGATGGAGGTGCAAATTTTGGATTCTGGTACCAGACATCCTCCCCACCGCGCCACATACGGATCGCTTCGGAGTAGGGAATGGTAATCATGGTATAGATCGAAACAGCCACCATAAGCAGGATGACAAAAACGCCAGCGATCGCCGATGGATATTGCAATATTTTTTTGAATGAGGTTAGGGCAGTATTCATTCGATCAACCACCGATCCGTACACGCGGGTCAACTGCCGCATAAATAAAATCCAATAGGAAGACGGTCAAGGCGAGCAGGTAGGCAAAGATGATCGTAGACCCCACAATAATGGGCGTATCGTATAACCCGATCGCCTGAAAGAGCGTGCGTCCCAGCCCGGGCCATAAGAAAACGGTTTCGGTGAACAATGCACCTGTCCACAAGGTGATGATAATGAGCGAAAAATTGGTGATGATATTGGGCAGGGTTGGGCGCAGAATATAACGGCGCTCAATATCCTGTGCGGGCAAGCCTTTGGCACGCGCCATATCCACATAATCTTCACTCGAATAGATCAGGAAAAAGGTGCGATAGTTATAGATGCTCAAAAAGATCGAGCTGATCACCAACGACCCGCCCGGCAAGATAAGATGCTTCAAAACGCTCATTGCATAATTAAAGGGATTGGCAGGTGGCGGCGATTCCACCATGCCGCCAAAAGGCAATACTTTCAAACCCGCCGCAAAGATTAAGATCAAAAATATGCCGTAGAACCAGGCGGGAATTGCCGAGGTTGGCGAGAGAGCGATCACGATCTTGTCCCATATATTCCCATAATTACGTGAAAGGTTGAGAGCAAGAAAAACGCTCGAAAAGAAAAGAAATAATTGCGAAGTGCCCATCAACAACAAAGTAGCGGGCAGGCGTTCGAGCAGAATAAGCCGCACCTGTTTTGAACCGCTGTCGCTGGTGATGTTAATGGAGCGCCCTAACTCTAGCCGAATGGCATTGGTGAGATGACGCAGGTTACGAATGGCAAGCGGAGTATCCAAGCCGCGGCGTTTTTCCTCCAATACGATCTGTTCATCAATCAGTTTTTTTCGAGCGTCTGGGTCCAGGTTGCGCAAGGAGGGATTATTCGCAACCGACTGAGTAATCGTATCGCGGATCTGACCCTTGATGATCTGATCCACGTACCCGCCCATGTTTGCAATCATGATCGTCAGATACACGCCGATCACCACTGTGGTAAATAAGGTCAACAGGCGTATGGCAACATAGCGCGAGATACGCAGTAACGAATTCGCAGCGCCTTTTTTAGCGACAACGATCTCTTCGGAAGAAGTCGGAGCAACAACAGACATGGGGACCTCACTTTTATTTCAGGGTGGGGCAATACTGCCCCACCCTGAAATTTATTCAAATACAGCCGAATCTATTTCACAACCACGAACTCAATGGAAGTGAAAGCGGGAATGGCAACCGGAATCGGAGAGACAGCCACTTCGAGCTTGGCGGAACCGGTCTCGAGCTTGGATGTAGTTTCCGCATCCAACGTGACTTGGAACAGTCCCTCACCCACTGCCTCGGCAACGCCGACAGCCAGAACGTCACCCGTGCTGCCATACAGGATGTATTTCACCTGCCTGATATCTTCATTGGCATAGGGTTCGTTGTTGAAGTTAACAGTCACATCAAAGACTGATTCCTGTCCGGCGGTCACCTGTCCGGGTCCATCGAGGATGACGGTGGCGCGCTTCGGATCTTTGAAGTCTGACCAGCGGCTAGCAAGATCGGGATAGTCACTGAAGTTCTTGAGCACAAGCGACTTCTCGGTGGTGAATACCTGATCGAGATAGTACGGACCCGTACCCACCCAGAAGTGACCATGATCTTCATACCACTTCGCCATGTTCTCATAGCGCAGGGCAACTTCTTCAGGTGTCAGGAACTGGCTCATGGTGGCTTCGTAGGGGATGTGTCCTTCTGCCTGAGCCTGATCCATATATTTCTTCAGGATCTCAAGACTCGGTCCGCCTACCCAGCTCATCTGCTCAATGCCAAGGGCGTCACCCTTGTCGGAAGAGTAGGCAAGTTCGCCAGCGGCTTCAGCAAGGTTGGAAACAGCCAAAGTCTGCCAGTTATTCTCACCAGCAAGTCCGGTCGGGGAGCCGGGCCACAAAGGCAAGACGTTCAACTCGGCATCCGCGGCATAGGTATCAGAATAGTATTCGATGGTCAGCGGTTGGGTGGAGGTGATGCGCCAACCTTTGAAGGATGGCAGGAAGGCATCCACGGAGAGCGCCCCGGCTTCATCGTAAACGGCGCTTTCGGGTTTGGC
>JAFLCF010000337.1 GCA_017303735.1 Anaerolineae bacterium
ATCCCAGATCAATCATGATGGCAGTTTCGTCTCACAGGGACAGTTATACGGGTTGGCGAGTTTTTACGACATGCTCTCCACCCAGCCACGCGGACGACACGTCATCAAGTTCTGCGAGAATGCGCCCTGTCATGTGGTGGGGGGTAAAGCCATTTGGGATGCGCTGCGCGAAACGCTCGACCTTGAAAATGGCGCGACCACGCCCGATAAAAAGTGGACGCTTGTCACGACATCGTGCATCGGCTTGTGCAGTGTTGGTCCAGTGTTGTTGATCGACGATGACATGTACGGCAATGTCACTGTTGAGCAGCTGCCCGAAATTTTGAGTCACTACGAATAGGAGCCAGCCATGAAAACAAAACGTGCCATGTTGTTGGTCTCCACAGATCCAGAGAGTATGAGGCTCGGGGCGAGCGACCTGCTCAAAAGTCTGAAAGAGGCGTTGGAAGCGTATCAATTGCAAGACGAAGTGGATGTCGCCGAGATCCAGGATATCGAGCGGACAAACATCCTTCCGGTTGTTGTGGTGTACCCCGAAGCCGCCGTGTATGGACCCGTCAAGCCGGGGGATGCGCGCTACTTGGTGGAGGAACATCTTTACAAGGGACGCGTTGCCGAGGATCTGCTTGCACCGCCAAAACAGTTGACGGGACAGATCGGTTCTCTCCGCGCCCATAAAGGATACAACCCATCGGAGCAGCGCATCGTCCTTGAGCGTGCCGGGCGCATCGACCCCGAGAACATTGAAGATGCGATCGCGCACAATGCGTATGAAGCACTGGGCAAAGTGTTGACCGAGATGACGCCCGAGCAGGTCATTGATGTGGTTGAAAAATCTGGCTTGCAGGGACGCGGCGGCGCAGGCTTTCTGACCGGGCGCAAATGGAAATTTGTGCGTGCGGCAAAAGGCGAAAAGAAATACGTCATCTGCAATGCTGACGAGAGCGAACCAGGTACGTTCAAAGACCGCATCGTGCTCGAAGGTGACCCACACGCAATTCTTGAAGCGATGGCAATTGCAGGCTACGCTGTCGGTGCGGACGAAGGTTACATTTACATTCGCGGCGAGTATGGTCATGCCTATCGCCGTCTACAACATGCAATTGAACAGGCTGAGGAATTTGGTTTCCTCGGCAAGAATATTTTCAACACGAACTTTAACTTTCACATTCATTTACATGCAGGCGCAGGCGCGTATGTCTGCGGCGAAGAAACTGCATTGATCGAATCGATTGAAGGCAAACGTGGCGAGCCACGTCCGCGCCCGCCTTACCCTGTCACACGCGGTTTATGGAATCGACCGACCACGGTCAACAACGTGGAGACGCTGGCGAATATTCCTGCCATTTTGCGCAACGGCGCGGAATGGTATCGCTCGTTCGGCACGCCCTCCAGCCCGGGCACCAAGGTCTACACCATCATGGGCAACGTCAACTTTAGCGGCGTAATCGAAGTGCCGATGGGCATTACCTTGCGCGAGGTCATCAACATCTATGCCAAAGGAATGAAGCCCGGCAGCGTGTTGAAACTGGCACAAACTGGTGGCAGCAGCGGCTCAATCATTCCTTCTTCGCTGCGAGATGTGCCAATGGATTTTGAATCCTTCCGCAAAGCAGGCGTCTCGCTCGGCTCAGGTGCATTGCTCATTTGCGACCAGAACACCTGCATCGTGGATTTGGTCAAAGTGCTACTTCAATTCTTCCGCTTTGAGTCCTGCGGCAAATGCACGCCCTGCCGCGTGGGTACGCAACGTTCCTATGAGATCGTGGATCGCATCTCGAAGGGACAGGGCAAACTGGAAGATCTGGATACGCTCCAAACTTTGATCGCAGAAATGGAACGCGCCTCCAACTGCGGACTTGGACAGACCGCCACCGTACCGATCCGCGATATGCTCAAGCATTTCCGCACCGAGGTGGAAGCACATATCCGCTTGGGAAGTTGTCCGACGGGCGTATGTGAGATGAATTTAGTAGCAGAACATATTGGATAAAAAATCCGGTAATTTTAAAGAGGATTACATGGTTCAAATAACGATCAACAAACAACAGATAGAAGTCCCCGAAGGAACGACGGTACTGCGTGCCGCAGAGATGGCGGGCATTAACATCCCACGTCTGTGTGACCATAAGGAACTAACCCCATACGGTGGTTGCCGCTTGTGCATTGTGGAAGTGCAAGGCATTCGCGTACCGATGGCATCTTGTACTCTGCCGGTCAGCCAGGGCATGGTGGTCGAGACCGAAACAGAAGCGCTCAAGAAATCGCGTCAATTCGTTCTCTCGATGCTGTTCAGCGAACGCAACCACTTCTGCCCGTTCTGCCAGGTCAGCGGCGGGGATTGCGAACTGCAAAACGCCGCCTATCACGAAGAGATGACTCACTGGCCCATTCAGCCGGGTTGGAATGACTTCCCCGTCGATACCTCACATCCATACTTTGTGTTGGATAACAACCGCTGCATCCTGTGCCGCCGCTGTGTGCGGGCTTGCGCCGAGATGGCGGGCAATTTCACACTCTCGGTTGCGGAGCGCGGCGCGAAGAGCATGATCGTCGCCGATACCGATATTCCACTCGGCGAAAGCACTTGTATTAAATGCGGTTCCTGTGTACAGGTCTGCCCGACCGGCGCACTGATCGATCGCACCAGTGCATATCAATCACACGATAAAAATTTACAGGAAATCAAGTCGGTATGTGTGGGCTGTTCGGTTGGCTGCTCGATCAAGATCATGGTGCGCGACAATCGCATCGTGCGCATCGAAGGCGATTGGGACGGCGCGGTCAATCACGGCGTGATGTGCGAGCACGGACGCTATCACACCACCAATGAAAACCGCGTGCGCCTCACCACTCCGCTCATGAAGAAGAACGGCAAACTCGAGCCCGTCTCTTGGGATGAAGCCTTGAGCGCCGTGCAAGAAAAAATGACGAAAGAAAGTGTCGCGGCGTTGGCGTCGACTCGGTTGTCGGCGGAGACTCTGGCGGCATTCAAAGATTTATTTGAAAGCAAACTTCACAGCAAGCTTGTCACCAGCATCGAAGAAGGCGTGCCGACTGCGGCGGTGGCGAAATTCGCCGAAACGCATGAAGGCTTTGAAGGCAAACTCGATGCTCTCAAAACTGCCGATACTATTCTGTGCGTCGGCGCGAACGTCAACCGCAGCCACATGGTGGCGGGATTTTTATTCAAGCGCAACTTGAACGCTGGCGTGAATTTGATCAACATTGACCCGGATGAAACTTCTTTGGATGAAGTTGCCCGCGTCGCGCTTAAGCCGAAAGCTGGTTCTGACCATCTGCTGATCCTTGCGCTGCAAGCGGTCATTGCAAAAGAAGAACTAGAGCGCAAGTCCCTCAACATCAAAGATGCCGATGCCCGCATCAAGAAAGCCGTCGCTGAAACCGGCATCTCCGAAGCGGACTTGACCAAAGCTGCGCGGACGCTGGCACATGCCATCTCGCCGATGATCGTCTTTGGTAAGGGAGTCACCGCCCAACGCGATGAAAAACTGATCGAAGCGCTGTACCAGCTCGCAGTCCAGGTGGGAGCCGTGGATGGCGAACGCAGCAACATC
>JAFLCF010000338.1 GCA_017303735.1 Anaerolineae bacterium
CGAGGTGAAGGATGCGCGCATTCGCGCTTTATATGGGCACAGCAAAGTGGAACATGTGATGTATGAACCGGTAACTCCACCCGACATTTTGTATCATGGCACAACTCCACAAGCTGAGAAAGCCATCCGCAGGGAAGGGTTGCGTTCGATGAAGCGTCAGTATGTGCATCTGTCTGTGAATACGGAACGAGCATTAAATGTCGGTGGGCGTCGGACGGATGATGTGCGTTTATTGGTTGTTCGCGCGGGGGAGGCGCAACAAGCAGGCATCGAGTTTTATTCTCCTGAGCCGGAACATTATCTGGCGCAGAATATTCCACCCCAGTTTATTGATTTCCCAAAGGAATAAAAAGATATGTCCATTTTTGATGGTAAACGATTAACGAACGAGACTTTTAAATTAGATATTGAGCGCATGCGGCGTGGCTGGTATTCTGATAAATACTTCGAGAATATCAACCGCATGCTGACTGCACTTTCGAAGGAGGGATATACCTATTCGGGTAATTATCATAATTTACCCGAAGGCATGTCTCCTGAGCAGATCGCTGTGGGTGATATTGAAGTGGAGATGCAGTGGTTCACACGTCGCATGGGCAAGACCACCGTTGTAGGTGTGGATAAATCTCTGGAGATGCTGAAGCATTGCTCCGGCTATTTTGATGGGGATGAATTTATGGATACATCTGGCAAGCTGGAAGTATGGGCTGTGCAAGATGGGACGACGGTGAAGTATGACGGCGACCCGAGCAAGATCCAGCCGGTCATCAAAGTGCGTGGACGCTATCGCGATTTTGCGTTGTTAGAAACACCAACTTTGGGAATTCTCACTCGTTCAAGTCGTGTAGCCACGAATGTGTATGAAACCTTGGTAGCAGCAAAAGGCAAACCGGTTTTATTCTTCCCGGCGCGTTTTGATGTGCATGAAGTGCAGGCTGCCGATGGGTATGCTTATAACATTGCATTGCAGCGTTTTAACAAAGACCACGCGCAGGAGTTAGGTGCCTTCGTCTCTACTGATGCGCAGGGAGATTGGTGGGGCGGTGCAGGCGGCGGGACGGTGGCTCATGCGGCGATCGCTTCTTTCCTCGGCGACACGGCAGAGGCGATGATGCAGTTCTCACACATTTTGCCCGCTCGCATTCCGCGCATTGCCTTGGTGGATTTCAACAATGACTCGGTTCGTGATTCGTTGCGGACTCTGGATGCGATGTTTGCCAAGTATCGCGAGTTGATGGATGCTGGAAATACGGAAGAAGCCGAGAAATATAAACTTTATGGCATCCGTTTGGATACGGGTGGGAATTTGCGCGATGTGTCTGTTACGCCCCTCGGCGAGCCAGCATTAGATCTGGGAGTCAACCCGCGGCTGGTGTTCAACGTCCGCTCGGGGTTGGATTCGGCTTGGGAACGCTGGGACCTGCCTGCGTCTTGGAAAGAGGCGGCGAAGGAATTTTGTCACAGTGTGAAGATCGTAGTCTCCGGTGGGTTTGCTCCAGAGAAGATCCGCAAGTTTGAGAAGTTGGGTGTGCCTGCTGATATTTATGCAGTGGGCTCGTATCTCTTTAGCAATGGCAATGGAACCAGCACCGATTTCACGGCGGATGTGGTGCGTGTGAAAATTCACGGCGAGTGGATCGATATGGCCAAGGTGGGACGTAAAGTAGGCGAGAACGAGAATTTGGAACGAGTATGGTGATTGGTAGGGGCGACCCGTCAAAATCATTGAGCACCTTGTATGTAAAGAGAGGGTCGCCCTAGCATGGGGCAACCCTCTCTTTTTGTTTGAGGAAATACAAAGCATGGACGGGTTGCCCCTACTTTTTTTTACCCAAATCTTCCCATGATGTAGTCTTCAGTTTTCTTTTCTTTCGGCGAGGTGAACATTTTTTTGCCGTCATCGTATTCGATCAGCTGCCCTTGTAAGAAGAAGGCTGCATGATCGGCGGTGCGGGCGGCTTGTTGCACCGAGTGGGGTACGAGGATGACGGTGTAATTCTTTTTCAATTCTTGCAGTGCCATTTCGACCTTGCCCGTAGAAATCGGGTCAAGCCCGGAAGTGGGTTCATCGAGCAGGATGATCTCAGGTTGCAATGCCAACACTCGCGCCAGGCAGACGCGTTGTTGCTGTCCGCCAGAAAGGGCGACGGCAGGGTCGTTGAGGCGGTCGTTCACTTCATCCCAAATGGCAGCGAGTTTGAGGCTGCGTTCCACGGCTTCATCTAATTTCGAGCGGCGTTTCTCTCCGGCAAGTTCCAACCCGTAGGTGATATTCTCGCGGATGCTCATGGGCAGAGGCACGGGTCTTGCAAAGACCATGCCCACTTTGCGACGCAGAGCGATCACATCCGTTTTAGGGTCGAGGATGTTTTCACCGTCGATCAAGATGCGACCAGCGCTGGTGCGGATGTCGGTTAGATCGTTGAGCCGGTTGAGACAGCGCAACAACGTAGACTTCCCGCCTCCTGCCGGACCGAAGAGGACGGTCACTGCATTCTGACGGATTCCCATGCTGATGCCGCGTAGTGATTCCGCGCCATCGGCGTATTGGAGGGAGAGGTTTTCGATTTCGATTTTCATTAGACGATGGACGATGGACCGTGGACGATGGATGCACTACGGTAAATCGTATTCTCCATAAGGGGATTGGTCTTCCCGAACTTGATGTGGGGTGACAGTTTTTCGAAAGGCTTGTAATTTTCTGGCGAGGACTTGGGAGTCTTCGTAAATTTTGGTTAGCAGGGTTTGGTCTTGAATGTAGTCTCTGCGTTGGATGATGTGGTGACATGCTACAGTTTCTATTAGGGAGCGTATGGCGAAACCTAGAAACCTAGCCTGCTCTGCGTCCGATTGTCCTGTTGAGCCTTCGGCAATATTTAGTGAAATGGATGTTGCTGCGCGGATGATCTGCGATTTCAAATTATATTCTTCACTCTTGGGTAACTTCTCTGCCAGCGAATAAATTGAATCAATGTATTCCAGAGATAATTTCCATACGTCTAATTGCTCAAACTTATAAGGCATAGAGTTCGTCCATCGTCAATCGTCCGTCGTCCATGGTCATAATTACCATTGCCGTTTTGCGCGGGCGCGTGAGCGGATGATGGTGGCAATCACATTCATAGTTAATACAAAGACGAGCAGGACGAGCGCCGTTCCATATTGGATTTGGATCGGCATTTCAGGAACCTGAGTAGAAATAACGAAGAGATGATATGGCAGTGCCATAGTCGCATCGAAAGGGGAGCCGGGTAGGCGTGGCAGAAAGAACGCCGCACCCGTAAAAAGGATGGGGGCAGTCTCTCCGGCGGCACGTTCTAAACCGAGGATGACTCCGGTGAGGATGCCGGGCAGAGCTTCCTTTATAACGATCTTGCGGATGGTCTGCCAGCGAGTGGCACCCAGGGAGATGCTCACTGTGCGGAAGGATTGCGGCACGGAACGCAGTGCTTCTTCTGCTGTGCTGATGATGACGGGTAGCGTCATGATAGAGAGGGTTAATGAAGCCGCGAGGATAGAAGTTCCAAATTGCAGGAAAAGTACGAACAAGCCCAAACCAAATAAGCCATACACC
>JAFLCF010000339.1 GCA_017303735.1 Anaerolineae bacterium
TGTCGAGCGTTTCGAATCCGCTCTCGGTATTTTTGTAGATGCTCAGCATGGCAGCCTCCTTGCGTGAAATAGTCACGCAAGGGCGCGCCGCGCACCTACGTGACGGTTATTAAAATAAATACGTACAATCCGCTTGTACTTAGCGGATCTCGATCAGCAGAACTTAAATCGCTTTCGTCAGTGGTATGCATGTTTTTTTACCGCGCCCATTTTACGCCCGTTAGCAGAATTGCACAACCATTTTTAAATGTTGGATTTTGATCTGCGAGCATGGATGACAAACACACAATGTGGAATCAAAAACACAGAAGACTCCTGCGCCTCTCGCTTAACCTGTGCCTGCTCCATCCCTTCCAGCAGATGTTTCAACTGCGAGTCGAATCTCACTACTTCATCCGCCGAAAGGCTGCCCCCCACCCCGGCACTGGCGCGGATCCGTCCGCGCCAGGCTTCAGCCGAGTAGGGCACATCGACATCGAAAGAGAATGAAGTCACACCTTCAAAGCCAGCTTCGCGCAAATCACGAAACCAATCGGGGTAACTGCCATTCTTATTCCCAAAGCGTTCATACCATTTGGGGTTATACGTTTGAATAAGCCGCTCCGTTTGATCCACAACATTGCCAGGCAACGGAAGCCAGTCGAAGTGGGCGATCAACACCCTGCCACCCGGTTTGAGCAAGCGCTTCACTTCCTGCGCCGCCAGTGGACGGTCGAACCAGTGCCAGCATTGCCCGGCGGCAACGACATCAAACGTCTCATCGGGTAACTCTGTTTCTTCAGCTTTCCCCAAACGAAACTCCACAGTCAAGCCTTGTTGAAGGCTAAGGTTTTTTGCCTGTTCAAGCAATTGCGCAGAAATATCCATGCCGATGACCGAACAGCCCCGGGCGGCGAATCCGCGGGCGAGGGTGCCGGTGCCCGTTCCGAGGTCCAGCAGAGAGGCGTTGGGCGGTACGATCCCATCTGCAAAGACACGCTCAAAAAATTCATCGGGGAATCCGGCACGATGTTTGGCGTAATCTTGCGCCGTTAAACCAAAGTTATATTCCATGAATAGCTATATCCTTTTTAAGTGAACGAATGCCTGAAACAACGCGGCAATATTGAGGGCATGTTTTAACTTGCCTTGTTGCACCATCTCGATCAACTCATCGAATGGGACGAGCACCACTTCGATCTCTTCGGATTCGTCGAGGTCTTGCTCGCCCACCCATTCCACATCAGTAGCAAGATAACAATACAAAGTGTTTTGTTGAATAGCCGGGTTCGGATAGAACTTGCCCACCTCAATGATCTGCCCAGCTTTGTAGCCTGTCTCTTCCATCAACTCGCGCTTCGCCCCCTCCAGCGGACTCTCGCCCTCATCCACCACACCGCCGGGCAATTCCAACAAAAGCTCTTGCACACCATGACGATACTGCTTTACCAACACTACTTCATTATTTTTCGTGATCGCAAGGATATTCGCCCATGCATCGAACTCCAAGACAAATGCCTTATACGGTTTTCCATTTGGCAACTCGCAATTGTCCATGCGAAACTTCGGCATGGGATGGCGCGAATCGATAATCTTCCAGGGTTTTAGTGACATTTACGCTTCCTCATTCTCTCTTGCCACTTTGTTGATCTCATCCAAGCTGGCACCGCGTGCCTTTTCAAGGCGTTCGTAGCGTTTACTAAATTGGCTCATTGCATACGAGACAAAATCCTCTTCCTTCAAACCGAACGGCACGACCTGATAACGTGCAAAGGCATCGCCGATCACGCCAATGGCAGAAGGCAGTAACATGTTCATCTGCATTTGCAAATTGTCCCATTCATCAGGGTGTTCTGCCATGAGACGCGAGAGTAAGTAGACCCCATACGCAATATGCCGAGACTCATCCTGCTTGAGCAATGCAATCCCTTTGCGTAAGCCAGGAAGCAAATCATTACGTTCGAGCATGGTGAAGAAGGCTTGATAGCCTGTCTCCGCCAGCACGCCTTCAACGATCATGTTATAGGTGACCGAAGCCCGAATCTGAGAGGCAGGTGACGGGTCAGAGCGAAGCGCGTTGAGTGCCTCAGGCAGGGATTCGTAGAAAAGCTGGCGATAGTTATCGCCGTGATAACGGGATAAATCCACTCCTGCTTCCGCGACCTCATCCATAAAGCGGCGGAAGAAATCAGTATGTTTGGCTTCTTCAAAAAGGAAAGTCGTCAGGAACATTTCCTCTTCGATGCGCCCTTCCTCGGCAATCGCTTGAATCAGTGGGAGCAGGTCAAGCGTGACCGCCTCTTCGCCTGCAACGAACATGGAGAGCAACAACAGACACAGGTCTTTCTCTTCGTCTGTGAAGCCTGCCCAATCCTGTTTATCTTTGGTGAAGTCAATATCTGATGGGTTCCAAATACCGAGCTTCTTGGCTTTTTCATACAACCGCATCGGCGGCAGGTCGCGATTCAATCCGCGGGTGGTGGTGGCAAAGGCAGTGTGGGACATTAGTTTCTCCTTGAATTCGATTGTAAGGGCGACCCTTCAATGATTATCAATAAGCCAAAACATCATGGGCGGGTCGCCCCTACATTATAATTTGCTCATGCCTATTACCACCGACTCCGTCCGCACGTATTACGATGAGAACACCAATCTATTTCTAAAATTTAGCGGACACAAACAAGCCCAAAACATTCACCGCACCTTGTGGATGCCCGAAACGAAAAGCATTGAAGATGCGCTCAACACCTCCAATGCGCTCATCAAAGCGGAGATCGAAGCCGTTGCTCAAACAAACGCCCGCATCGCAGACCTCGGTTGCGGCGTCGGCGCGAGTCTATTTTACATTTATCCACGCTTACAAAATCCATCCCCTGCACTGGGACTAACCCTCAGTCCCGTGCAAGCACGACTCGCGCAAGAGTCGGCAAGTCAACTCGGGCTGCAAGATCATATCCGCTTTGCTGAAGGGGATTTCACCTCAGTTCCATTACCTAGTGAATCGCTCGATGCAGTCTATTCCGTTGAAGCAGTTTGCCATGCGGTAGAGCCTGAAAAATATTTTCAAGAAGCGGGTAGGTTGCTGCACAAAGGCGGCAAATTGATTCTCGTGGATGATTACAAGTCTCCGCGTTCATTCAACCCAAGCGAACAAAAATGGTACGACGCTTACATCGAAGGTTGGTACGTCCCTGGTGTGCGGACCATTGAGCAAACCGTTGCCTTTGCAGAAAAAAATGGACTGCAACTCAAAAAGAACCACGAGCTCACACCTCATCTGCGCCTGCGCAATCTGCCAGATGTTCTCGCCAGCACCTTACTTTTCCTCGGCGAAAAACTGCCGATCAAACATGCCATCGTGCCGTCCATGCTGGGGAGCATGGCATTGCAACAGTGTTTGTATATGAAGGTGGTGGAGTACCGCTTTTTGGTGTTTGAAAAAATCGACGATTGACCATAGACAATAGACAATGGACAACCATGGTCAATGGTCTATCGTCCATCGTCCGCTACTCATGAAAACCATTACCCTCCTCACCAGCGGCACTCGT
>JAFLCF010000034.1 GCA_017303735.1 Anaerolineae bacterium
AGACATTCCCAAACAATTTCTGCACCTTTTAGTTTCATGCTTGCTCCTTGATGTAGGTCACGTTTGCAACGTGACTTACTAATTTACTTTGCTGTCACGCTACAAGCGTGACCTACGATTGCAACACTGCGCCCGTATCTGCACTTGTCACAAAATGCGAATAACGCTTCAACCACTTGGATGTGACTTTGGATTCAAACTTCGGCAACGCTGCGAGTCGACTCTCGATCTCCGCCTCGCTTAACTTAACGTTGAGGCTGCGTGCCACCAAATCAATTTGAACAATATCCCCGGGCTTCAGCGCCGCAATCGGACCACCCGCCGCCGCTTCTGGTGAGACGTGGCCAATACATGCGCCGCGCGTGCCGCCGCTGAAACGTCCATCGGTGATAAGCGCGACCTTGTCGCCGAGCCCCTGCCCCATAATGGCAGATGTCGGCGAGAGCATTTCCTGCATGCCCGGTCCGCCTTTGGGACCTTCATAGCGCACCACAACACAATCGCCAGCCTTCACTTTGCCAGCGAGAATTCCAGCCATCGCTTCATCCTGCGATTCAAAAATAACCGCCGGACCTTCAAACTGCATCATCGGTGCGCTCACACCACCGACCTTCACCACTGCTCCATTCGGCGCAAGGTTGCCAAACAAAATGGACAAGCCTCCACGCTTGGAGTGTGCATTTTCATAACGTCGAATCACTTCTTCATCTTTGATCTCTGCATCTTTGATCGATTCCCCCAAGGTATTTCCAGTAACCGTGATGCGGTCTAAATGCAACATGCCCGTCCCCCGTTGAACTTCTTTCAAGATCGCCGGGATCCCGCCCGCGCGATGCACATCTTCCATATGCCATTTGCCAGCCGGGCTGACCTTGCAGATGTGCGGAACTTTATCAGCCACATCATTGATGCGGGTCAGCGGATAGTCCACACCGGCTTCGTTGGCTAATGCCAAGGTATGCAGCACCGTGTTAGACGAACCGCCCATCGCCATGTCCAACGCAAAGGCGTCATCGATGGCTTCCGGTGTCACGATATCTCTGGGTTTGATGTCACGCTCGATCAGGGTCATGATCTGAGCCGCGGCTCGCTTCGCCAAGTCTTCGCGTTCGGGAGTCTTTGCCAATGCCGAGCCATTGAAAGGCAGAGCCAATCCCAGCACTTCCATTAAGCAGTTCATTGAGTTGGCAGTAAACATCCCGGAGCAAGAGCCGCAGGAAGGGCAAGCAAATTTCTCCAGCAGAGTGAGGCGCTTTTCGTCGATCTTGCCCGCAGAATATGCGCCGACTCCTTCAAAGACGGAGATCAGATCGAGCACTTCACCTTCAGGAGTCATGCCTGCCTTCATCGCGCCGCCCGAGACAAAGATGGTCGGCACGTTCACGCGCATGGCTGCCAGCAACATACCCGGCACGATCTTGTCGCAGTTTGGGATGCAAACCATCGCATCAAACCGATGTGCTTCGATCATGGTCTCCACGCAGTCGGCGATCAATTCACGCGAAGGAAGCGAGTACTTCATCCCCATATGACCCATCGCAATGCCATCATCCACGCCGATAGTGTTGAACTCGAATGGCACGCAGCCCGCCGCACGCACGGCTTCTTTCACCAACTTGCCGAACTCCTGCAAATGCACATGCCCGGGAACAACATCAACATAAGAATTAACAATCGCAACGAACGGCTTGTTAAAATCTTCATCCTTTAAACCGGTGGCACGTAACAATGCTCGGTGCGGCGCTTTTTCGTACCCTTTCTTAACTGTATCTGATCGCATGGCTCTTTTCCTGTAATAGTTGATATAAAAAGAGCCGCCCGTGGTTAGGGCGGCTCTTGTTTTCACTCAGTGATTTATTTCACTCTCACCGTTGCCATCCTAACCGAAAATTGTCCTTTAATAATAAGGACAATGGTAACGACGACAATAAGGGAGAGGCTGAAAAAGATATTCATTAGGTTGGTGACTTCGCACGATTATAGGCAGAAACGGAAATCCGTCAAGGGTAGTATTTTCCGATTCGGCGATTTTAAGCAACTACATTTCGTCCTTCTGGCACATCGTCACCCAGTCAATTTTTCCAGGGTTGCGCTCAACACATCCACTGCTTTTTGATAATCGTCCAAATTGATATGTTCATTGGGAGTATGATCCAACGCCGAGTCACCAGGACCATACACCACAGCCGGACATTGCCATACCGGGGCGACGATGTTCAAGTCAGCAGTTCCCGTTTTGTAGACGAAACGCGGCTCACCGCCCTGCGACCTGATTCCACTTAAGAAGCTTCTTACAAGCTGCGAGTTCTTCTCACACTTCCACGCCGGGACGGGGAAGCCTACTTTATCCAAGTGACAGTCACCTTGAAGGTGACTGTCACTTATTATTTCTTCCAACTTTAAATACCAAGCCTCCGGCGAAATCTCCACCGGCAAGCGGACTCCAATCTTCAACCTCGCCCACTGTTCAAAATCATTCGAGTCTGATTCCATGCCGCGGAGTGTGAGCAACAATTTATCGAAGACTTTATCTTTATCCGCGTTATACGAATCGACATAGGCTTTGATCTTCAACCATGTTTCAATCGCTGCCTCTGCCGCCGTCTCTTCTCCGCTCGCCGTGTGGACTTGTCCGCGCTTGATGGTGACATGTGCCCATGCGCTGCCTTTATAGCCAAGCGAAACCCGGTCCCATTGATTCGGCTCACCGATAATCGCAAAATCTGGCTTGTATTGGTTCACAACAAATCTTGCACCTTCTGAGTCACGTTCCTCTTCCACCGCGCCGATGACCACGAGCTGCCAGCCTTCTCGTGCTCCAACCTTCGCAACCGCATCCACAAAACTCGCCAGCGGACCTTTCGCATCTACCGAGCCGCGCCCATATAAGATTTCGTGGGGCGGCACGCCATCTCGCCTTACAGAAATTTCACCCGGCACCGTATCAATGTGACCAAGCAGAACAACTTGCTTCGTCCCCTGCCCCATCACACCAACAACATTGCCAACCTCATCAATAAATGCGTTGTCATATCCCAATGACTTCATCCGCGCCACCAGCCATTCGACTGCGCTACGCTCCTGTCCTGAGGGGCTATAGTGGGAGACGAGTCCTATTAAAGTTTCGCTCATCCGTTTTTATCCGTTATTCCGCGACAGAGTCCGTTGATAAGACTTCTGTGAGAACTTCCACCAGATGGTCAATTTGTTCGTAGGTAATTACAAGCGGCGGCAAGAGACGAATCACCGTCAACCCGGCATTCAATGCAATGATCTTCTTCTCTTGCAATGCTTTGATATACCCGGTCACCTTTTGCTTCATTTCAATGCCGATCATCAAACCGAGCCTGCGCACTTCACGAATGTTGGGTGAATTGATCTCTTTCAACTTATCCATGAGATATGCCCCCTTCGCCTCGGCTTGACCGGGTAAATCATCTTCCTTCATCACATCCAAAGCCGCATTTGCCGCCGCACACGAAAGCGGATTCCCGCCAAAGGTGGAGCCATGCACACCTGGCGTGAGATTCTTGACATTGGGTCCGATCAAGACTGCGCCCATGGGCACGCCCCCAGCGAGGGATTTGGCACAGGTCAACAGATCAGGCGTCACGTTAAAGTGTTGAACCGCGAACATCTTGCCCGTGCGCCCAAAGCCAGTTTGGATCTCATCCACGATCAGCAATGCACCACGCTCATCACATATCCTGCGAGCAGCTTGGATGTATTCCAAAGAAGCAGGATACACACCGCCCTCTCCTTGCACCACTTCCAAAATCACAGCAGCAGTTTCTTCATTAACAGCTTTATCCAAAGCTTCGATGTTGTTGTACGAAACATGCGAAACGCCGGGCAAAAGCGGTTCAAAGCCTTCACGATATTTTTTATTGAAGGTCGCTGAAAGGGAGCCGTAGGTTCGCCCGTGGAAGGCGCGATTCGCAGCGATGATATTTTTTCGTCCGGTAGAGATGCGAGAGAATTTGAACGACGCTTCCACCGCCTCAGTACCTGAGTTGCAGAAAAAGACTCGATCCAAGCCGGGGACGAGCGCGGTGATCTTCTCCATCAATGTGGCACGTTGATCATTCGGGAAGGTCTCGAACAAAGTGATGAGTGTATTCGCCTGCTTGTAAAGCGCCTCAGCAATCTTCGGGTGCGCGTGACCTAAATTTGCCACGCCATGCCCCGATGAACAATCGAGATATTCATTGCCATCGACATCGAAGAGCAAAGCGCCTTGTCCGCGCACAATGGTCAAGGTTTGTTTGGCATACACACCCGATGTATGTTTGTTTTCAGTATCAACAATATTCAACATGATTATTTCTCCGTTAAATTTTCTCTGCAAAGTGACTTTGCAAACTTCTATATTTCAATTCTTTTTTACTCAATGCCTGAATGGCAGAGACTGCCGCCATTGCCGCTGAAAGTGTTGTAAGCAGCGGAACGTTCATCGCAATCGCTGCCTTGCGGATCTCGGCACCATCCATATGGGCATGCGGACCAAGCGGCGTATTCAATACGAGATGAATTTTACCTGCACGGATCAAATCAACGATCTGTGTCGAACCATCCATCGCCTTCTCAACCACATCGACAGGCAAGCCAGCCTTCGTACACATATCTGCTGTGCCGGGTGTGGCATACAAACTGAAACCCATGCGGTGCATGTCACGCGCAAATTTCAAGCCTGCGCTTTTATCCATATCATTGACCGTGATAAGCACGGCTCCGCTTTGTGGCAGGCTCTGCCCCGCGGCGATCTGAGATTTTGCAAAGGCATGCCCAAAACGAGAAGCATGCCCCATCACTTCGCCCGTGGATCGCATCTCTGGTCCAAGCAATGAACTTGAGCCGGGAAGTTTTTTGAACGGCAACACCGCCTCTTTGACAAAGAAACCATCCACTCGCGGTTCATCAGTGACACCCAACTCCAAAAGTGTTTTGCCCGCCATCACTTGCGCGGCTTTATAAGCGAGATTCAAATTCGTCGCCTTGCTCGCATACGGCACAGTCCGCGACGCGCGAGGGTTCACTTCCAACACGCAGACCACTTCATCTTTCATGGCAAATTGCACATTCATCAATCCACGCACGCCAAGTTTCAGCCCTAACTGTTCGGTGTACTCGCGCATAATTCCCTGATGATACGCACTGACCTTATAAGGAGGAAGAACACAAGCCGCATCTCCCGAATGGACGCCTGCCTCTTCGATATGTTGCATCACCGCCCCGACAACGACTCGTTCTCCATCTGCCAATGCATCGACATCGATCTCGAAGGCATCTTCCATGAACTTATCAATGAGTATCGGTTGACCAGGAGCCGCCTCAATCGCCTGTTGAATGAATCCTGCCAAATTGGCTTCTGAATCCACGAGAGCCATGGCTCGCCCACCCAAAACAAAAGACGGGCGAACCAACACAGGATAGCCAATTCTTTCAGCAATGACACGTGCCTCTTCCAGTGAACGGGCAATCCCGTTTTCAGGTTGGGGAATGTCCAACTCCTTGAGCAGTTTCGCAAATTCTTCGCGGTCTTCGGAAAGTTGAATGGCATGCGGTGACGTTCCCAAAATCTTCACGCCTGCCGCTTCGAGTCCTGCCGCCAGGTTGAGCGGAGTCTGCCCGCCAAACTGGACGATGACGCCAATCGGTTGTTCTTTATCGATCACATTGAGCACATGCTCGAGAGTCAACGGCTCGAAATAAAGTCTGTCTGCTGTGTCGTAATCCGTGGACACGGTTTCAGGGTTGCAGTTGTACATGATGGTTTCATATCCCATCTCAGACAAGGCGAACGCCGCCTGACAGCAACAATAATCAAATTCGATTCCCTGACCGATGCGATTCGGTCCGCCGCCAAGGATGAGGATCTTTTGCTTGTCCGTCGGGCGAGACTCATCATCCATCTCATACGCAGAATAAAGATACGGTGTCTGCGATTCAAATTCGGCGGCACAGGTGTCGACTCGTTGGAATGTAGGTATTATCCCTAATGATTTCCGTAGTTCACGGAAGGAAGAATGATGAGTAAAGAATGATGAATTTAAGAGCCGTGCAATGTGCGAGTCGGCAAATCCCATTTGCTTTGCATATCTCAACAAAGGCTCGAGTTCGCTTTCTGTTTTGCAATTCCTAATTCCTAATTCACAATTCCTAATTTCTTCCATTTGAGCCAAGAACCACAGATCATATCCCGTTGCTTTTGAAATTTCATCTAATGTCATCCCCTGCTGAATCGCACGATACACGCGGAACAATCTGTCGGCGGCAGGGACTTTCAGCGAAGATAATATTTCGGGTTCAGTGGGCAACTCTCGATTAGGCCCTGAGCCGTTGAGGGCATCCACGCCAATTTCGAGGGATTGAATCGCCTTGTTCAACGCTTCGGGGAACGTCCGCCCGAGTGCCATCACCTCACCGACTGATTTCATCTGCGGACCAAGAGTGGGGTCAACGCCTGAAAATTTTTCAAACGCCCAGCGCGGAATTTTGACCACGACATAATCGAGCGAAGGCTCGAACGCGGCTTTGGTCTGACCTGTGATGTCGTTGGTGATTTCGTCGAGGGTGTAACCGACAGCGACGAGTGCGGCGAGTTTTGCAATAGGAAAGCCCGTGGCTTTGGACGCCAGCGCGGACGAACGACTGACGCGCGGATTCATTTCGATGACCACGACGCGACCTGTTTTCGGGTCAACACCGAATTGCACATTCGAGCCGCCCGTTTCAACTCCAACAGCAGACAAGACCCGATGAGCGAGGTCACGCAGAATTTGATACTCGCGGTCGGTGAGCGTTTGTGCGGGAGCAACCGTGATGCTATCGCCGGTGTGAACGCCCATCGCATCGAGATTTTCGATGGAACAGACGACAACAAAATTATCCGCTTTGTCACGCATCACTTCGAGTTCGTATTCCTTCCAACCGATAACGGACTCTTCGAGCCATGCCTGCCCGATCGGTGATTCAGAAATGGCACTGCGTACCGCCTCTTGCAGTTGAGCGGGGTCATATACCCAACCCGCACCCGTACCGCCCATCGCAAACGAAGCTCTGACAAGGACAGGATAGCCCGTTTGCTTCACCAGCTCTTCGGCTTCTGCAAGCGAGTACGCCGCTCCCCCACGCGGAACAGGGATATTATTTTTCTGCATGGTCTCACGGAAGAGCAGACGGTCTTCGGCGGCTTTGATAGCGCTGAGTTTCGCGCCAATTAATTGCACGCCATATTTTTCGAGCACCCCGTTTTCACTGAGAGCAAGCGCTAAGTTGAGTCCTGTCTGTCCACCAACAGTGGGAAGCATAGCATCAGGTTTCTCTTGCGCGATAATGGCTTCGAGTGCTTCGGGTGTGAGCGGTTCGATATAGGTCGCATCCGCAATTTCAGGGTCGGTCATGATGGTGGCAGGATTGGAGTTGACCAAAACCACACGGTAGCCTTCGGCTTTGAGTGCTTTGACCGCTTGTGTGCCCGAATAATCAAACTCCGCGGCTTGACCAATGACGATAGCGCCCGAACCTGGTACAAGGATTGTGTGAATATCTGTTCGCTTCATGTTATTTATCCCCAATCATCTTGAAAAACTCACCAAAAATATCATGCGCGTCATGCGGACCTGGTGCGGACTCTGGATGAAACTGAACACTAAAGACTGGTTTCTTCTTCATTCTCAAGCCTTCAAGCGAGTCATCGTTCAAACTTTTATAGGTGATTTCCACCTCGTCTTGGTTCAAGTCACCTGCTGTGACGCAGTAGTTATGATTTTGTGCGGTGATTAAAACCTCTCCGCTTGGCAAATGCTGAACGGGGTGATTCCCACCGTGATGTCCAAACTTGAGACGATGAGTGTCCGCTCCGAGTGCGCGACCAATTAACTGATGTCCCAAACAAATCCCAAACATAGGCACGTTACTATCGATCAACTTTTCTACAGCTTCGACTGCATAGGGTAAGCCAGCTGGGTCACCAGGTCCATTTGACAAGAAGATTCCATCAGGTTTCAACGCCAACACTTCCTCAGCAGAAGTATCCGCAGGGACGACGGTCACATTCGCGCCGAACGAAGATAAGTGACGCAAAATATTCTCTTTGATTCCAAAATCGTAGGCGACAATTCGATATTCGTTATTCGATCTTCGAGTATCGAGTATCGAATTATCTTTTTTCTCAACCCATTTGCTTCCAGAGTCATCCGCCCAATGATACGTCTCCTCACACGTCACTTCCTTCACCATGTCGCGTCCATCGAGTCCGCTCCACTCGCGCGCCATCTTCAACAAATCATTGGCAGATGTTCCCTTGGTTGATAATGCCGCTTTCTGTGTGCCACCATCACGCAGTTTGCGAGTAAGCCAGCGCGTGTCCACACCGCTGATGCCGGGCACGCCATGCTGCTTGAGCCAATCTGATAAAGAAAGCGCCGAACGCCAGTTCGACACCACAGGACTCAACGCACGAATAACAGCCGCCGAAACTTGCGGATGCGCCGATTCGTCATCTTCTGTATTGATGCCCACATTACCGATATGCGAAACCGTGAACAAGACTCCCTGTCCGCGATAGGATGGGTCGGTGAGAATTTCTTGATAACCAGTCATGCTGGTGTTGAAGACCAATTCAAACACAGCATCTGTTTCTGCCCCGAAGGCAACACCTTCGATAACAGTTCCATCTTCCAAAACCAAGGTTGCGATCATGCAAGTTCCTTTCGATCCTGCTCAGAGATAAAAAAAACAGCCCTCCGAAAGGGAGAGCTGTTTTGGATTTACTTCAAATGAAACACCGCGCCGTACAAACCAAAAACATCCAACCTTTCGAGAAAAGATGGTTTAAAACGACGGGTACGACGCACAGAGATTTGTATGAACATATTGGGCGGTATTCTACCATCCATGCAAAATATGTCAATGAAATTTATTTTATTTACCCAGTAAGTTGTCAGTCAAATTAACTGCCAAACCGATATAAGTTTCGGGCGAGAGCGCTTTCAATTTTTCGCGTGTGGCATCATCCACATCAATTGAATTACACCAATTCTTGTAATCAGACTCAGTGAGGACTCGTCCGCGGGTTTGTTCTTTGAGCGATTCGTACGCGTCTGATTTGCCTGCGGCGCGGAGGATGGTTTGTGCGCCTTCGGAGATGACTTCCCAATGGGCATTTAATTCCGCTTTGAGTTTTTCCTCATCAGGAGCAATGCGCTTCAGACCACGCTGGAAGTTGGTCCATGCTAACAGGCTGTGACCCAACGCCGTGCCAAACGTGCGTCGGACGGTTGAGTCTGAGAGGTCGCGCTGTAAGCGAGAGACAGTCAACTTTTGGGCGTAATGATTGAAGAGCGAGTTCGCCACGCTAAGATTGCCTTCCGCATTTTCAAAATCAATTGGATTAACTTTCTGCGGCATCGTAGACGAACCCACCTCCCCTGCTACAACTGCTTGCTTCAAATATCCATCGCTAATGTAGCGCCAGATGTCTTGAGCGAAGTCGATCAGGATTGAATTCGTTAATCGGATTAAATCAAAATACCTAACCCAATTATCGTAGGGGAGGATTTGAGTGGTGAGGAGGTTGGGTTCCAGCCCAAAACTGGAGACAAAGTCGTTGCTGAAGGAAATCCAGTCAATGTTGGGCGCTGCCGCTTGCAAGGCATTGAAGTTGCCAACAGCACCCGTCAACTTTGCTTCGAAGCGATGGGATGCAATATCATCACGAGTCTTTTTCAGGCGGGCGATGTAGACGGCGAATTCTTTGCCTAGTGTGGTTGGCACGGCGAATTGTCCATGCGTGCGGGCGAGCATGGGGGTGGATTTGTATTTGAGAGCAAAATCAGAGAGATTGGTAATTAGTGATTGGATGGCGGGGAGAATAACTTTATCTCTTGATTCTTTGAGTGCGATGCCTTGACCTAAACTGTTGGTATCTTCGGATGTCAGCCCAAAGTGAATCCACGGAATGAGGTCTTCGAGAGATGTTCCTTGCAATTTGCTTTGGATGAAATACTCGATGGCTTTGACATCGTGACGAGTCTTGCGTTCGTATTCGAGGATCAGTTCTGCATCGGCGTCTGAGAAATTTTTCAGAACCGATTTGAGGTGCGCAGACTCAGAGTCGCTCAAGGGGCGCACCAAGCCTGTTTTGGAAAGAGCAGGCAAAAAGTTAAGTTCGACGCGCACTCTGTCGCGTAGAAAAGCAAACTCGGAGAAGTGATCCCGCAAAGGTGATGTGGTTTCGGCGTAGCGTCCATCCAGAGGGGAAAGAAGGTGAAGGGTCATGTGTTATCGCTGGCTCAACTGATAATTCGGGGCTTCCTTGGTAATAATAACATCATGCGGATGGCTTTCGATGAGACCCGCGTTGGTGATGCGCGTGAGGCGGGTCTTGGTGCGAAGGTCTTCGAGTGACGCCGCGCCTGCATAACCCATGCCCGAGCGCAGACCGCCGACGAGTTGATAAACATACTCGCCGAGCAAACCTTTATACGGCACACGACCTTCGATGCCTTCGGGCACGAGTTTGCCGCTGCCACTTTGACCCGTTGCATAACGATCCACGCCGTAACCTTTCATCGCGCCGAGGCTGCCCATGCCGCGATATTCTTTGAAGCGGCGACCTTCATATAACATGACTTCACCTGGCGCTTCGTCGAGACCCGCGAGCAGACTGCCGAGCATGACAGCGTTGCCACCTGCGACGATGGCTTTGACGATATCGCCGCTGAACTTGATGCCGCCATCGGCGATGATGGAGACGCCATGTTTTTGCGCGGCGCGTGAACATTCGAAGATGGCGGAGACCTGCGGCATGCCTGCGCCCGAAACGATGCGCGTGGTGCAGATGGAACCCGCACCGACTCCGACTTTAATTGCGTCTGCTCCTGCTTCGACGAGCGCATCCACGCCTTCAGCTGTGACCACGTTGCCTGCGAAGACGGGCAGGTCTTTCCATGCACCTTTGATGCGGCGGATGGCTTCGAGCACGCCTTTGGAATGTCCATGCGCGGTGTCGATGGTGACGACGTCTACACCTGCTTTGATCATCAAGTCCACACGGGTTTCAACATCCTTGCCCACGCCGACAGCTGCACCGACGATGAGACGTCCTTTGGAGTCGGTGGAGGCATTAGGATAGTCGCGCGCTTTTTGAATGTCTTTGACGGTGAGCAAACCTTTGAGAATGCCATGTTCATCCACAAGCGGAAGTTTTTCGATGCGATACTTTTGCAGGATGTCTTGGGCGTCTTTGGCAGAGATGCCCACTTTGGCGGTGATGAGTTTTTCTCCGCCCGTCATGAATTGGCTGACAGGCAGGTTGTAATCGGACGGCTCGACAAAGCGGATATCGCGATTGGTGAGTATGCCGACGAGTTTGCCTTTTTCATCAGTGATGGGCACGCCGCTGATGTGATACGTTGACATAATTTCTTCGGCTTTGCTGAGTGGCGCGTCGGGCTGGAGGCTGATGGGTTCGACGATCATGCCTGACTGCGAACGCTTGACCTTTTCCACTTCGGCGGATTGGGCTTCGGGCGGCATGTTACGGTGGATGATGCCCATGCCACCTTCACGCGCCAACGCAATCGCCAGCCGCGCTTCGGTGACCGTGTCCATGGCAGCGGAGAGGATCGGGACGTTGAGTTGAATTGTTGGAGTGAGTTGCACACGCACATCGGTTTCGTTGGGCAGCACTTCGGTGTAGCCAGGGACAATGAGGACATCGTCGAAGGTGAGGGAATCAAAGCGGTCAAAAAGTTCTTCGTTCATTTTAGTTATCTCCTTTTTTATACAGCACCGCTGGTTGAGTAGGCGACGGTGTTCTTCCTTCGCCGTATCGAAACCAGCAGTTTGAGTGATACTTCTTGTAACAGAAATTGTTTTGCTAACTGGTGGTCTCGATACGCCCTCCGCTATCGCTTCGGGCTACTCGACCACCGAGTTGTTTATGATTCTGATTGTTTTTTCAAATAAGCGTGGATGACGGTGTCGTAGTGGGCAGTAGAGGCGAAGCCTTTGACGGCGAGTTTGGTGCGAGTTTTTGCGGAAATGCCGCCAGCGCGGATTTCATCGAGCACGGAATTGTAATCGGCGGGGTCACAAACAAGGGTAACACGTTCATGATTCTTTGCCGCGGCACGGATGAGGGTCACGCCACCGATGTCGATGTTTTCGATGGCGTCAGCGTAGGTGACGTTGGGCTTCGAAATAGTCTCTTCAAAAGGATAAAGATTGACGGCGACAAGGTCGATGTAGTCCCAGCCGAGGTTGAGAAGTTGCTGATGGTCTTCGTCGGTGGGGCGGGCGAGGAGTCCGCCGTGGATGGCGGGGTGGAGGGTCTTGACCCGTCCGCCTAGGATTTCGGGCGACTTGGTATAGTCCGCGACTTCGGTGACGGGGATGTTATTGTCGCGTAGCAGTTTGGCTGTCCCGCCTGAGGCGAGCAGAGTCCAACCGAGAGAGGCGAGGGATTGGGCGAATTCGACGAGTCCAGTTTTGTTGTGGACGGAGAGGATGGCAGTAGGCACTTAATAACTCCTTGTTACTTTTTCTTCAAGAATTTTCTTGAGTGTATTGACTAATAAAACATGTTCAATTTGATGAACTCGTGCTTCGAGTGTTTCGAGCGTATCTTCTTTATTGATTGGAACGATTTCCGTTGCCAATATGGGACCATTGTCCACGCCTTCGTCAGGGACGAGGTGAACCATGACGCCTGTGTGTTGTATCTCGCCGCGTTGATAGGCTTCAAAGGCGCGTTCGATGGCGTGTGTGCCAGGGAAGGTATCTGGCAAAGCAGGATGGAGATTGATGACTTTGTTTGGGAAGGATGAAAGAAAGGCGGAGGAAAGAATACGCATCCAGCCTGCTAAGATGATGTAGTCGGGTTGTTTGGTGGTCACATAGTCTGCTAGTCGTTTGTCGTATTCCTGGCGAGTTTCGGGTGCAAGTTTTGCGAAGTGAAAGGCTTCAACTCCTGCATTCTTGGCGCGGACGAGTCCGTGAGCGTCCGCTTTGTTGGAGATGACACAGGCAACAGATGCGGGCAATTCACCTGACGTGCAAGCGTCGAGAATGGCTTGTAGATTGGAGCCATTGCCAGAAATGAGAACTACGAGACGTGCGGTCATATTAGTGATGAAACAATCTTAACCCTGAGAAGACCATCGTCATGCCGTATTCGTCGCAGGCGGCGATGACATCTTCGTCACGATTGGAGCCGCCTGGTTGCAGGACGTATTTCACTCCGCTCTTGGCGGCGCGGTCAATTGAGTCGCGGAAGGGGAAGAAGGCATCAGAGCCGAGTGTTACATCGGTGAGACCGTCAATCCATGCGTGGCGCTCTTCGGTGGTCAACTGTTTTGGAATTTCGGTGAAGACATTCACCCAATTCTTTTTCTCTTCGTCAGTGACATCGGGTTGTAGAAACTGGTCAATCGCGTTGTCGCGGTCGGGGCGTTTGACGCCATCCTTGAACGGCAATGCCAAAACAGATGGATGCTGGCGCAGCCACCACAAGTCCGCTTTGGAGCCAGCGAGACGGGCACAATGCACCCGCGATTGCTGTCCCGCACCCACGCCGATGGTCTGTCCATCGGTCACGTAACAAACTGAATTCGATTGTGTGAACTTGAGTGTTATCCATGCGATGAACATATCGCGGATAGCAGACTCAGGCATGCCTTTTTTCTCCGTTACGATGTTGATGAAATCTTCGCGGGTCACAATACGATCATTGCGACGCTGCTCCATGCTCACGCCAAAGACCTGACGGGTCTCGGTCAACTGCGGTTCGTAAGTGGGGTCAATTTGCACGATGGCATATTTGCCCTGTTTCTTTTTCTTCAAAATCTCCAACGCTTCAGGCTCATACGCGGGCGCAATCACACCGTCAGAGACTTCACGCGAAATGAGTTTAGCGGTGGGAACATCCACGGTATCAGATAGCGCAATGAAATCGCCAAACGATGACATCCTGTCCACGCCGCGGGCGCGGGCGTAGGCAGTGGCTAATGGCGAGAGTTCCATATCGTCCACGAAGTAGATCTTCTTGAGGATGTCGGTCAACGGGACAGCGACGGCGGCACCTGACGGGCTGACGTGTTTGAAGGAAGCCGCCGCAGGCAGACCGATGACTTGCTTCAGCTCCCGAACCAGTTGCCACGCGTTGAGCGCGTCCAGCAAATTGATGTAGCCCGGCGAACCGCCAAGGACGGTGATGGGCAAGTCACTGCCATCTTGCATATAGACACGGGCAGGAGATTGATTGGGATTGGTTCCATAACGGAGGGTGAGGTCTTTCATGATGATTCCTTATAAACGGACTTTGTAACGGACTCACGAAAAAGAACGGACTAAACCAAAATGGTTTTATGTTCGCCTTCGATGAGTTCGCCGATGATGAAGGTGGGTTCTGAAATAGATGCTTGCAGATTGTCGGCAATGGATTTATCCACGATGGCGACCATGCCAATGCCCATGTTGAAGACGCGGTACATTTCTTCGGTGGAGATATTACCCTTTTCTTGAATCAACTTCCACAATGGTGGGACTTGCCACGAATTCAAATGAATTGCTGCACTTAGATTTTCAGGGAGAACACGCGGAATATTTTCGATGAATCCGCCGCCTGTGAGATGCGCAAGGGCTTTGATCTTGTCGAGATGCGGATAAAGCGCATTGAAATAAGAACGATGTGGCGCAAGCAATGCGTCTGCTAGTGAGCAACCAAGTTGGGGGTGAACGGATTCCAAATCTGCGCCTTCAAATACTTTGCGGATGAGCGAGTAGCCGTTGGTGTGCGGTCCGCTTGAGGGTAGACCAAGGATCAGGTCACCAGCGAGCAGGTTCGGGCGGGGAAGGAGGCGGGAACGTTCCAATACGCCGACGATGGTGCCAGCCACGTCAAATTCTCCATCGCGATACACGCCAGGCATTTCCGCTGTCTCGCCACCAAGCAATGCAATGCCAGACTCTTTGCAGGCTTCAGCGATGCCTGTCACCACATCCGCGGTTTGTTCGGGATTCAATTTTGAGGTGGCGAAGTAATCCATGAAAAAAAGCGGACGCGCGCCCTGCACGAGAATATCGTTGATGCAGTGATTGACGATGTCGTGACCGATGCCGCGATAGCGACCGACGGACGCGGCGAGTTTGACTTTGGTGCCAACGCCATCTGTGGACGCGACGAGCACGGGGCTATCCATTTGCTTGAGCGCGGAGGCGTCGAAGAGACCGCCGAATGAACCAATGCCCGCAAGCACGGATTCGTTGTAAGTGGCTTTGACTGAACTTTTCATCAACTCCACGGCGCGGTTGCCTGCGTCGATATCAACACCTGAAGATGCATACGAGTTCGTCATTTGATACCTTCCAGAGCACGATGCGCAATGTCTTTGCGATATTGCATTCCATCGAATGTGACCTTCCCGATGTTTGCATAGACTTTCTTTACAGCACTTGCAATATCTTCTGCCCATGCGGTCAGACCGAACACACGTCCGCCCGATGTGATGAGATTTTTATCTTCCGTTTTTGTGCCTGCATGAAAACAAACCATATCATCAGCAAGTTTCTCGATGGTTACGATCTTGCCGCTTTCCACTTTTTCGGGGTAGCCTTTGCTTGCCAGCACTACACAGACCGCCGCGTTGTTTTTCCATTGAATATTGATGTTTGCTAAATTTCCGTCCGCACAGGCTGCGGCAATTTCAACCAAGTCCGTTTCCAAAAGCGGAAGCACTACCTGCGTTTCAGGGTCACCGAAGCGACAGTTGAATTCCAGCGTGCGAATTCCATTTGGCGTCAACATCAAACCTGCATAGAGCACACCAACGAACGGATTGCCTTCGCTTTTCATTCCGTTCATGGCGGGATTCAAAACTTTTTCAACGGCTTCGCTCATCATCGCCGATGTAAAGATCGGCGCGGGCGCATATGCCCCCATGCCGCCTGTATTTAATCCTTGATCGCCATCCAGCAAGCGTTTGTGGTCTTGCGCGGGCAACATCGGCACAACGGACGTTCCATCCGTGAACGCCATGAGCGAGACTTCCTGTCCCGTCATCCGTTCCTCAATTACCACCTCCGCGCCTGCTTCACCAAACACTTTCTTCACGAAAATTTCTTCAAGCGCAGACTTCGCTTCTTCATCCGTTTCAGGCAAGATTACGCCCTTGCCTGCCGCAAGTCCCGAAGCCTTAATGACGATCGGATAATCTACCGCTTCCAAATATTGAACGGCTTCATCGTAATTGGAAAAGGTCGCGTATTTCGCGGTGGGAATGTTGTGTCGTGCCATGAAATCCTTGGCAAAGGATTTCGACGCTTCTATCTGCGCCGCAGCTTGACTCGGTCCAAAGCAGCGGATTCCCTGCGCTGAAAGCGAATCCACCAACCCAGCCGCCAAGGGCGCTTCAGGACCGACGATGACCAAATTAATTTGTTTGTTTTTGCAAAATGCAATAATCGCTGCATGGTCATCCACGGATATCTCGCCGACATTCTCTGCCAATTCCGCTGTCCCTGGGTTGCCAGGCAACGCATACAACTTCGTCAACTTTGGCGATTGACTGACCTTCCACACAATCGCATGCTCACGCCCGCCCGAACCAATGACCAACACATTCATTATTTCGTCCCTCTTTCAAAGCCAGTTTTCACCGACATCAAATCCACAGGGATTGGATACTGCCCCGTAAAACATGCCTGACAAAACCCATCCTTGCGTTGAACCGCTTTCATCATGCCATCCACAGAGAGATAGTACAAACTGTCTGCGCCGACATGCTCGCGGATGTCTTCCACGGTTCGATTATGAGCGATCAAGTCTTCGTGTCTGCCCATGTCCACGCCCATGAAACATGGATGCGCGATCGGTGGACAAGTAATTGCCACATGCACTTCTTTTGCACCCGCATTCTTCAACAGCTTGATCAACGGACCCGTCGTATTCCCGCGCACAATGCTGTCATCAATCATCACCACACGTTTATCGCGGACATTTTCATTGATGACGTTGAACTTCAACGCCACACCGCGCTTGCGCAACGAATCCGTTGGCTCGATGAATGTTCTCCCTACATATCTATTCTTGATAAAGCCGTCGTTATACGGAATTCCCGTCACCCGCGAAAACCCAATCGCCGCAGGCACAGACGAATCAGGCACAGGAATAACCACATCTGCAAACTCTTTTCCGTTTTTGTTCGTGAGTCCGTTAGAAAGTCCGCTTACAACTTCACGTGCCAATTCCTCCCCCAATCTCTGCCTTACATGATGGACATTGATCCCATCCCAAGTCTGATCGGGTCTTGCAAAATAGATATGCTCGAACACACACATTGCCGAAGGCTGTTCAGGCTTCACTGCCTGCATTACCTTCAACGCATTATTCGAAAGCGACACAACTTCCCCAGGTTTCACATCACGGATGGCTTCACAGCCCAATGTCTGCAATGCACCCGTCTCCGAAGCGACAGCATGTCCTCCACTTGGCAGCATCCCAATACACAGCGGACGAAATCCCCACGGGTCGCGCACTGCGTACACACAGTCACGAGTCAGGATCACCAACGAATATGCGCCAACCCATTTCTTCATCGCGGTCTTGATGCGCTCTTCCCACGTCGCGCCGCCATTACGTGCCAACATCATCGTCATCACTTCGGTATCCGACGACGACGAAAAGCCCACACCCTGTTGCATCAACTCATGACGCAACTCCGCTGAATTGACCAGATTGCCATTGTGCGCCAACGCCAGCGGACCATGTATCGTCTCGATCATGAACGGCTGTGCATTGCGCAACGACGATGAACCCGTGGTCGAATAGCGCGTGTGCCCGATCGCATAATGTCCCTTCAAGTCTGCCATGGTCTCGGGCGTAAACACGCGCGACACAAACCCTATCCCCTTGTGCATCATCATCACCTGACCATCCGCCACCGCCATGCCCGCAGCTTCCTGTCCGCGATGCTGCAAGGCATACAACCCAAAGAACGTCATGCGCGCCACATCTTCATTCGGCGCGAAGATCCCGATCACGCCGCATTCTTCCTTCGGCGACTCATCAAAATTCAGCATACACTTTCCTTATCTCATTTAATTTTTCGTTCAACGTAGCAACATCTTTTTCAACCAACGTAATGTGCCCCAACTTGCGCTTCGCTCTCGGCGCCTTATCGTACAAATGCAAATGCGCTCCCTCAATCTTTAAGATGGATGTCTCATCTGGAAGCGTTCCCACCAAATTGACCATTGCACACACCCCAAGCGGACTCGTGCTCCCAAGCGGCGCATCTGTCACCGCTCGAACCTGATTCTCAAACTGAGACGTGACCGTCCCTTCGATCGTCCAATGCCCGCTGTTGTGCACGCGCGGCGCCATTTCATTCGCCAGCAATTGACCATCCTTCTCGAAGAACTCAATCGTCAGCACTCCAACGTAATGTAACGCGGACATGACTCGTGTTGCATATTCTTCTGCCTGTCTCTGCAATTCCGCTGAGACATTCCCGATTACCAACGACAACCGCAAGATGCCATCACGATGATGATTCTCAATCAACGGATAAAACTTCGTCTCGCCTGATTTGTTCCGCACAGCAATAATGGACAGTTCGTGATCAAACGAAATGAACTCTTCTAAAATATAATCTTCGGCTTTCTCCGCTGCCACTTCCGCTTGCGAATGGACAATGCTCTGTCCCTTCCCGTCATACCCCATACGGCGAGTCTTCAACACAGCAGGAAACCCAAATCCGTTTTCGTCCGCGAGTCCGTGAGAGAGTCCGTTTATAGTGAACTTAGGCGTGGGTATTCCCAACTCTTGAAAAAAAGATTTTTCAATGAAGCGATCTTGCGCTTTTTCTAATGCAATTGCTGGCGGATAGACAGGTACGAACTTTTCCAAATGCCTTGCCGCTTCCACAGGGACATTCTCAAACTCGTAGGTGACTACGTCCAAGCCATGGGCAAACTGCTCGAGTGCGGAATTGTCAGCGTAGCCCAATGCCAGATGGTCAGCGAGCAAGCCTGCGGGTGAGTCGGACTTTGTCCCCGTAGGGGGGGCGGAATCCAAAAAGCGGAAGCGATGTCCGAGTGGGTATCCAGCCAGGGCGAGCATGCGTCCCAGTTGACCTGCTCCCAAAACGCCAATGTGTGTCATCCGTTGTTCTCTCGCGGGTCGGGGTTATCCAAAACGGATTGGGTTTGCGCGGCGCGATAGGCGAGCAGGGCGGCGAGATATTCGCTGTGTTTGTTGGCAACGATGGACGCCGCCAGCAACGCCGCATTGACCGCACCCGCGCGACCGATAGCCAACGTGCCGACGGGAATGCCCGCGGGCATTTGCACAATGGAGAGGAGCGAATCCATGCCGTTGAGCGCCTTCGATTGGACGGGCACACCCAGCACAGGCAGATGCGTTTTGGCGGCGGTCATGCCAGGCAAGTGTGCCGCGCCGCCTGCACCCGCGATGATGACTTCAATGCCGCGTTCATGAGCGGACTCAGCAAATTGAAAAAGCAGATCAGGCGTGCGATGTGCAGAAACGATTTTGACTTCGTAGGGAATGTTTAGTTGGTCGAGTGTTTTTGTGGCATGTTCCATCGTCTCCCAATCAGACTTGGAACCCATGATGATGGCAATTAATGAATTCATTTTTTGATCCTAGATAACTCAATATCTTTAATCCAATCGTCAGGATAGATTGGCTGGCTATCAATATCAATTAAATTTCTTGGGCACAATGATAACCAAAGTCTCTCCTCGAATTCTTTGTCTTGAAATTCTTGAACCATCTTCTCTGCTATTTCAAAAACTGTTAAGGCTGCGTGATAATCAAACGGTGCGCTCAAATCTTGAGCGTTATAAATCACTTTTCCAGCATGAGCCGTAAGGATATATATTGACTGTGAAAAATTTCCTGGATCATATGGGAACCGATTTGCGCCAACAACCACTCTATGTGCAACTTTAGCGTTTCCCTCAATACCATTACCAAATTTATTAGGGTTATGTGCAAAATCAATAATTTCGTTGACACTTTCATCAATTTCAAACTTCGGCGTAACTACATCGAGGATGCCAGCCATCCACTTCGCACGATTTTTGATTGGAATGTGAGTATCTATCAACCTTCCTGCTGTCCAAGCATCACCTTGCGCCCAAAACTCAGATGCCTTTTGAAATATATCTTCGATGGTTTCAAACTCAAATCCCGAAAGGTCAACCAAACGAGATGAAACTAGTCCAAACTTATTCAAATTCCTCTCGAGCCTTAATTCGACAGGGTATTTACCCGCTTCAAACGTCTTGCCTGTCAGCATTTCATAGATGGTAATATAGCGTTCACTGGCGGCTGTCCAAAGTTCATTAGGCATGGACGGAATTTCACCGTCGCCGCGATAGCCTTTTTGAGCATATGCAATGCGGACAAATTCCTTGTCGAAGTTTTCGGGTTCTTCGCTTGCGTTGAATTTTGTTGTGTAGGTGTCCGCTTTCCAATAACGGGAGGAATCAGGCGTGTGGACTTCGTCAATCAGCATAATGCTGCCATCGGGAGCAATGCCGAATTCGTATTTGGTGTCCACCAAAATCAAGCCTGCTTTGTTGGCGACGTCTTGTCCACGTTTGAAGATGGCGAGTGCAGCAGCTTGGACTTGTTCCCAAGTCTTTTCATCGAGCAAACCCTTCTCGGTGACTTCGGCGCAGGTCAGGCGTTCATCGTGACCTGTCTCGCCGCCTTTGGTGGTGGGGGTGATGATCGGTTCTGGCAACACCTGATTCTTTTTCAGCCCTTCGGGGAAGTCGTAGCCATAGATATTCCGCTCGCCAATGGAGTAGCGATACCACAACGCCGTGGACGTGACGCCTGTGATATATCCGCGCACGATGACTTCGAGGGCAAGAGGCTGCACGGTGGTGACAATCGATGCATTCGGGTCAGGCGTTGAGATGAGGTGATTGGCGATGATGTCTTTGGTCTGCTCGAACCACCAAGCTGATAACTGATTAAGCACCTGTCCTTTGTATGGTACTTTTGCGAGAATGCGGTCAAATGCCGAGAGCCTATCGGTTGTGATGATGAGACGTGTGCCATCGGGTAAGTCATACCATTCGCGGACTTTGCCTGTCTGCTTATTGGGAAGCGGAAGGTTGGTTTCACCGAAAGCGAGCGGGAGTAATTGAATGAGTTCGTTTTTTGAGATCATAAAAATTCCTTACGGTCAAAGGTCGAAAGTCGAAGGTCAGGTGACTTTTGACCTTTGACCTTCGACTTTTGACTACATTTGCGACGCGTACTTCACACCATTTTCGAACAATACCAATCCACTATTGCCTTTCACGCCGCGCGTCCATTGCGGATGTTGGTGTGGGTAAATATGATTCTCAGGATGGGGCATGAGTCCGAGTACATTGCCTTGCGGGTTGCAAATGCCAGCAATATCGAGAATTGAGCCGTTTGGGTTGGCGGGATAATCTCCGTTTGCAGGCGAGCCGTCCGCGTGGATGTAGGTGAGGGCGATTTGGTCATCCGCGACGAAAGAAGAAAGAGGGAAGAGTTCGGATGTTTGGAAATTGCCTTCGCCATGTGCGATGGGACAGAAAATGGTATCTTCCAAGCCTTTTGTCCAAATGCAAGTTTGAGAGACGGGCGCAAGATTCACCCAGCGACATTCAAAGTGACCTTCTGCATTGAATGTAAGAGTCGCTCCCTCACCCCTAACCCCTCTCCCAGTGGGAGAGGGGGACTCTCCTGGAAGAATCCCCGATTTGACCAACGCCTGAAACCCATTGCAAATGCCGATGACGGGTTTGCCTGATTCGACGAAAGCGGATATCTCTTCATTGAAATAGGAGTTTAGATCGAGCGCGAGAAGTTTGCCTGCACCGAGTGAGTCTGCGTAGGAAAATCCGCCTGCGACGACGAGCATTTGGTAATCGGCGAATCGTCTTTTGCCAGCGCGCAAGTGATTGAGCGGAACGGGATGCGGGTCCGCGCCAGCAAGAGTCAACGCTTCGGCGACGTCGTAATCGCGGTTGGTGCCGTAGGCTTGGAGGATTAGGGCTTGTGGTTTCATAGCGGAGTATTCCATGCTTTCACAAGGTCAGTGATGGGAACGTCCAAAGCGGTAAACCCGTGAAAGAGTGCCTGCAAAGATTGTTTCTGGGTTGTTTGACCAAGCCAATAGATTGGCAGACCTTCAAAGAGTTTCAGGAATGCTTCTTTATTGTTGGGTGAAATTTCCACCAACAGCGAGCCTGTGCTTTCCCCAAATAACACGCTGGTGACATCATCCCAAAGATTCGATTCTATTTTTATTCCCAACCGACCGCCGATGCACATCTCCGCTGCAGCAACGACCAACCCGCCTTCGGATATATCATGCGCCGAACGGATGAGCCCGCTGTTGATGGCTTGATGAATGGTTTTATAAACCTTTGGCGTGATCTCATGCACTGTTAGGACTTGACCTCGAATATTCCCTGTCACCAACCCAAAATGTGACCCGCCAAACGCAGGCTCAAACTTCCCAACTACATAGATATCATTGCCTGCTTCTTTTAAGTCCATCGTCACCGCTTTACTTACATCGTCCATCATGCCGAGCGCAGAGATAAGCAAGGTCGGGGGGATTGCGTGACGTTGTCCATCCGTGCCCATGTATTCGTTGTTCAATGAGTCTTTACCGCTGATGAATGGAGTGCGGAACAAAAGCGCCGCATCATGACAGCCGCGGGCTGCTTCAACAAGTGAGCCTAAGGTTTCGGGACGTTTTGGGTCGCCCCAGCAAAAGTTGTCGAGGATGGCGATGCGTTCTGGGTCGGCACCAACAGCAACAGCGTTGCGAATGGCTTCGTCGATGACGGCGAACGCCATGTGGTAGGCGTCGCGTTTGCCATATTCGGGATTGATGCCATTCGAGAGGACAATGCCTTTCATGCCTTTTGTGCCGATCGGTTTGAGAACGGTCGCGTCGGATGGTGCGTCCGCTTCGATGCCTGTGAGCGGTTTGACGACTGTTCCGCCTTGAATCTCATGGTCGTAGATGCGGATGACGGAGGACTTGCTGGCGATGTTGGGGTGGGAGAGGAGGGAGAGCAGAGTTTGTTTTGTATCGATATTCGATATTGGATCTTCGACTTTCGAATTATCGAATATCGGGTTTTCGATTTTCGCTTGTAATTGTCTCTGAGGAATCCCTTCGTGCAAAAACTCGTTATCCATGTCCACGACGGGGTTGCCGTTATAGCGGACGACGAGGCGATAGTTGTCTGTGAATTCTCCAATGTCAGTGAGTTCGGTGTCGAAGGTGTCGCAGAGTTCTTGCAGGGCGGGGATATGTTCAGGGGCAACGGCAAGCACCATGCGTTCTTGTGCTTCAGAGAGCCAGATCTCCCACGGGGCGAGACCTGGGTATTTTAGTTTGACTTTTTTGAGTTCGACGTCACAGCCAATCGTAGATGCCATCTCTCCCACTGCGGAGGATAAGCCGCCTGCGCCGCAATCGGTGATGTCGTTGTACAAGCGCAGATCTCTCGCGCGGGTGATGGCGTCGATGAGTCCTTTTTCAACGATGGGGTCTCCAATTTGAACGGATGCACCAGCGACTTCGCCTGTTTGCGCATCCATGGTCATGGAGGAGAATGTCGCACCGCGTAAGCCGTCACGTCCTGTGCGCCCGCCGAGGATGACGACTCGGTCACCGACTTTGGGAGTCTTGCGGTGCAGTCCCTTGGGGGCGATGCCGACACATCCGCAGAAGACCAAAGGATTGGCGGCATAGCCTTCGTCAAACAGAATCGCGCCATTGACGGTGGGAATGCCAATCTTGTTGCCGTAATCCTGCACGCCTGCGACGACTCCGCTCATGATGCGTTTTGGGTGAAGCACGCCTTCGGGCAGTTCATCAAACGAGACGTTTTGTTTGCCGAAGCAAAGCACATCGGTGTTAGCTATCGGTTTGGCAGAGACGCCGAGAATATCGCGGATGACGCCGCCGACACCAGTGTTCGCTCCGCCGAAGGGTTCGATGGCAGATGGATGATTGTGCGTTTCGACTTTGAAGGAAATCTCGAATTCGTCGTCGAAGTCAATGATGCCGGCGTTATCTACGAATGCGGAAATGACCCAGGGGGCGTTGATCTTGTCGGTGGCGGATTTCAAGTAGGTTTTTATGAGAGAGTCGATACTTGATACTCGATATTCGTTATTCGAGCTTCGAGTATCGTCATCCGAATATCGAATATCGATCTTCGCCTTGAACGTCTTATGCACACAATGCTCACTCCAGGTTTGGGCGATGGTTTCAAATTCAACGTCGGTCAGGTCGCGGTTTTCTTTTTGGCAGTAAGCACGGATGGCTTGCATCTCGGCGAGGTCAAGCGCGGCACGGCGGTCTTTGGAGAGGGCGAGCAGTTCCTCCTCGCTTAAGTTCCGGATGGCGATGGTTTCGACGTGTCCGCTCGATTCGGCTTCTTCAGGGAAGGAGGGCTCGATGCTGCCAAGCTTCCAATGTTGGATGACGTTGTTGGCTAATAACTGATTCGCAAGCAATGGAATTTGAGATTCATCCAAGCCTGTGAGGATAATGCGTTGACCTGTAGCGGCGCGGTGGATTCCGTTGAGTCCAATCTCGTGGGCGGCGCGGATGATTTCAGCAGCGACGGGGTCGGTAACGCCGGGGCGGAGAGTCACTTCGAGAATAACCGTATCAGGCTCGGGCGGGGTGGGGGGCGCATGCACTTCATCCCATGAAACGGTTTGAGTGACAGGGTCGCTTAAAAGTTTGAGGGACAACTTCCGGCAGTCATCCTGCGAGAGTTGTCCCTCGATAAAGTAAATGTCATGAATCGCGATTCGTTTGAGGTCGTGAAAACCAAGCGCGTGAGCGTCGGCAAGGCACCCGGCAGATCTGGGGTCGGGGCGATTGGGTTGGATAAGAAATTTGTGTATGTTCATATGAAAACCGACCCCATTTTATCGCCACAAAATTGTCTAGTCAACCTATTGGATTACAGTCCCATTCCCTGCCAGCGCGTTTGAAATCGGGTTTTGAATGCGCCCATCGGCAATGATGACGCGACTCACGCCGCCTTTGAGAGCTTCCTCCGCGCCGAGGACTTTCTTCTTCATGCGACCCTGCGCCGCCTCACTCGCCGCCGCAAGTTGACTCATCGGCAGCTGCCGAATGAGTGTTGACTCGTCTGGGAAATTTTTCATCAAGCCGGGAACCGCAGTGAGCAACAAAAGATTCTCAGCCTTCAAAGCAGATGCAACCATTGCAGCTGCGCGGTCTGCATCCACATTCAACGCCTCGCCTTTTTCACTGACAGCCACTGGCGCAATCACGGGCATGTAGTCAGCGTCAAGTAACATCATCAACAATTCACTATTAACTTTTTCAATCTTCCCCGTGTAATCATCACGGATAATCTTGCGCTTGCCATTCTCAATAGACTGCACCGACTCTTTGCGCGTGGCTTGCATTAACTTGCCATCCAGTCCACATAAACCAAACGCATTCGCACCCATCATCTGCAATTGCTCAGTCAACAACGAGTTGACCTTACCATTCACCGCCATCAAAAAGATTTCCAGCGTCTTGCGGTCTGTATAACGCGAGGTATAGCCCGAAGGTGACGTGATCATCTTGGGTGGTGTCCCCAGCCCCTCCCCCAACGCATTCGCTTCAGCAGACCCGCCATGCACGAAAACTAATTTTTTGCCTTGATTCAACAACTCAACAGCATCCTTGCAGATCGCAGAAAAATCCACGCCTTCGGTGCCGCCAAGTTTTACGACTGTAATATCCATAAGTTCTCCGTTCCATACGGTGGTCGAGTAGCGGCGAGCGATAGCGAGCCGCGTATCGAGACCACATTGCGAAATTTCATATTTATTTTTAATTGCTGGTTTCGATACGCCCCGCTAAGAACATGCGGGGCTACTCAACCAGCGGGTTATCTCTTAAATCGGATGCAACCCTATAAACTCCAACCCTAGAGTCTCATCCCAGCCCATCATCAAATTCATACACTGCACCGCCGTGCCCGATGCGCCCTTCATCAGATTATCAATGGCACACATCGCCACGAGATGACCGTTGCTCTCGTCCAGTTCAAAACCGAGGTCAGCGTAATTCGAGCCAGCTAGGATCTTCGGTTCAGGCACACGGTAAATTCCGCGCTGCTCTTTGACTACGCGCAAAAAAGGATTTTCATTCGCAACCGCGCGATAAGCTTTCCACAAGTCTTTATTTGCCACACCAGGTTTGACCTTGGCATGAGCCGTCGCCAACACGCCACGGACCAAGTCCACTGCGGTCATGGTCAGGGATATATCTTTCACGCCCATCTCCTGAATCACTTCAGCGGTATGACGATGCCCAAACGCCGAAAACGTGCGGATGACATTCGCCCGTTCCACATGAAGTGAACCGGAGTTTCCTTCCGCGCCGCCTTCAGACGAACCGACTTTAATTTCAATAATGACTGGAGCAGCCAAATCGATCAAATCCGCTTTGACCAATGGTAACAACGCAAGATTACTTGCCGTGGCATTACATCCCACCCCGCTGATATAACTTGCTTTGGAAATTTCTTCGCGGTGCAGTTCAGGCAAACCATACACGAACTTGCTCAACCACTCCGGCGCGGAATGTTTTTCGCCATACCATTTCTCGTAGAACTCCGCATCGCGCAAGCGGAAGTCCGCCGCAAGGTCAATGATCTTCGTGCCAAGTTTGGCATACTCTTCGATGTTCTTCTGCGCCTGTCCATGCGGCTGGGCGAGGAAGAGAATATCCACTGGCTCCAACTGCGAAGGGTCACTAAACTTCAACTGCGTGCGTTTGCGCAGATTGGGATGAGTCTGATACACATACTCCCCCACCCGCGAGCGTGATGTGACTTGCTTGATTTCCACGTTCGGGTGACCCAGCAACAAGCGAATCAGCTCGCCGCCGCCGTATCCCGAACCGCCAATGATCGATACAGTTGTCATACAAATCCTTTTCCTTTATAATGCCGCAAAATTTCACCTTTTTGAGGAAAAATGCCCGTTATCTACAAAATTTTTCCAGAGCAACATCTCATTATTTATGTTGGCATGGGTCTCATCACCCCAACAGAATTCTTCAAAGTTGGAGATGAAGTGCTTCAGAATTCTCATACAAAAGAGAATATGATGGTCATTCTTGATTTTTTCAATGCCGAGCTTGAAACCTCTGTGGCAGACATTCACCTTGCCATTTTCAAGAACAAAGAAGCCAAAGAACTAGGCAAGGGCATCGGTAAAACTGCAGTGTACACGCGCAGCGCAACGATGAAGTTTCTTGGCGAAGCATTAAGACAAATTTCTTTCGACTCGGTCACCAATTTCAGCATTTTCCACAATCGACGCGATACCATTCTATGGTTGGGTTTGCCAGAAGAACTAACGATCGCAAATTGGGAAACTCTGATAAAGCAAAACGAAACGGCATAACCCAAACATCAAGTCGTTTCAGCAGACTCTTTCGCCACTTTCACTACATAATCCACGATCTCACCCGCGATATCAATTCCGCTTACCGGCTGCATGGTGTGGAATTCCATCGTGTGATTAATCTCGTTCACCACCAAACCCTTTTGCGGATGCTCGACCAAGTCCACGCCAAGCAGACCTCCGCCCACTGCCTTTGAAGCGCGCAGACAAATATCCTCGATCTCTGGCGTGATGGGACACAACTCACCGCTGCCACCGCGTGCCGTGTTCGTGATCCAATGCTCCGAACTGCGGTACATGCCGGTCAACACTTTGTCACCGATCATAATGATGCGAATATCGCGCCCCGGCTTCTCGATAAATTCTTGAATATAAAAAACCGAATGCTGCACCGAACCCAGTGTGGATTTATGCTCCAACACCGCTTCCGCCGCATCACGGTCATTGATCTTCGCCAGCAAACGTCCCCACGAACCGACCACAGGCTTCAAGACCACGGGATAGCCAAACGCCTCAATCGCATCCAACGCGGCTTCGGTTGAGAACGCCGTCACATTATGAGGCTGAGGCACACCATCGCGTGCCAGCACTGCACTGGTCATCAACTTATCGCCGCAAATTTCCGCAACAGATGCTTTATTCACGGTCGGCACACCGAAAGCGTTCAACAAGCGCAATGCATACAAACCGCTGTTGTAACTAATGCTGCGTTCCAACACTGCATCATATTGTTTCCACGGCTCAGGCTTCTCCAGATCAAAACTTATCGCGCGATCATCCAAGCGGTCATAGTCAATGCCGCGCTTTTCCATCGCGCCGAAGATCCATTTTTCTTCCACGCGCACTCGTGAATACAAAACGCCAATTTTGAGTCGTCTTTGCATAGGTTCTCCGCGATTGGTAATTAGTAATTGGTAATTACCAATCGCCAATTACCAATTACCTTATTCTCCCCAATCTTCCTGTTCCATCGGCGCAAGCTGCACAGCGGCAGGTTCAATGGAGGTCACTTCCAAATCCACACCGCAATCAGGGCAAACGATGATCTCACCAGCTTCAGTTCCTTCGGCAAACGTAATTTCGGCTTCACATTCGGGACAATTCACAGTAGACATTTTTATTCTCCTTTGATTTTTTTGATTTGATTTTTGACTGATTGCAGGCTTGTGCCTCCAACCGTATTTCTTTTGTTGATGGATTCCAGCGGATCAAACACTTGATACACATCCGCTTCAAACGGACCGATCGCCTGATACGCTTCGAGGGGCAGTTCCTCCATCCGAACCTGACTCTCCCCCGCCGCGCGGACAACTTTCCCCGCCAGCGAGTGCGCTTCTCTGAAAGGCACACCTTTCGCCACGAGATAATCTGCCAAGTCTGTCGCCATCATCGTGGAATCAATCGCGCCGCGCATTCGTTCCGGTTTGACAGTGATCGTCCTCAGCGCCGCCGCCATAACAGGCAAAATCGAGAGCAGGGTATCCGTCGCGGCAAAGACAGGCGCTTTATCTTCTTGCAAATCTTTATCGTACGTCGAAGGCAAACCCTTGAGCGTGGACATCAACCCGGTCAGCAGACCGATCATCGTCCCTGCCTTGCCGCGTGTCAGTTCAAAAACATCAGGATTCTTCTTCTGCGGCATCAGGCTCGAGCCTGTAGAAAAGGCATCGGAAAGTTCAAAAAAGCCAAACTCTGCGGTGGTGTACAAAACAATTTGTTCGGCGATTTTGCTCAAATGGATTGAAGCCATCGAGCAGACGAATAAATATTCTGCTGCAAAATCTCGGTCTGAAACAGCATCGAGGCTGTTTTGCGAAACGTCCGCAAAGCCGAGGTTCTTTGCCAATGCGTCACGGTCCAGCGCGAACGGAGCGCCCGCCAACGCGCCGCTTCCCAACGGAAGGACAGATACGCGTTTGGTCAAATCTTGCAGACGCTCCACGTCACGTTTCAACGCCCAGTAATGACTCAACCACCAATGTCCCAACAGAATCGGCTGCGCCCTCTGCAAGTGGGTGTAGCCCGGCATGATGGTCTCGCCTGCAAGTTCAGCCTGCTCCACTAATGCAGATTGCAGATTATTGAATGCAGAACTTAATTCAGGAATGGCATTCAACATCCACAAGCGG
>JAFLCF010000340.1:0-544 GCA_017303735.1 Anaerolineae bacterium
CTACTTAACCCTAATTTGAACTGATACCTTCGTGGTTAAGCAACAAAAGGAGAACCAACTCATGGCTAGAAAAAAAGCAGCAGCTTCAGAATCTGCACCCTCATCAAATATGGATAACGCCAAACGAGCTGTTTTAGATAAAGCCGTCGGCGATATTCTTAAACGTTACGGCGACGGCTCCATCATGCGCCTGGGCGAAGCCCATGCCATGGTCACCGAGATCATCCCCACCGGCTCACTCTCCCTCGACATCGCTCTGGGTGTTGGCGGCGTTCCGCGTGGGCGTGTGGTTGAAATTTACGGTCCTGAGTCTTCGGGTAAGACCACCCTTTGTTTGCATATTGTTTCCGAAGCCCAAAAGATGGGCGGCACCGCAGCCTTCATCGATATGGAACACGCGCTCGACCCCGTCTATGCCGCCCGCCTCGGTGTGGATATTGACAACCTGCTCGTCTCCCAGCCCGATACCGGTGAACAGGCGCTCGAGATCACCGAAACCCTCGTCCGCTCTGGCGCGGTCGACGTCATCATCGTCGACTCCGTG
>JAFLCF010000340.1:671-1483 GCA_017303735.1 Anaerolineae bacterium
CAGCGGCGCCATCAACCAGACCAAGACCACGGTCATCTTCACCAACCAACTCCGCCAGAAGATCGGCGTCATGTTCGGCAACCCCGAAACCACCACGGGTGGTCAGGCGCTCAAGTTCTATGCTTCTCTGCGTCTCGACGTGCGCCGCATCCAGTCCATTAAGATGGGCGAAGAAGTCATCGGTAACCGCACTCGCGTCAAAGTTGTCAAGAATAAAGTTGCGCCTCCGTTCCGCACCGCTGAGTTCGACATCATGTTCAATGAAGGCATCTCCAAGAGCGGCGACGTACTCGACCTAGCGACCAAGTTCGAGGTCATCACCAAGCGCGGCGCTTTCTTCTCCTATGGTGATATCCGCATCGGTCAGGGACGCGAGAACGCCAAAGATTACCTGCGCTCCAATCTTGATCTGATGAATGAGATCGAAGGCGTCATCCGCCAGAAATCGATGTCTGGCGAGATCGCCCTGCCCATCGATATGGGCGACGGCGGTGGCGAAGAAGCCCCAGCCGGGAACGAAGAAGAAGCATAAAACGTAGGGACACGGTTCACCCGTGTCCTTTTTATTTAAAGTGACTGTCACCTAACTGTATAATTTATTTATGACGCTTCGCCTCTTTCCCCGCCGACTCCTGATTCTCCTCTCGATCATTTCTTTCGCTGCAGCCTGTTCGCCCCAACCCGCGCCCACACCCTTCCGCCCGCCGACAGCCATTCCACCTACACAGATCCTGCCGACCACCACACCCGTTCCTGCCGCACTCCCACCAACCTTTACACCGATTCCCACTCTGCCAAACATCGCTTCTACA
>JAFLCF010000340.1:1581-3508 GCA_017303735.1 Anaerolineae bacterium
CGCATCGATTGATAAGCAGTGGCTCGTCCGAAATGACGGCACCTGTGACTGGGATGCGACCTATACATTGAAATGGGTGGGTGGTTTTACACTAGGCGTATCAGAGGAACAGGCACTTTTCCCTGCTCGCGCAGGTTCACAAGTCACCTTGCGTATTCTCTTCATTGCTCCCACAGAATTGGGCACCTATCAATCCACCTGGCAAGCCGCCGACCCGGATGGCAATCTCTTCGGTGATACAGTCTTTATGGAGATCGTGGTGCAGTAATAATGGACACCTGATATGGATAAGATTCAAAGAGCGCTCCAGTATTTTCTTTTTCTGATCGTGATCAGCTCTCTTTCAAGCTGCACACCAACCCGCTGTGACGATGTCAGCGGCGATGAGTGTCTGCGGATTCTATTTGTGGGCAACAGCTACACCTTTACGAATGACCTGCCCAATACCTTTGCCAACCTGGCGCGTTCTAGTGGTCATCCTGTGGAAGTTGCCATGCTCGCTGAAGGTGGCGTCGGGTTCGTGGAACATCTCAGTTCACCACAATTTTCATCGACGCTAACCTCCAGCGCATGGGACTATGTTGTACTACAGGAGCAAAGTCAGATTCCCTCCATCAAAGCATCGCGGACTCAGTCCATGTACCCTGCTGCTAGAGAATTGGTTCGACAGATTCGCTCTATTTCTGCTGAGCCGATCTTTTTTGAAACCTGGGCACATCGTGGTGGCTTCCCTGAAAATGGATTGTTCACCTACGAGGGCATGCAGTACGAGATCAATCAGGGGTATGCACGCATTGCCAGCGAACTGAATGTGCGCCTTGCGCCTGTGGGCTTGGCATGGTTCCGTGCCTTGCAGGCAAACCCAGACCTGCAACTCTGGCTGGAAGATGGCAGTCACCCCGCTGAGCAGGGAACCTATCTCGCCGCTTGTGTTTTCTATGTCACTTTTTTCAAGGAAAGCCCAGTTGGGCTGAGTTATCGTGGAAATCTATCGGAAGAAGTCGCGCTTCAGTTACAGGAAGCTGCCAATAGTGTTTTGATTGACCCATAGATTATAGGAGATTGAATATGCCCGCTCAAACTGAATTCCCGCTTGTCTTTAAACACCTCAAAGCCATTCTCACACCCTATGCCAAAACGATGACCGTGAAGCAAGATACGGACAATGCCTTTTATCTTGACGCATCCTATAGTGAGAAATGGAAGAAAGAACTCTATTTCGGCTCGGTTCATATCAAAAAGAATTACGTTTCTTTTTATTTCATGCCCGTTTATATGCACCCTGATCTGCTGAAAGACATTTCACCAGATCTTAAGAAACACATGCAAGGAAAATCCTGTTTCAACTTTAAGACCGTCGAAAAATCCCTGTTCGACGAATTGAAAACACTCGTCAAACAGGGACATGAACGCTTCTTGCGGGAGAACTATTCATAAGTCATTTTTGTACACGGATTACACTGATTTTGCGGACTCTTGCGGAACAAACCTTTGAAAAATCCGTTTTTGTCCGTGTAATCCGTTAAATCCGTGTACTTAAGAAAAACTCTCAAAGCGTTAATTCACGTTCATAAACCCAAATAGCTTAAACATCCCGTTCATGAATTTATGTCCGCCATCGGGGTTGAGATATTGATTGGGGCAGGAGCCGGGGATGACAGTGATGCCATTGGCTTTGCATACATCCACGGCAGAGGGGGAGACGCTGGTGGTGCTGGCGGCGAGACCGGGCTTGGTGCCCATCATGCAATGCATCCAGACGTGTTTGACGCCCAAGTCCACGCATTGACTGACGATTGTATCGGTCACTTTAGGGTTGGCGAGGATGAAGACTGCATCCGGCTTGGTGGGGAGTGAGGTTAGGTCTGGGTAGCAGGTGTCGCCTTGGAAAGAAGCGATGCGCGGGTTAACGGCGAAGACTTCGTAG
>JAFLCF010000341.1 GCA_017303735.1 Anaerolineae bacterium
CTTTTTCAAAATTTTTGAGTATGAGGTCGGTGGGGTTCATGGATTCCTTTTGGTTTACGGGCGGTTTTGGTTCTGTATTGTAACTGCAAGAGGTATCTTTTATGGATATAGCATTGAGATCATCGGGGACTCTCACAGCGAAAGTGATAAGCCCAATGGTGGGGAGCAGGTTCAGGTCAGGTTTGAGGCGCGTTTCGTTGGCTTGATTATCATCGTATTCCCGACAGTGTTTATGATCCGGCAAAACGGCTATTTGCTTTCTTGACCATTGGTTGTTGAGTGTTTATAATGCAATCGATTGCAAAAAATGAGCAAAAAAAGCATCCAAACCCTTGATGATATTGCCCGCTTGGCGAAAGTATCCAAGTCGACGGTTTCTCGCGCTTTAAATGACAGCCCCCTCCTAAATCAAAAAACAAAAGACCGTATTCAGGCACTTGCCAAAAAGCATAACTTTAGCATTAATGTCTCTGCCCGCAACCTGCGAGTGCGGCAGAGCCATACAATTGCCATTGTTACCCCAGGGTTGGAAAAGAAATTCTTCTCGCCAGAAAGTTTATTTGGGTTTGAGATTTTGGGCGGAATTGGGAATGAGTTGCGTTCTTTAGGATATGACCTTCTCATTGCGAATATCGATTCAAATGATTCAAAAAGTATCAATTCGTATTTTGGCAGCGGGCGTGTGGATGGATTTATTGTGGTGACACCGTATACCAACCAAGCCATGATTGAAAAAATGATTGAATTGGGTGCGCCGTTCATTGCGTGGGGTGTGCCCATGGCGGGTTTTAATTACTGCTCTGTGACGGGGGATAACATCACCGGTGGAATGCTCGCCACCCAGCATTTGATCCAGCTTGGCAGGCAGCGCATCGCCTTTCTTGGCGGGCTTTCCAATGATCTGACAGTTCATCATCGTTATCAAGGATATGAAAATGCCTTGCGGTCAGCCGGGCAAAAGGTGATCGCAAAACGCGTAGTGTATGGCGATTATTCCTACGCCTCTGGGTTGGACGCGATGCAGCGTTTGCTCAAACAATCGCCCGATCTGGACGCAGTCTTTGTCAACAGCGACCTGATGGCAATCGCCGCCATCAAAGTGATTCTCGAAAGCGGACGGCGTGTTCCCAAAGATGTGGCTGTTGTAGGGTATGACGATGTTTCCATTGCGATGTACAACAACCTGCCGCTGACGACCATCCGCCAGAATGTGCCAATGGCGGGGCAGTTGCTTGCACAAAATCTGATCCACTATATCAAGACAGGCGAGATCACGAATGTGACTACATCCGTTGAGTTGGTGATTCGAAAGTCAGCATAGTCATTATTAAGAAGAACGAAAAAATAATTTCTACCATCCAATCTGTCGAAGAAGGAGAAAAAAACCATGAGCAAGGCAAAAACATCAGGAACAGATAAACAGGTATCGGCGAAGGTTGAAGCGCTTCTCAAGAAGATGAGTCTCGAAGAGAAAGTCGGGCAACTCAATCAAGTGGGCGGCGCGGAGTTTGCTCCAGGTCCCAAAGCCGAAGACCAGATTCGCAAAGGCGGCGCAGGCTCGGTCTTGTGGCTGAACGATACGAAGAAGTTCAACGAGTTGCAAAAGATCGCCATCGAAGAAAGCCCATCGGGCATTCCGCTGTTGTTCGCGTTGGATGTGATCCACGGCTACCGCACCATCTTCCCTGTGCCACTGGCGATGGCGGCTTCGTGGGACCCGAACGTGCCAGAGAAGACTCAGACCATCGCGGCGAAGGAAGCGCGCGCGGCGGGTCTGCATTGGACGTTTGGTCCCATGCTCGATATCTGCCGCGACCCGCGCTGGGGACGCATTGTCGAAGGCGCAGGCGAAGACCCGTATCTCGGTTCGGCGATGGCGGTTGCACAGGTGCGCGGATTCCAAGGCGATGACCTTTCGGACTCTGAGCGCGTGTTGGCGTGCGCCAAACATTTTGCGGGTTATGGCTATTCAGATGGCGGACGCGATTATGACCCCGTCTATCTTTCTGAGTCGCAACTTCGCAACATTGTTTTGCCGCCTTTCAAAGCCGCCGCAGACGCGGGCGTGGCAACCTTCATGAGCGCGTACATGGATTTGAACGATGTGCCTGCCACAGGCAACCGTTGGTTGTTGCGTCAGGTTCTGCGTGAAGAATGGGGCTTCGATGGCTTCTTGGTTTCAGACGCATTCGCCGTTGGCAACATGGTCATTCAACATCACGCCAAAGACAAACGCGAAGCCGCCCTGCGCGGACTCAAGGCTGGTATGAACATGGACATGTCCAGTTACACCTACACCGAGAATGCCGCGCAGTTGGTTGCAGATGGCGCGTTGACCGAAGCCGAAATTGACGAACTCGTGCGCCCGATCCTCACCATCAAATTCAAGATGGGTTTGTTCGAAAAACCGTATGTGGATGAAACCCTGCTCGAAAAAGTGATTGCACTTCCTGAGCATCGCACCGCTTCGCGATGGGCGGCACAGCGTTCGATGGTCTTGCTTCGCAATGAAGGCGGACTTCTGCCGTTGAGCAAAGACATCAAGAAAGTTGCGGTCATTGGTCCCGTTGCCGATTCCATGCAAGCCACCGAAGGTTCGTGGATGGTCTTCGGTCACACGCCCGCCGCTGTTACCGTGTTGGAAGGGATCCGCGCCAAGTTGCCGAATGCCGAAGTGACCTATGCTTCGGGTCCAGAGATTCGACGTGACATCCCTTCGTGGTTTGAAAGCCTGATGGCAGGTCAGGAAAGGAAGCCTGAGCAAACTCCAGCGGAGTCTGAAGCGGCTTTTCAATCCGCATTGGATGTTGCCAAAGCCGCCGATCAAGTCATCATGGTGCTTGGTGAAACAGACGTCATGTCTGGCGAAGCCGCTTCACGTGCTTCGCTCGATCTGCCTGGGCGACAGGAAGAATTGCTCAAAGCCGTCTCTGCACTTGGCAAGCCCGTTGTCCTCGTGCTATTGAATGGTCGCCCGCTCAGCATTAACTGGGCAGCCGAAAACGTCCCCGCGATTCTCGAAGCGTGGGAGCCTGGCACCGAAGGCGGCAACGCCGTGGCTGATATCCTCTTTGGCGACGCAAACCCTGGCGGCAAACTTCCCGTCACTTTCCCGCGCAAGGGCAGCCACGCGCCGCTCTACTACGCCCGCAACATGACCCACTCGCCCGAAGGCAGCCCCATGTACAACCCGCGCTATTGGGACGGCTTGCCCACGCCGCTTTATCCCTTCGGCTTCGGTCTTAGTTACACCACCTTTGAATTTTCCAATCTCAAAGTGTCCGCCGAAAAAATCAAAGTCGGCGCGAGTCTCACCGTCAGCGTAGATGTGACCAACACAGGCAAAGTCGCAGGCGACGAAGTGGCGCAACTTTACATCCATCAAAAATATGGAACCGACACCCGCCCCATCCGCGAACTGAAAGGCTTTGAGCGAATCACCCTCCAGCCTGGTGAGAAGAAGACGGTGACCTTCACCCTCGGCGCGAATGAATTGACCTACTGGAGC
>JAFLCF010000342.1 GCA_017303735.1 Anaerolineae bacterium
CCGCATTTGTCTATGCCTGGGGACAGTTCCTCGATCATGACATCGACCTGACCGGCTCTGCCGACCCGAAAGAGTCCTACCCTGTGATCGTCCCTTCGGGCGATGAATGGTTTGACCCCAATAGCACAGGCGAGATGACCATCTTTTTCTCGCGCTCCCAATATGACCCGGCGACGGGAACATCCACAGATAATCCGCGCCAGCAGGTGAATGCCATTACAGCATTTGTTGATGGTTCACAGATCTACGGCGTGGATGCGGAACGTGCCGCCGCATTGCGCGAATTCGTAAGCGGGCGGATGAAGGTCAGTGAAAATAATTTTATGCCTTTCAACACCGCAGGCTTTGAGAATGCCAACGATGCTCACCGCGTGGACGATGCTCAGTTATTTCTCGCTGGTGATGTGCGTGCCAATGAGAACCCTGAATTATCGTCGCTGCATATTTTGTTCATTCGCGAACACAACCGCATTGCCGAAGAAGCCGCACAACGTCACCCCGATTGGACGGATGAAGAGTTGTATCAATTTGCACGTCGGGTCGTGATCGCAGAATTGCAGAAGATTACCTATGATGAATTCTTGCCAGCCTTCCTCGGCGAGAACGCCATGCCTAATTATCGCGGCTATCAAGCGGATGTGAATCCGGGCATTGCCAATGAATTTTCCACGGCGGCTTTCCGCTTTGGTCACAGCATGTTGGGTGCCGATATTGAATTTTTGGATAACGACGGTGAAGAAATCTTTGACGCGATGGAACTGCGCGACTCCTTCTTTAACCCGGTCGTGCTCAGCGATACAGGCATTGACCCCGTCCTCAAATATCTCGCTTCCGACAATGCGCAAGAGATCGATCCCATCATCGTGGACGATGTCCGCAATTTCCTCTTCGGCGAGCCGGGACAAGGCGGCTTCGACCTCGCCTCACTCAACATCCAACGCGGACGTGACCATGGCTTGGCAGATTACAATACCGTCCGTGAGACGTACGGCTTGGAGCGCATCACCAGCTTTGACCAGATCACATCCGACCCGGCATTGCAAGCAAAACTCGCCTCCACTTATGGCAATGTCGATAACATCGACTTGTGGATCGGCGGTTTGGCAGAAGACCATTTGCCAAACTCCAGCATGGGCGAAACCTTCACTGCCATTATCGTTGACCAGTTCGTGCGCTTGCGAGAAGGAGATCGTTTCTGGTATCAACACTCATTGCCGAATAATCTGGTGGATCAGATCGAAAACACCAGCCTTGCCGATATCATTCGCCGCAATACCGATGTGACGAAACTTCAAGAGAATGTTTTCTTCTTCAATGAGTCTACGGTGATGATCGACTCGACCATGCAGGCATCTACGTCCACGGATGCCGAACAGGGGAATAATGATAATAATGGGCGTAACGGAAATGGTCGCCATGAACCGCCTCAAGCTGCCATTGACGCTTGTTCCACCTCACAGTTGAATGATGCCTGTTCATTCAATGGACGAAATAACAACACGGTGAATGGTTCTTGCCAAACCCCGCAAAGTTCCAGCCAGTTGGTGTGTGTCCCTTCAGGCGGAAGACCGTAGCAAAATAGATTTCTCCACTCTGGTGAGGGCATAACCCTCACCAGAGCCAAACTTTGTATCGAAAAGGAAAAAGAGTTATGAATCGCAAATGGATATTGTCATTCGTCTTTGTTCTGGCAATCACTGCCTGTCAGCCGCCTGCATCTGTTGCTGTGCCGGAGCCAGTGATCGAACAGGAGCAGCAACCTCAAGCGCAATCCGCAGATGCTTCAACGGCTGAAGTGCAGGTCAACGCCGAGGTCTGGGCAGATAATTGGTTCGCTTTTTATCTGGCTGACCAGCTCATTAAAGAAGATTCAGTTCCGATCACGACCGAGCGTTCCTTCAATGCAGAGACATTCACCTTCACGGCATCCTATCCCATGACCTTGAACTTTATCGCCAAAGATTTCAAAGAAAATGATACCGGCTTGGAATATATCGGCTCGAACCGCCAACAAATGGGCGACGGCGGGTTGATCGCACAATTCACCAATGCACAAACCGGCGAACTGATTGCTGTCACCAATGCAGACTGGGTTTGCACCGTTATCCATGAAGCGCCATTAGATAAGGCTTGTGAGAATGAAAACAACCCGGTGGCTGGCAGCATGCCCTGTGGTTTTACTTCACTTGAAGAACCCGCCGGTTGGATGCTGCCCACTTTTGATTCTTCGTCGTGGAACCCTGCTTCGATCTATTCGGCATCCCAAGTAAGCCCCAAAGATGGATACGACCAGATCTCATGGGACTCATCTGCGCAGTTCATTTGGGGACCCGACCTTGAAACGAATAACACAGTGTTGTGTACCTTAACCATATCAGAATAAAAATTGGGCTTACACAAAACGCAGATAGTCTAGTTTTGCATAAGCCCAATAGATTTTTGCCAGAGGTCTAATTTCTATCAGCCGTTCTCAGCAGGATAACGCCTAATAGCAGTAATAAACTTCCACCAAATTGAACGCCTGTCATTATTTCACTTAGGAAGAGATATGACCAAACTGCAGTAAAGACAGGTTCAAGGGTTGCGACCAAGTTTGAAACCGTGGGCGAGAGATAACGGATGCTCAACGTGTATAAACCGAAGCCGCCCAAAGTTGGTGCCACGCCGAGGAAGAAGAGCAAGCCCCAACCGGGGATCGAATTGCCCAACCAAAGCAGGTCTGAGAACAAAGGTTGTTTGGTGATGAATAGGTCACTGGCGATGGTGAAGAAGAATAAGAAGAACGTGGCAGAGGCAAAGCTATATAAGAGCGCTGTCCATGAATCGATGTTTCGGTCACCGGCGGCTTTGCCTTGCAAGTTGTAGATGGCGAACATCAAGCCGGTCAACAAACCGAAGATGATGCCGAGCGGATTTAACTTCCACGCGGCGGGGTCTGCGGCGCCTGCAACCAGAATCGTGCCGATAAAGCTCAAAGCGATGGAGATGATCTTGACGCCGTTGAAGCGCTCTTTGAAAACGAGATAACTGAGCACAGCCGTCATTGCAGGCGAGGAAAAGGCTAGAACTGTAGCAACAGCCGCCCCGTTGTATTGAACCGAGAACGTCCACATCGAGTTGAAGACCGCCAGCGAAAATCCATACAAGATCATGAAACCCCAATGCTTGCGATCCAATGCAAAGAGTTTGCGGCTGAAGATCAACAAACCAACCAACATGCCGAAGGCTACGAACAAGTCACGCCAGAAGGCGAGCACGAGCGAGGGCAGCGAATAGGCTTTGCTCAAATAGCTGATGAGCGGACCGGTCGTGGACCAAATGATGGTGGCGGTGAGTGCAATGATGAAACCGCGCGAGGAATTGGTGGATTGAGACATTTCTTCCTTTCATGAGAAAGTGACGGTCATCTTTCGGATGACCGTCACTTTTACTTGGATGCTCAAATTATACAACGTTGTGTTTAGGGATTGCTGT
>JAFLCF010000343.1 GCA_017303735.1 Anaerolineae bacterium
TAACTTGCCAGAGATCGAGCCGGTTTGGCTTGCCGGGCTTTCAGGGGTAACCGCAGCTTCTGATTCACCGGCAGGTGTTCCCTCTAACGCTTGCAAGGTCAATGCTTGCAAAGTAGATTGAACGATCAGCTCAACATCCTGAGTTGGGGCGGCAAGCCCCGGCACACAGGCAAAGGTAAATACGATCAAGATCAAAATAGCAATCACGGGGCGTTTTTTCATAGAACATCTCCTCTAAGTTTTAATGAATTAACCCACAGAACCAAATCAAGAGACATCCCCCAAGCGGGTTAAGACATCCAACAGTTTTGAAGTCCAGACTTCTTCCTTTGTGAGCGCCACCCAGTATTGACCTTTGCCGCCCCTCACACCATTCGGTAGATCAGGCAGACGCTTCGCCTCCGCGCCGTCGGCTGGTGCCGGATACCGCAGCAGGATATGCCCCGATTCCCACCCCACCGAGGTCAAGCCAAGCTTCTCCGCCCGCAGTTTCACGCGGATCTGATAAAAAAGATTCTGCACCATTTCTGGTAGTTGACCAAACCGGTCACGGAATTCTGAGCCGAGGGCATCTAACTCGGTTTCGTCGCGCAGGTCTGCGATGCGACGATACAAGCGCAAGCGCAGGTCTTGATCGGGAATGTACTGTGCGGGAATACCCACCGCGAGAGGAAGGTCTACATTAACAGGGATGGAAAGCGGCAAATTGAATGAAGAGAAAGCGTTATCCAGTTTTTCGTGATCCACTTTCAATACATCCGAAGCGATACGCCTAAACCGTCTGACTGCATCGGCGAGCATCCGCGTATAAAGATGAAAGCCAACCGATTGAATAAAGCCATGCTGACGCGTGCCTAGCAATTCACCGGCACCACGAATCTCAAGATCGCGCATGGCAATCGAATAGCCCGCGCCAAGTTGCGTATTTTCTGCGATCACTTCCAAACGCTGCTGTCCTTCCTGCGTCGGCGACATTTTGTTGTGACGGAAGAAGTATGCATACGCCCGCATGGCTCCGCGCCCGACACGTCCGCGCAATTGATAAAGCTGAGCCAAACCAAACGTATCCGCACGATCAACGATCAGCGTATTTGCATTCGGAATATCCAACCCTGATTCGATAATGGTCGTGGAAAGCAATATGTCTATTTCCGCATTGGTAAAGCGACGCATGACCGCAGAGAGTTGTGTCTCGTGCATCTGCCCATGACCAATATCCACCCGAGCCTCAGGCACGAGTTTTTCAAGATGCGCCTTCATGGCATCGATCGTTTGCACACGGTTATGCACGAAGAAGATCTGTCCGCCGCGCTCTAACTCACGCAGAATCGCCTGGCGCACTAAACGCGGAGAGTATGGTCCTACATGGGTGATGATCGGCAGACGTTCCTCAGGCGGCGTATTGAGGTTTGAAATATCACGGACGCCGGTCAACGCCATGTAAAGTGTGCGCGGAATGGGTGTAGCCGTTAGAGTCAACACATCCACTTCAGTACGCAGTTTTTTGAGATGCTCCTTATGCGTCACACCGAAGCGCTGTTCTTCGTCAATCACGACCAAGCCCAAGTCTTTGAATACAACATCAGAAGAGATCAAGCGATGCGTACCGATGATGATATCCACTTCACCGATGGAGAGCTGATGCAAAATCTCCGTCTGCTCGCGCGGGGTACGGAAGCGCGAAAGCATCTCCACTTTGACCGGGAAAGCCGCCAGACGCTGAGAAAAAGTTTCAAAATGCTGCTGCGCCAACACCGTCGTCGGCACAAGCACAGCGACTTGCCTGCCGCTCATCACCGCTTTGAATGCGGCACGTAATGCAACTTCGGTCTTGCCATAACCTACATCCCCGCATAATAAACGGTCCATCGGACGGGCACGTTCCATATCGCGTTTGATATCTACGATGGCGCGTTTCTGATCTTCGGTTTCCACATACGGGAAGCTGTCTTCCAATTCCTTCTGCCATTGCGTATCGGGGGCAAAGGCATATCCTTCCACCACCTGGCGGCGCGCATACAGATCGAGCAAATCTTCGGCGACCTTTTGCACCGCTTCTTTGACTCGCGCTTTCGTCTCAGCCCATGCCTGCCCGCCGAGATTATCCAACGATGGTTTGCCGCCGTCCGCGCCGACATAACGCGTGAGCCGGTCCGCTTGATGGACGGGAACATACAGGATGTCGCCACGCTCATATTCAACGGTGAGAAATTCACGTTCGTGCCCATCCAACTGCCGCTGGATCAACCCGCCAAATCGCCCAATACCGTGATCCACATGGACGACGTAATCACCCACTTGTAAGTCTGCATACAAAGCTTCGGGCGTATCTGCAGTCTGGCGTTGACGTGTACGTGGTTGCGGGCGCTCCCAACCGAAGACTTCGGAGTCGGTGATTAGGTGAAGAGTGAAATGTGAATCCGCTTTGAGAGTAAAACCTTCTGAGAGGGATGCTTCAAAAAATTCGAGATTTGTGTGTTCAGAGTCAGGATAATGTTCAAACCACAATTCACGCAAACGCTGCGCCTGACGCGAAATGATAAAGACCTGTTCGCCATTATCTACGAGCGGTGCAAGATAATCAATGAACGGTTTGAGTCTGCCGCCAAAACGTTCATCATGGCTGAAATGCGCCGCCAACTGAAGTCCATCTTCGGCTTCCGTGGAATGACCCAACTCCAAATAAGCAAACTCGGTAAGATCGTCGTTCAACTCAGACCACGGCACATACGGCACCGGGAAACTCTCCGCAAGTGTGCCTTCCTTGATGCTCTCCTGCCGAAACTTAACCGCCTGCTCCTCCACTTCATTCGCCATCACATCGATCAGGCTGATATCGTCTGCCAATACCAGCGTTTTTTGCGGCAGATAATCCAACAATGAAGCCGGTTGTTGATGCAATAACGGGATATGAAATTCAGAAAGTTGGCTGTCGGTTTCAGTGGTGTCTGCCAGATATTCACGGGCAGGCGTCACAAGGATGGTCTCAAGTTTTTCAAGCGTGCGCTGTGTGGCAGGGTCAAAACTGCGAATGGTCTCGATCTCGTCGCCGAAAAAATCAAGGCGCACGGGATTAAGTTCCGTGGGCGCCCACACATCGAGAATGCCACCACGCCCGGAAAATTGACCCGGCTCGAGGACGGTGTTGACGCGTTGATATCCGATCCGCGCCCACTCACGCATCAGACCATCGGGTTGGTTGTTCTGGTTTACTGATAGTTTTTTACACGCTTTGAGAAAGTCCCGCCGCGGCAAAGTACGTGTCATCAACGACCGGACTGAGGCGACAATGATGGGCGGAAATTCGGGCTTTTTGGCAAACGGCAAATGGTAATTAGAAAGTGCCGTCAGTGTTTGAAGTCGTTCGCGGCGAGTGGTCACACCCCAGGCAGCTTCTTCATAGAAAAGCGGATTCGGCTCCGCAAAAAGATAACGCGGCGACTTAACCCAAAAGCCAAGTTCGT
>JAFLCF010000344.1 GCA_017303735.1 Anaerolineae bacterium
CACGCCTTCAACTGCTCCATCCAAATCGGCATCGTCAAACACGACGAATGGACTCTTGCCCCCCAACTCGAGCGAAAGTTTTTTCCCTGAGCCAGCCGTCTGCTTGCGGAGCGTGCGCCCCACATCGGTTGAACCCGTGAACGCGATCTTATCCACATCGGGATGTTCGACGATCATCGAACCTGCACTGCTTGAACCAGTAATTACATTTACAACGCCAGCAGGTAGACCTGCTTCTGCAACAATTTCCGCAAACAGCAACGCAGTCAGGCGGGTATACGAAGCAGGTTTTAACACCACCGTGTTGCCCATCGCAATCGCAGGCGCGATCTTCCACGCCAGCATCAGCAGCGGGAAGTTCCACGGGATGATCTGCCCCACCACACCAACAGGTTGATAGTCGCGCAGTTCGGTTTCCATGAGCTGCGCCCAGCCCGCATAATAGTAAAAGTGACGCGCCAACAGCGGCACATCAATATCACGCGACTCGCGGATCGGCTTGCCGTTGTCCATGCTTTCGAGCACCGCCAGCAAGCGCGAATGTTTCTGAAGGTTGCGGGCAATGGCATAGAGATAGCGAGCACGAGTCACACCAGGAGTCTTGCTCCAGGTTTTGAACGCCTCACGCGCCGCAGCTACCGCCGCATCGACTTCCTTTTGTCCAGCTTGCGTGGTCTCGGCTAATAATTCGCCATTCGCAGGGTTGTATGAAGGATAGAACTTCGCACCCTTCGGCGTTACCCACTCATTGTTGATGAACAAGCCGAACTTGCGGTTGTGCTCGTCCAGCCACGCCTTGACGGCATCAGGCGCTTCGGGCGCAGGTCCGTATTCCATGGTGTTGAAGATTTCAAGTATTTTGCTCATAAGAACTCCAAGAAATTAACCACTAAGTGTCACAAAGGGACACAAAGGTTTTATTCAATTACAGACTCTTTTGTTGCATAAAAGTCAATTTCTGCTTTAGGGAAATTTTCTTTTAAGAGATTCATGGCAGAACCCCATCTATTTCCCCACTGATTAGTGAGGGCATAAGTTTTGCCATTACAGTAGATTAACTCTCCATCATCGCAATACCACCGCCGTTTCTCAAACATCTTGCCACCCGCTTCGCGCTGAACAGTAGCCAAGCGAATATACTCATCGGGCTTCAAAGTGCCATCCACCTTCAAAAATAAGCGACGCCAATTAATTATTTCATTTATCTTTTCCGGTAAAACGCCGGAATCGCATAAATTTTTGACAATAAAAAACATGGCGTTTCTTTTTGCCAATCGAGATTCAATTTTGCCAAAAATCTTCACGTCGAATTTAGTTAAGTCTTTGGTAGACTTACGCAAAATTCGTTCCTGTCTGCTCTTGGCGCTAACCCGCACCTGATATTCACTTGCTTCTGGCAGGGGTATAACTTGCTCAATATCCACAAGAGTTCTGCCGCTATCGTTATAAGGTTTAATTCGAACACATCGAATATCCAACCCATAATCGTTTAGCCACAAGACTGCGGTTGTAAGTTCCTTGGAAAACTCTGCCGAAATTAGCACGATACGAACATCCTGCGCAAAACTTTCATCATCACCATCTTCCCATTCCAAAAAATCGAGAAGATCGCGTTCAGCATCTTCATCTCCGCCTTTTTTACTTAGAAAGTCTGAATAAACCTCAATGGCTTTGTCAAAAGTCATTGTCGAAACCATTGCCGCATAGCGTAACGCCTGCAACTCCATGTGTCCCCCATCTTCAGTCCTCTTCAACTCAAAAACCACCAAATTTGCATTCTTATCAATTCCCAACAAGTCGATACGGCGGCGACTATCTTCCCATTCTCCAAATTCTTCGGCAATTATCAAAGTATTGGGGGAAATAATTTCAATTTGATTTTGAAGCAAACGTTGTAAATCTGCCCGCTCGCGAATCCTTGCAGCACTAAATGAAGTTTCTTCGATTTTTTGCAGTTTGTCTTTTGTTAATTCAAATATGGGCATCGTAAACCTCAAACCTTTGTTTTACTCCACTTGAAACTGACCGCTGGCATATGCAACATCATCCTGTAAATCAGTCTCATCGTATTGGCGCGGGATATTACGTTTGCCAAGCAAAACACCAAACTCCAAAAGGGTCATTTCTGCGAGTTCAGAGGCTTTTCCAAATGAAAGGATACCCTGTGCGTACAAACTGACCGCCAGTTCAATCTTCAATTGGCGTTGCTGTTCTTTGCGCGGTATTCGTATTGCGCGCGCTACAGTATTGGGTATTTCTATTAGTATGGTCATAGTCTTTTACCTTTCTTTCTCCGTCATTGCGAGGGCGTTCTTGTTCTTTGCCCGAAGCAATCCCCACCTATGAACATAAGATTGCTTCGTCGGGAAGAGCACCCTCCTCGCAATGACGAGATAATTTCTTATCCCATCGGCATATGATGTTTCGCGGCGTAGTGACCCGTAATATAGTGATACAACTGCCGCTCGATGTCAGTCAAAAGACTGCTGGCGCCAAAGCGGAAGAGATCACTCTTCAGCCACTCGTCGCCGAGTTCTTCCTTCATCAGAGATTGCCATGCCAGCGCCTGCTTCGCGGAACTGATTCCGCCCGCGGGTTTGAAGCCGACCTTGTAGCCGAAACGGTCGAGATAATCACGCAGGGCGCGGATCATCACGAGGCTGACGTCGAGAGTAGCGTTGGTCGGCTCTTTACCTGTGGATGTCTTGATAAAGTCCGAGCCTGCCATCATGGAAACTAAACTGGCTTGATAAATGTTCTTGAGCGTGCCAAGTTCGCCCGTTGCAAGGATGGTCTTCATGTGTGCGTCACCGCAGGCTTTGCGGAATTGCTGCAATTCGTCGTACATGGCTTGCCAGTCACCCGTCAAGACATAATTGCGGGCGATGACCACGTCAATTTCTTTTGCGCCAGCCTCCACAGCTTGCTCAATTTCCTGAATGCGCTGTGGCAGAGGAGTCTGTCCCGCAGGAAAACCTGTCGCAACAGAGGCAACTGGAATGTTAGAGCCTTGAAGCGCGTGAACTGCATCCGCTACACGATTGGGGTAAACGCAAACCGCGCCGACGGTGATCTTCTGACCATCGAGTCCAAGCTTTTCCAACATATCGGGGCGAATTGGTTGTTTGGCTTTGGCGCACAGACGGTTGACACGCCCAGGCGTGTCATCGCCTGCGAGAGTGGTCAAGTCAATGCAGGTGACGGCGCGTAAAAGCCATGCGGCTTGCCAATCTTTTTTCACGGTACGGCGACCTGTGAGCGTGGATGTGCGCCGCTCGACCGCGCTTTTGTTGATATGCGCGCCCATCACCCAGTCAAGGTCGAGGGGCGTGCCGGGGTTACGAGTGTGATTACTGGTCATTGAAACTCCAGATTCAAAATCAAATGAATTAATAACAAAATGATGCGAGTTACTTAATCACGCCTTTGGAAAGCCATTCGGGGTCTTGCTC
>JAFLCF010000345.1 GCA_017303735.1 Anaerolineae bacterium
CAGCCCGAAGATATTACCTCGCGTACTGAAACTTCTTTATGGAGATACCTGCCGCTGTTGCCGGTGAACGAACCCGCAGGCGACTCTACACCTTTACACGCCTCCGGCTGGACCCCGGTCTTTGCCTTGCCTCGATTAGCCGAAAAACTACGCCTGAAACATCTCTGGCTGAAAGACGAATCGCGCAACCCGACTGCTTCTTTCAAAGACAGGGCGAGTGCGGTTGTGGTCACACGTGCAAAAGAAATTAAATCTGAAGTGGTGGTGACCGCTTCAACTGGGAATGCAGGCGCAGCCTTGGCAGGCATGGCGGCGGCGGTTGGACAAAAAGCAGTCATCTTCGCGCCCAAGTCTGCTCCGCAGGCGAAGGTGGCACAATTGCTCATCTTTGGCGCAAAAGTGATCCTCGTGGACGGAAGCTATGATGACGCCTTTGACCTCACGGTAAAAGCCGCCAACGAATTTGGATGGTATTGCCGCAACACAGGCTACAATCCCTTTACGCTTGAAGGAAAAAAGACAGCCGCCTTTGAAATTTGGGAGTGGTGGATCGAAGCCCATCGCGACTGGCATAAGAAAGACAGTGCGTTGGAAGATCACCCACCTTTGACCATTTTTGTTTCAGTAGGGGATGGCAATATCATTTCTGGCATTCATAAAGGGTTTAAAGAATTGTATGAACTCGGCTGGATTCCCAACTTGCCGCGTATCATCGGTGTGCAAGCAGAGGGTTCCGCTGCTATTGCAAATGCCTTTCATGCACGCACAGAGACGATTACACCCGTCTCTGCAACCACGATTGCAGATAGTATCTCTGTCGACTTACCACGCGATGGCGTGCGGGCAGTGCGGGCAGCCATGTATACAGATGGAACCTATGTGACGGTATCCGATGACGAGATCATCCATGCCATTGCAGAACTCGGCACGCAGGGAGTCTTTGCCGAACCGGCTGGGGCGACTGCCTATGCCGGATTGGTAAAAGCAACCAGCCTGGGCGTGGTAGGAAGCGATGATCCCGTCCTTGTCATGAACACAGGTAGCGGATTAAAGGATGTGCGCGCAGCTTTGCAAGCTGTCACACCTGCGCCAGTGATCGAACCAACTTTAGATGCGGTGAAAAAAATCTTATGAAACAAAAAACAGATTCATGGAGCCTTCCCTTTCGTTACACGATGGGGATCCTACTTTTTATTATTGTTGTTGCTTTCTTGATCTATGCCAGTGAGGCAGTGACGATGTTCATCATCGCCGCCTTTATAGCTTACTTGATCAGCCCGGCAGTTGTCTTTCTGATGGAACGTACGCGCATGTCTCGCACGGTGGCTGTGAATGTGGTGTATTTTTCGGCATTGATCGTATTGGTGGGAGTCCCTGCTGTGCTAACGCCGATCTTCTTCGACGAAATTCAATTGGTGGCGCAGGATATTCTTGAGCTATCTGAAGAATTAAGCGGCTTTCTTTCCAAACCGATCCAAGTGGGTGGGTTCGTTTTTCATTTGGAGCAGGTTGGCGAAAGCATGGCGCATTTTCAAGAAAACATGTTATCGCCTTTGCCTGAAGAGGCACTTGAACTGCTTGAAGCTACATCCATCAATGTGTTGTGGATCTTGATCATTCTTGTCAGTGTGCATCTTTTCATGTCTGAATGGCCCCGCATGCGCAGTTGGTTGATCCATTTGGCGCCTGAGCCTTATCAGCCTGATATGAGCGAGTTGTACAGCCGTTTGCGCAATGTATGGATGGCATATCTGCGCGGGCAGATCGTCTTGATGGTGGTGGTGGGCATTGTCTTTACCATTGCATGGACGGCGATCGGAATCCCTGGCGCGTTGGTCTTGGGTGTGATCGCGGGTTTATTCACGTTGGTTCCAGATGTAGGTCCGACCGTGGCGGCTGCTCTTGCCGTTGGCGTTGCCTTACTCGAAGGCTCTTCGTGGATTCGCATTTCACCCGACCCAACCATGAACAATCTGTTGGTTGGGCTAATCGCACTGGTGTTATATGTCATTTTGATCAATGCCAAGAACTTCTTTGTGCGCCCGATCATCATGGGGCGCAGTTTGCATATGAATGAGGCATTGATCTTCATCGCTATTTTGACCGCCACCATTTTGTGGGGTATTCTCGGCGCCTTGTTGATCGTGCCGGTTTTGGCTTCTGTCGCCGTTATTATGGAATACTTACGCCGGAGAATTCTCGGTTTGCCACCATTTGAGGACGATGGTGAAAAACAATTCAAAACACCTATTGAAAAATTGAGTCGCGTACGCAATTTTCGCTTTACATCAAAGCCAAAACGGAATCCTAATATATGAAAATTACCTATTCGATTATTGCACCAATCTACAACGAGATCGACAACCTACCTGAACTTTACCGACGCGTAAAAGAGGTCATGGATTCCAATGGGGAACCCTGGGAGTTTATCCTTGTCGACGATGGCTCTACGGATGGTTCTACAGAAAAAATTCGTGAACTGGCGGAAAAAGACAAGACCATTCGTCCTGTCATTTTTGCGCGCAACTTCGGTCATCAGGTCGCCATCACTGCCGGGTGGGACTATGCCCGGGGCGATGCCATTGTTATTATCGATGCTGACTTACAAGATCCGCCTGAGGTCATCCTTGAACTTGCAAAAAAATGGAAGGAAGGCTATGAGGTCGTCTATGCTGTCCGTGGGGAACGCGAAGGTGAATCCTGGTTCAAGTTATGGACAGCATCCCTATTCTATCGCCTCATCTATCGCATCACGGATGTAAAAATCCCCGTGGATACGGGAGACTTCCGCTTGATGGATCGTAAGGTGGTGGATGTTCTAAAACAGATGAAGGAACGTCATCGCTTTCCGCGCGGCATGTCTGCCTGGGTTGGGTTCAAGCAGATCGGCGTCACTTATAAGCGTGCCGCTCGCGTCGCTGGTGTGACAAAGTATCCCTTACGTAAAATGTTAAAGCTGGCGCTTAATGCCATCACCGGGTTCTCGTACTTTCCTTTGCAAGTGGCGACATTCTTCGGCTTCGTTTCGGCGGGAATTTCCATCCTTGCTATACCGGTCGTGGTTGTCATGCGCATTGCTGGGAGCGGGGCATTTTTTGGGCAAGCCACTACCTTGATCGCGGTGCTGTTTTTGGGCGGCGTACAATTGATCTCGCTCGGCATCCTTGGCGAATATGTTGGTCGCCTTTACGATGAAGCCAAAGGTAGACCGCTGTATATCGTCCGCACCGCGCCGGAAAATGATTAACCCACATTACGCATTACGAATTTCGTAATGCGTAACTCTTTTATCCCACATCATGTCCCTTTCATTCCTCAAAGACCGCGCCTTCCTGCGCGAAATGCTCACCATTGCATTACCGATCTCCTTCCAACAGTTGATCAATGCATCTCTCAATATGATCGACGTCATCATGGTC